>NZ_JBVAYE010000010.1:0-126724 GCF_055413545.1 Lactiplantibacillus sp. 3062
ATTCCTTTTTTTGTTGCCAAAAATTAGCCTACTGGGCGAACTAAGACTAAATTTTGAAATTCAAACGGCGGGTCGGATTATTAGGAATCCCGGTACTCATCAGCGCATTTGGAATTCAACCCATACTATTAATCACCGGCACGATCTACTTATTGGTTGCAATCACACTCATTGTACTGAATAAGTTTCCGTTGAGTTGAATCGTTAGCGATTGCGCTCAATGCTCATATTTGGGGTAGCTGGCAGTGATGGGGGAGTTGTCAAAACGAGAGACAGTAGCACTCGGATTTTGAGAGTCAGGCGTAAATGGCGTACGTTTGGTTGGTTAGAAAAATCGAATGCTAGTTATCAATCGATAAGGTGATTCAGCTCAGTCTAAGGTACTAGGTATTGGTTTACGAACTTGGCCATTACTAACCGCAAATACTGGCTGCTGGGCCTAATGTCATTTAATTTGGACAGTATCCGTCATAACCATGTAAAAATCATGTAAATTCGGGAGCAATAATTGTTATTCTAGCAGTTACGTGCTATGTTATTATCATATTTTATGAAGTGGAGTGATAGTTATGGCTCAGATTTCTGTGGGGGATCGGGTTAAATGTCAAAAGAACGGCAATACCGATTATGATTTTTATGCTAAAGTTGAAAAAATTTACGAGAACTCCGCCTTCGTCACAATTACTCATTATGATTTGCGGGATGATATTAATGTGGCAGAACTTCAATATCGGGCAGTGATCGCCTTAAAGAAGATGAAACCCGCTAAACCGACTGCTGGTGAAGCGAAGCAGCTACAGGCAGTTAGTGCGGCCATGTTAGCTGAATAAATTAAGAATATCGATGCAACATGTAGGTAATGGGTTGTTCAAGAATTTGATTCTTGAACAACCCATTTTTAGTTTGGCTGCAAAGCTTTTCGGTGTGATGGAGTGCCCTGGTTGGGACTGATTTTATGATGATTAGAGGCCAACTGACTTAATGAATCTGTCCGTTAGAGCTTTAACAGATTGGATATTTAACAATCATTCACGCGGGTGTTGTTACAAGCTAATTGTGCACGTCTCTTTATTCGGTGTAGCAAACTTTTTTGTTGGCAATCTGACTTTTAGCCTGTACATCATTGGTTTCAATGGTACAATGGATATTAGTAGTTGATAATTGTTCTAAAGTAAGGAGGAGTTTTGAATGCAGACAGCTAATCAAAATGTAACGTTGACGGGGCGTCGACGCTTCTGGTTCATTTTTACGCTGTTGCTTGGGACTTGGACCATGTCGATCAGTCAGTCTTCCTTGTCGACGGTCTACCCAACATTTATGCGCGACTTTGGCATCTCGGCCTCAACCGTGCAATGGTTAACGACCGGCTTTATGTTGACAATGGTCGTCATGATGCCAATCAGTCCGTGGTTGTTGAATAATATTGGGTTTAAGAAATTATTCTTAGCCGTTTTGGTGCTTTTCGATATTGGTTCAATCATTATTTATTTCGCACCCAGTTTTGGTGTGATGATGGTCGGTCGCCTAATTAAAGCGGCGGCAGTTGGCGTGCTGTTTCCCTCGTATCAATCCATTTTACTGACGATTACGCCCGAGGAAAAACGGGGTAGTACGATGGGTGTCGCCGGGTTGGTCATGGGATCAGCATTAGCATCTGGCCCGATTATTTCCGGTGTGGTTTTGAAGTTTACCGATTGGCACGGATTGTTTGCCGTCTTCATCACGGTGGCAACTTTGTTGATCCTAATTAGTTTCACAACGATCAAGGACGTGATGGTCAATAAGCCTTCAAAGCTAGATTTGCTCTCAATCGTGACGTTACTGGGCTTTGCTGGGATTTTATACGTCGTGAATGAGATTGGTAAACCCAATGTGAACTGGACGTTCGGTTGGCTGTTATTAGCGGTTTCAGTACTAGCGGTGGCTTACTTTACTTATCGCCAATTTCACTTGGAGACGCCGTTATTGGAACTACGGGTCTTAAAAACATTTAATTATGACTTAGCCATTTTCCTAACAGCAATCTCGTACGTGGCGCTGATTGTCGTAACAATCATCTTCCCACTCTATTACCAGGGTGTCTTGAAGGTGTCGCCATTCGTTTCAGGCATGTCACTGGTGCCTGGTGCGGTGCTTCTAAGTATTTTGAACCCACTTACTGGGAAACTAGCAGAGAAGATTGGATACAAACAAATCATGTTACTTGGTATGAGTATGATCGTTGTTGGTTGGCTGATCTTAGCACTGATCAATTCAGAGTTGAACCTGCTCACCATGATTTTGCTGGCTGCCTTAATTGAAGGCGGGAATGCCTTTGTCATGATGCCCGCCGTCACATTGGGGGCTAATTCATTACCCGATGAACTGATTTCACACGGTACCGCTGTGATTACGACGGTTCGTCAAATTCTCGGTTCAGCTGGTGTGGCCGTGGCGACCTTGGTCTTATCCAACGTGACGTTTGCTCAGAAACAAGCGGGAGTCTCAACGTTGCGTGCGAACTTGCAAGGGTACCATACGGTCTTCTGGATGATGCTCGGCATTGAATTGGTTGGCCTCGTGCTTGCGTTACTTTTGCGTGATGGGCGCAAGCAGTCGCATTAATAATCACGGTGACTGACTACCAGGCGAGAATGACTGAAGTTAAGTGGGATATGCTTTGAACGCCACTAATTAGACATTAGTGCCTGCACAATCGGTCGGTTAGTCGTAATTAGGCCAAAAGGGCCGCCATTCTTGATTACAAGAATGGCGGCCCTTTTTTCGTGGCACGACTGTGATCGTACTGAATCACAGGACTTGGCCCAACTAACCGGGGCGCTTCTACTTGGCTGTTGCTTTTTGAATCTTTGCCAATTGACGATATTGACTGAGCATCCAGCTTTGATACGTCTGGTTGGCCGGTAACGTTTCGGTGACCTTCAGTACCGGCACATCGTATTTCCTGGCGAGTTTGACCATGTTCGTGACCAAGTTACTATCGGTCTGAGTGTTTTCAACGAAAAAGGCAATCCGGTGGTGCTTGATGTCTTGTTGCATTTGCTGGATATCCTTAGGTGATGGGTCGGAACCCTCTTCAATTGCATGTGCGAAATGCGTATTGCTGATTCGGTAGCCGATTGCCTTCAATGAGTAGTCAAAGACCGGCTCACTGACAGCGACACGCTGATTATTTGCATGCTGTTTCAATTGTTTGATCATAGTGGTTATGGTCTTAGCGTTGGTCTGATACTTTTGGGCCTGCTGTTCAAAATAATGCTTGTGCTGCGGCTGAATTTTGCTGAGTTCTGTTGCGATTTTAGTTGCTAATTTGGGCATCGTTGTGGGATCGTACCAGACGTGTTCGTTGGCCCCGTCAGTTTTATGAGCCACGTCGGTTCCCACTGTGATTACCCGGGCGCCCTTGGCTTTGTTGACAGTAAGCTTTTCCATCCAGTCATCGTAGCCGAGGCCGTTGTAAATGATTAATTGGGCGCTACTAGCCTGCTTAGCCGTGTTGACGGTCGGCTCGTAGTCGTGGGGGTCAACGCTCGGTCGATCAATAATCGAGGTCACTTGACCATACTTTCCTGCCACCGCCTTAGCCGTTTGACCATAAAAGTCGAGACTAGCCATGATATTAATTTTGTCGTTAGTCGTTTTACTGGGGGTGCTCGAACTTTGACAGCCTGCTAATAGGCCGCTGAGTCCCAGTATTATTGCCAAATAAAGCCATATCCGTCGGTTGACCATGTATTGTAACCCCATTCTCTTTAAATCGTAACCATTACTGTTAACTTTACCGAAAGAAACGGTCGTCGTCAAGTCTTTAAGATAAGGTTTAGACTAGGTGAAAACACTGCACTGACTGACGAAAGCTGGTAAAATAGGCGTACCTGAAAAGCGGAAGGCGGGGCACGCAGATGATATTTACGATTGTGATTTTAATTTTACTAGCAAGCGCAATTTTTCGCGGGTTTCACCGCGGATTTGTGATTGAAATGTTGCATCTGATTGGGACGGTCGTCGTCCTATTGTTTGCACGACTACTCTATCAGCCGTTAGGGACAATGATTAGTAATCTATTGACGAATTTACATTTAATTGAAGCTTCAGTGGCGGCAACGTTGATCATTAACCTGGTCGCTTTCTTCGTGTTAATTTCGTTAGGGTGGTCAGTGATTCGGTTGTTAGGCCGTGTTTCACGTAGCATTACGTGGCTACCAGTTATTAAGCAAGTGAACAGTGTTGCGGGTGGAATCGTGTCATTTGTCGTGACGTATCTGGTTATTTTTGTCGCGTTGTCGTTGGCGAACATCGTCAATACGAGCTTTATTCAGACGCAAATGACGCAGTCACCGCTCGCCACCTATATTGTGAAGCAGACACCTGGTCTAACTAGCCATTACCTCAGTAATTTGATTAATTTTAATGATGGGACGACTACGGATTCCTAGAGTTCATGGTGGGGGTACGACTGCTTTAAACTAAGACAAAGGCGTTACTGGTTTTTTGACCAGCAACGTCTTTTTTGATGAACCGGTTTGTTAGCAACGCACTTTTTTCGGTTCCCGAACGATTGCTAGTTTTTATGGGGTTATTTGGCTGATTACTATCATATTGAGCGTCCTTCATGCTATGATTATAAGTAAAAATGAGCAAGAAAGAGGCTGGGATACTTATGGGCATGATTCGAATTAATAATTTACGCTTTCACACGTTTAACGGGGTACTTCCGGAAGAACGGCGTAATGGTCAACAACTAGGGCTAGATATTGCCATTAAATATCCTATCGAAACCAAGGTTCAACACGATGACGTTCACGAGACCATCAATTACGCGGCGGTCCGTAACGTGGTCGATGAATTTGTAACGACCCATTCATACAAGTTGATTGAATCGCTAGCTAACCACTTATTGCAGACGTTATTGACAAGTTTTCCCGCGGCGGATGCAATCAATATTAAAATTCGTAAATATAGCGTACCAATGCCTGGAATCTTTGATGATGTGGAAATTGAGGTGGAGGGGACGCCGAATGGCAAGTAGGGAAGAACGGGTTTATTTGAGTGTTGGTTCCAATATTCATCCGCGCGTCCAAAATATTCAGCAAGCCCTTAGCCGATTACGAGCCGTCAATGGGGTAAACGTGATTGACGAATCTCATTGGTATGAGACTCAACCGTGGGGAAAGCGTGATCAGGCCGATTTTTACAATGTTTCGGTATCCTTAACGACTAATTTGACACCAGAAGAACTATTGGATGAATTACATACAATTGAGCAGGCGGGCCACCGCCAACGCTTGGTTCACTGGGGACCACGTACGATTGATTTGGATATTATTTTTTGGGGCGACCGGCAAATCAACACAGCGACGCTGACGATTCCGCATGCGCAGGCAGCTAAGCGCAACTTTGTGCTACTGCCAACTGCTGAAATCGCCAAAACTGATGTGTTAGTTGGACCACAAGTGGCCCAATTGATTGCGGCTAATCAGGATCAGAGTTGGATTAAAAAAGTAAGAAATGTGAGTGAGTTAGATGATTGATGAGAAGAACCAAGCAAAGATTGAGCATGCAGTACGAGAAATTTTAAGTGCAGTTGGTGAAGATCCTGACCGACCGGGATTAGTAGAAACACCAGCACGGGTTGCACGAATGTATGCGGAAGTTTTCGCTACTAAGACTGCCGCACCATTTGATAATTATAAACTGTTCAAGGTTGAGCATCCGACTGAAATGGTATTACTTAAGGATATTCCATTCTATTCGATGTGTGAGCATCACCTTTTGCCGTTTTTTGGCACGGTTCAAGTTGCTTATGTGCCGCAGCATGAACAAGTGATTGGCTTGAGTAAGATTCCTCGCTTGATTGACTATTGCAGTCAACAGCCGAACGTTCAGGAGCGGTTGACAGTTTCCATTGCAACAGAATTACAACGAATTCTTGACCCGGCTGGGATCGCGGTCTCAATCACGGCGCGGCACATGTGCATGGAGATGCGGGGTGTTAGCAAACCGGGTGTGCATACGGAAAGTAGCTATTACAGTGGTCAATTCAAGACGGATTTAGACTTGAAACGAGAATTCTTACAGCGAATCGCAAAGTAGGTGATTGAGTGGATACAGGGACGATTGAACAACATTATCAGGACTTATTAGCCCAACTAAATCAAGCCATGTTAGCCAATAATCATCAGCGTGTTCCGTTATTACGGCGAATCATGGCACATCTTGGCCACCCTGACCATTATTACCATGTGATCCATATCGCTGGGACTAATGGCAAAGGCTCTACGGGAGCTATGTTAGCCAGTATCCTGCGGGCGCAAGGGTATCAAGTTGGCCGCTTCAGCAGCCCCGCGATTAATGATGCGCGTGAACAACTGCAATGCAATGGGACGTGGATCAGTCCAGCGGAATTTATCGATACGTATCGTGAGATTCTACCGGTTCTGCAAAATATGGGACTGACAGCTAGCGATGTCTCCATCTTTGAATGGTTCTTTCTCATTAGTGTCGTTTGGTTTCGGAATCAAAACGTGCAATGGGCGGTCATTGAAGCCGGTTTGGGCGGCTTGTATGATGCGACTAACGCCTTAGCCAGTCCCCAACTCACGGTATTTACTAAGATTGCCCTCGATCATACCGCCATTCTTGGGCCCACGATTACCGCGATTGCGCAAAATAAGTCAAAAATCATCAAGCCCCATACAACAGCAGTGACATTGGCCGACCAACACCCAGAAGCCCTGGCTGTTTTGCAGACCGAAGCGCTCAATCAAGGTGTTCGGCTAGTGACCGCTAAGCACGCGCAACTGACGGTGACTGGGCAAACACTCACGCAAACCGTCGTTGATGCGCACAGTCAGCTTTTTGATTGGACGCAATTAACGGTCGGACTGAGTGGCACCTATCAGCTACAAAATCTGCGGTTGGTTTTAACTGTGGTTGCAGTACTACAACAGCAACAAGTTAACTTGACGAACAGTGCGGTTCGCCGAGGCTTGCAACAAGTTTCCTTGCCAGGCCGGTTGACCGTATTACAGGAGCAACCTGTCATTATTGCCGATGGGGCGCATAATCCGGATGGTATGGCGGCACTAGTGGCAAGTGTGAAGCAATTACTCGCTGGTCGTAAATTGATTTGGATCGTCGGGGTCTTACAAGATAAGGCCTATCCTAAAATGCTGGCTGAACTATTACCGGTAGCTGACGTCCTGATTACGAATACGCCCGCAAATCCAGAACGAGCGTTATCCGCGACTAAGCTGGCCGACACGGCGAACGCATTATTAACGCCCACCTTTATGACCACGGCTGCGATGCAACGACAGCCAGACTTATTGACTGCAACGACGATCACGGATGCGTTAACGCAAGCTCAGCAGCAAGCAACCAGTAATAGTGCGATTATTGTAACGGGGTCATTTTATGTCATTCGTGAGCTCCAACAGGCTGGTTGGCCGGGGTTAAGCCAATGACGACGACTTGGTTGATTGCATCCAACAACGCTGGTAAAAGCCGCGACTTGATCGCGTGTTTGGCTTACTATGGCTTGACTGCTCGTCAGTACTTGACAGTGGCGCCGCGGCTCGAATTTCCCGTGGAAACGACGACGAGCTATGTCGATAACGCGGTTGCTAAAGCTCGTTTTGGGGCGCAACAGCTAGGGGTTCCGGTTATCGCAGATGATAGTGGCTTAGAGATTTCCGCGTTACCAGACTTGTTAGGTGTGACCACGGCGCGCGACTTAGGGGTTGCAGTCAGTGGCTTTGATCGCAATCAGGAAATTTTAACGGCCCTACGCGATATTCCTGACAACGAGCGGCAAGCGTTGATGCGTGCTACGTTAGCGGCTGCCTGGCCAGATGGGCGGACCTTGGCCGTACAAGCTTCGATCACCGGCTACATTGCGTCCTATCAATTTGGACGCTATTCTGGGGGATTTGACCGAATTTTCTGGCTACCGCGCTATGGTCGAACTTTGGCCGAATTACCAGCAACGTGGCGCATCCCGCTGACACACCGGGGACGGGCCGCCTTAAAATTAATCACAAAACTTTAAAAATTGGAAGGATCGGTGGAGTAGATGTTAGTACAAGATATCACCAGTTCATTAGCACAAGCAACGGATTTTGCGAGTCAGGCGTTGAATGCCCAAGTTCAACGACAACAACAATTAGTTTTGCGTTTTAGTGATTATAATCGGGAACAGCAGCTCCGATTAACCCAACTATGTCAGCAATTAGATGGGGTCGTGCTGGCGAGTCCTGAACAGTTGACCGTCTTGTTGAACCAGACAGCTGGTCGCCAGTTAACCCACCAATGGTCGCGAGTCTTTACGGATCAAGCAACGACTCAAATTCAATTGACCCAAATTATGAAACAATATGATGTTTTTTGGCAAGCGGGTGAGCACCGGTTTAATCTCACCAAGAAGCCGATGATTTATGGCATCATGAATATTACGCCGGATTCCTTTTTCGACGGTGGCCAGTACAAGACTAAAGATGACGTACTGAATCACGTGGATGCCATGTTACAAGCAGGAGCTGACGTAATCGAAGTTAATGGTCAAACGACACGGCCGGGCTTCACGGAAGTCACGCCGCAAGTTGAATTAGACCGGACGTTGCCGTACATTCGCGCCATCAAGGCTCGTTTCCCGGAAGCAGTCTTAGCGGTCGATACTTATAAGTATGATGTCATGCAAGCCGTCCTGGAAGAAGGTGTCAGCATTATTAACGATGTGAACGCCTTTACGGACGATCCTCGCAAGCTCAAATTGATGGCTGACAGTCGCGTCGGCTTACTGACTATGCACAGTAGTCGTGACCAAGAATATACCGATCTGACGAGCAGTATGCGTGGGTTCTTTGAACAAAATCTGGCAGCATTGACGAGTCATGGCATCGATATTGAACGAATTGCTCTAGATCAGGGGATCGGCTATTCACAAGTCGCACATGGGGAACAGGATTACGTGATGATGCGTAACATTGATGAATTTAATTATTTGCGACGCCCAATGATGGTGGCCATTTCACGGAAAGGTTATTTAGGTCTATTGCTTGGCCTGAAGAAGGAAGACCGGCTACCAATGACGTTGGTCACTGAAGCAGCGATGATGCTTAAGGGTGGCCGGATCATCCGGGTCCACGATGTTGCTGAAACCAAGCAATTGATTACGCTGTTAGGTCGAATTGAGAATGGCTATTGGTTATCGAATAATGATTAGTCCGGATGATTTTGACGGTATTACAGCGAATGGGGTTAAGGACTACGATGCTTATTTCGGTACTCCCACGTACGATGATCACGTTTTATTTGAATTGTTAGTGGTTGGAATCTTACAAGTGGGTTTAGGCTGGCGGGTCGCGGCTAGTCAGTTACCAGTATTGCGGCAACATATGGCGGGGCTGCGGGTAGACGCCGTAGCCGCCCTGGACGAACCGGATTTTGAACGGCTGATGTTGACTCCCAAAGTGATGCACAATGGTCGTAAGTTACGTGCAATCATTCAAGATGCGCGTGCTATTCAACAATTACAGGCCGAGTATGGTAGCTTTAGCAACTACCTGTGGGCGTTTGTCGATGCGACACCAATCATTATGCCGGCGCCCGATGATGAATTACCGACGCGCTCACCCCTGGGCGCCCGCGTTGCGAAGGATTTACACCGACATGGTTTGACCTTCGTTGGACCAGTCGTCACCCACATGTTTTTGCTGGCGGCGGGATTGATTAAATTGAATTAGGTAGAATTAGGCTGGCGGATGCTGGCCTTTTTTATTTGCTTATGCCTGCGTATTTTTGTGAGTATCAATGTGTGAATGTAAGCAAGGTGGGGGCTTTAATCCGGAGTGGTTATGGGAAGTGTGATTATTAGTTCCATCGCAATATGAAGCGCAAGTTCGCAATGAGGGTAAGCGGCAAAAACATATTTGAATGGTCGGTGATGCTGGCGTGTAGAACCAGTCTAACCGTTTTCTAGGTAATAGTGAAGTTAGCAAAAACACGTCGCAAGAGCAAGTTGTAATGGTCTTATGACGTGTTTTAGAATGAGTTGATTTTGTATCCCGCTGACACGACTAGCGGTTAGCGGTCGTCGTCGTGTCTGGCAACAGCCACATCGTTACCAAGCCAATCAGCCAGGCCACTAAGAAGAACGCCATGGCAGCTGGTAATTGATAGCCAAGCAACCATTGGCATAACAAGATAAGCGTGATAATGATACCGATAACGCGATTGATGATGCTCATGTAAGTGCCTCCTAGGTGGTTAGCTAAGAATGAAGTGAACCAGATTATCTGAATTAATAAATATTACTTAAATTATATAATGAATGACGTTATGTGTGCTGCAATGTGCGTTAATGTCTTAATTTAACGTACGAACGTCGAAAAATGCTGAATATTTGAAAAAACGATACCGCTGAGGTTGCGGTATCGTTGAACCTGTGACTGGTAATTAGCAGTGTATTGTGACTGACTCAGATACTGGTTAGTGATAACTACTTCTAGTACCATAACGTTTCAGCAAACGGTATAGCGTTTGGCGCATAGATTTTGAATGAATAAGCGTTATCCACAAAAATCATGCTCACTGCATCAGACTGATGGTTATACTGTGCTAAATGCCCAGCATGAGCGGGTTAATTGCATGTCTGGAAAATACAGACTAGTTTTTTTACTTAAGAAGGTTGTATTTATCTGATAAGACACCTATTATAAATTGCAAATATAAGTAAGACATTTAGGAGTGATTGGTTATGATTAATCTTGTTTTCTACAAATACTACAGATTCTGGGCTGCAATCGTTTTACTATTGCTAAGCGCTAACGTTTATCCAGCAATTGTTAACGGTAATGTCTTAGGTCGCGAATTTTGGCGAAATGGCACAAATCTGATTAATCTTGTTTTTGTAATTGTTGCTATTGGCTTTTTAATTCAAGTGTTGTTTTTTAAGAAAGGTGAGCCGCGTGCGAATGAATGTGCATTTTGATCAGGTCATGGTAAAAAAGCATGATTTTTAATCGCGTTATGGCAACCAAAGTATGAGGGAGTAGTCGAAAGTCTGATATGAAATTCTCTGAAAAACTAAAAGTGTGTAGGAAGCACGCACAATTGACACAATCGCAAGTGGCCGAACAATTACATGTATCGCGCAAAACAATCTCAGGCTGGGAAAATGACCACAGTTTTCCCGATGTTGGCAGTTTAGTTCAATTGAGTGATATTTATGACGTTCGGCTAGACGATTTAATGCGGGATGATCACTTACTGGCTTATTATAAGGAAGCAGAACGACTTCATCAGAAGAGCCGAAAATGGGTGGTCGTCTCGTATCGATGCAATTTCTTGTTACTGGTACTTGGCTACATTGACTATTTGCGGCCGTTTGGAATACGAACGTTTTTGGTACCGTTTTTAGTACTGGTGAACGCCATGGTATTATTGTCGTATTTTTCAGATTGGCAGCGGTTCAAGTCAGGTAAATTGCGTGTCGGTATCGTCATCACGGTGTTTATTGCATTTATTGCTGAGATTCTGATCAATACAATAGTACCGAGTTATCTGAACGAGTTAGCACATGCCGTTGATGATGGCCCCGCTGCGATAATTGGTGAAGTGGCCGGTCGCTTGCTGGTCACATCAATACTGATATTAAGTTTGGTATTAGCTATCTTTTTGAAGCCAAAACAACGAGAACGGTCGTAGTTTACCGAGCTAGTCAATATTGATGAGTTTGGAAGTGAGCCGTGGCGTCTCAAACTAACGAAAATGTGTAAGACAAAAAACGACCGCATGCTTAATAGCATGCGGTCGTTTAAGGCGGAAGAGATAGTTTATACAGAAACAGATTCGATTTGGATGCTGTGTATCATAACTTAACTCACGATGAACTAAATCGAACTATCCGTTGTTTCATAATCCACCTTGCCAAGTTCAATCTGAATCGTGATGTGGGTTAGTGGAAACTGGGCGCTTAGGTCCTTGTTCAGTTGTTCCAAAAAGGCATTATTGTCAGCTAATGTTGAACGACAGAGATGGACGGTCATGGCTGTTTCAGTAGTACTCATGCCCCAAATGTGTAAATCGTGAATCTGGTTGACGGTGGGCTGGCTGGTTAAATAATCAGCGATTGCTTGGCGGTCAACATTGTTTGGTACAGCTTCTAGTGAATAATTCATCGCATCTCGTAAGAGTCCCCAAGTACCAATCAAAATCACGACGGCAATTAGCAGGGAAACAACGGGGTCTAGCCAGAACCAGCCAGTCTTCAAGATGATGAAGCCAGCAATGACCACGCCGATGGAGACGCCGGCGTCGGCGGCCATGTGGAGAAAAGCGCCCTTAATATTGAGATCGTGCTTTTGGCCCTTCATAAAGAGTAATGCGGTAAAGCCATTAATGACGACCCCAACAGCAGCAACGATAATGACATCCCATTCGGCGACGGGACCCGGATTACTAAGGCGCTGGATGGCCTCGACTGAAATGGCCCCGATAGCGACTAGTAAAAAGACGGCGTTGAAGAGGGCGGCCAAGATTGATGAGCTTTTGTACCCATATGTGTACTTATCGTTGGCGCTTTTTTGTCCAAGCCAGATTGCCAGCCAGGAGATCAGTAAGCCCAGGACGTCGCTGAGATTGTGTCCTGCATCGGCAACTAGGGCCAGTGAGCCGCTCGCAAAACCGTAGCCAGCTTCCAAGACAATGAAGGCAGTATTTAGGGCGACCCCAATCTTGAAGGCGCTGGTCTGTTGTTGTATTTGATGGCTGTGTGCCATATGAATCACCTACTTCTTAGTTGAATTTATCCTTGTTATGGCTATAATTTAAATATGAACGAGCAGACATATGAATGGCTGTTCATGTGTATTGTAACACGCTTACATGACAATCTCAATTAGAAATTGGAGTTTATGATGGAAAATGAAATGGACCATGAAATGATCGTCAAACGGTTGGCTGAACTGATGCCGCCGACTGATGAGTTGAGTCGAATCACCGCAATCTTTAAGGCACTTGGTGATCCGACGCGTGCCCGGATTATCTACGCGTTGGCCGTATCTAAGCTGAGTGTGGGTGAACTGGCGACGGGATTAGCCCTGACACAGTCGAATGTGTCTCATCAGTTAACGGTCCTCAAACAATTAAAATTAGTTGTGGGAACACGCAATGGACGTAACGTGCACTACCAGCTGGCCGATAAACATATCATTAGTATTTTTCAGCAGGTCGCAGCTCACGCTGAAGAAGCCGATAATTAGGTTGAATAGGTGTTACCACTGATCAGTTATGATGAGTGGTAAGCGCTGTGGGTTCGTAGTGGGCACTGATATTGATTAGAAGACCGCATGATGACCTTGAATATAAGATTGTGCTTAGCATGACACTGCGAAATGGTTAATTTCGCAGTGTCATTTTTTGAACTAGTTATGTTTTTGTTAATTACCTAGTTTTATAAACTAGATGTATTGATATTTACACCATGTGATGGTATGCTGGTGTCAATAATAAATATGAGGTGATTAACATGGCACAGTCGGCGCGACAGTATCAAATAACAAATGAAGTCCTCAACTCAGTGACTCATGGGATTGGGATTATTTTAAGTATCGTTGCATTTGTTTTTTTGATGCTCAAGGCATATGCGGATGGTCAGCCCCTCGAATGGGCGGCGTTTATTATATATGGTTGTTCGTTGTTTGTACTATATACGTGTTCGACGTTATTTCACGGATTATACTTTACGCGCGCCCGCGAAGTTTTTCGTATCTTCGATCACAGTGGCGTGTACGTGCTGATTGCTGGGACATACACGCCGTACAGTCTACTGGCGATTAAGGGTTGGTTGGGCTGGACGATCTTATTAACGATTTGGATTTTAGCGATTGCTGGGATTACGGTTAATGCTGTTTGGCCTGGACGTTTGAAAAAGGTCGAAACGGTCATTTATGTGTTGATGGGGTGGATGTGCCTCGCCGGTGGTCGGCAGTTATGGGACCATTTAGGTGTCACTGGCTTCTGGTTATTAGTTGCCGGGGGCGTTGCGTTTACCTTAGGTGCATTACTATATAGTTTCCCACGGATTAAATATTTACACGTTATTTGGCACCTATTCGTGATGGTGGGAACCACGTTGATGTTTTTCTCAATTTATTTCTATATTTAAGGATGACTGTGGGGACCAGCTGCTGAGTTGGTCTTTTTTTTTTAGATGCGGGAGATTTGAGTCGCGGATGACGTCTTAAATGCTGATTATTGACATTTTATTGCGAAAAGTTTTTCAACTGGACGGTATTCGAATCGTAACCATTGCGTACGCTCGTTAAGCTGAATGAGTTATCGCCACTCAGCTAACAATAATTTTGAAATTAAATGGCTAGATCGCTGTAGCATAGTCTAGAATACGATTTATTTTTGTCATCAAACTGTAATCAGCCAGGCGTATCTTTTGATTGCCTTTTTAAATAAACTTCCGTAGAATAGTAGGACAACGAAATTTTTAGTGAGGTGATTAAGATGGCATACGGGTTATTATTTGGTGGCATTTTCATGGAAGTTTTAGGGAGCTTTTTCTTAAAGCGCGCAAACGGTTTTCGGAACTTAATACCAACGATAATGGTGTTGATTGGATATTTTAGTTCGTTAGTCCTTGTAACGCTTGCAATGCAACGCCTGCCGTTAGGGGTGACGTATGCCATGTGGGCTGGACTGGGCACGTTTGCAACCGTTATTTTAGCGGTCGTCGTTTACCGTGAACGGCTCAGTCTCTCACGTCTGAGTGGCTTAATTGCAATCGTAGTCGGGGCGATTTTACTGAACATTTAAATCAAGGGGGAATGATGATGCGTGCATGGATTCAATTAGTTATTGCGATTGGCGTTGAAATTGCGGGGACCAGCTTGTTGAAGTTATCGGCTGGATTTAAGTACCCCTTGGTTGGAATTGTGGGCATGTTACTATACGGCCTAGCGATTTTTAGTTTCTCACGGGCATTGAGCAAAATCCCACTGAGTGTTGGTTATGCAATCTGGGCCGGAGTCGGCACAGCTGCGACCGGCCTGATTGGAATTTGGGCGTTTGGCGAAATCTTGACGGGATTGAAAACGTTGGGATTCATGGCGATTATTACGGGTGTGATTCTATTGAACATGCCTGCTAAGGCGACTAAACCGGCTACTGCGACGCCGCGCTTGGCACGGTGGCGGACCCGGTTTAACCGGTAACTAAAAAGATCGAGAATCTGACTGATTTTTTAAGCGATTACGCTTGAAATGCGCCGGTTGATTCTCGATCTTTTTTAGTTGTTGTAATTAGGCTTCTGGCCAGATTTCCTTAGCCGTACCAATGACTAACGCCAACTTGGCCCACTGTTGAGCCTCAGTTAACTGGTTACCTTCTTCAGTTGAAGCAAAGCCACATTGGGTCGATAGTGCTAGATTACGCAATGGCACCTTAGTGGTCGCAGCTTGAACTCGTTCTTTGATCACAGTGGTCTTTTCCAATTCTGGAAACTTAGAGGTAACCAGACCTAATACGATGCGTTTGTGGTCATCATGGTTCCAAATCTGGTCTAACGCTTCGAAGCCACCCGCCCGTTCGTTATCATATTCCAAGAACAGCCCATCATAGTTAAGCTGGCCAAGGTAGGGTGCAACCACGTCGTAACTGCCCGAGAAGAGGTACGTGGATTTAAAGTTACCCCGGCAGATGTGGGTCGTGACGGTCAAGTCGCTTGGCAGGTCAGCTAATGCTGCGTTAATCACTTTAACGGCATCGGTCGCCCACTTAGTGTAGGCCGCGTGGTCAGCTTCGGGATCATTGAGTTTGCTAATTAAGAAAGCCCACGTCGTATCGTCTAACTGAATATAGCGACACCCAAGGTCATAAAAATGTTGAATGGTATCGTGATAAGCTTGGGCGAGATCATTTAAATAGGCATCCCAGCTGTCATAGAATTTGGTCCAATTGTCACTCCGATTATCACGGAATAACATAGTTGGTGATGGAATCGTTTGTTTAGCGAGTACGCCAGCGGGAACGATTGATTGTAAGTATTCAAAGGCAGCAAAGAACGGATGGTCGGGATTATACGCGACTTTGCCAATAAGTTCAGCGTTATCCGTTCGAGTATGGTCCCCCTTGAACTTATAGCTTTGATGGTAGTCGTACTTGCCAACACCAGTTAAGCCCCAAAGGAAATCTAAGTGCCACCAGCTGCGTGAAAATTCGCCATCGGTCACGGCTTTGAGCCCGAGTTTAACTTGTTCAGCGACCACTCGTTTGATTTCAGTGTGTTGGATTTCAAGTTCTTGATCACGCGTAATGGTACCGGCGGCTAATTGTTCATGGGCCTTTTTCAAACTAGCGGGGCGCAGTAGGCTGCCGACGACGTCAAAACGGAATGGGGCGGTTAAAGTTGTAGTTGTCATTAAATATCAAACTCCTTAAATTTTATTGGGAACGAAAAAACGTCGTCCTGAATAATATTAATCATTATTCAGGACGACGTTGGGCCGTGGTACCACCTGAGTTCTAGGCTAGTGAACTAGTCTACTCGATACAGCTGCCAAATGATTGGCAATTGCTAACGCGGGTAACGGTTGTTAAACCGGCTTTAGTTAATGCTGGTTACTTTGTTGCTCACCAGACACTCACCAAAACGAACTAGGAAGAAGACCATCTTCATTGGTTGTGCCGGTACCGTTTCACCAACCCGATACTCGCTGAACAGCGACACCAATTACTCATCTTTTAATCGTTCTTTAATTATTGACACCTATCATACTGGTAATTATTTTAAATGTCAAATTTAATTTAAGGCCGGAATCGGTGGGCGGGATTAATCCATAGTCATGCTATAATGCAAGTAACATGCGATTGGGGGCAAATTATGGATAGAATCATTCGGTTTTTTAAGCGGGATGACGTTGACTTGTACTTAACGTTGGCGTTATTAATCATCATTATTTATTTAATGCGCGGGTTTGCGACAGTTGTTCTATTAACGACGGTTTTTGCGTATTTGGGCATTAAGCTTAGTCGGTGGTTAAACCTCCGAACGCACTTACCTTATTGGATTGCCGTCATTGTGGTCTACGTCGGCGTGATTGCGTTGTTTATCGGTGCGCTATCGTACGCGGCGCCTACCCTGGTCGATCAGTTGAAGGTCATTCCAGATATGCTGGCTAAAGCAATCACCAATCACCCGGTATTGAATAAGAATATTGATAAATGGGTCAACCAAGCCATTCATAGTAGTGAATTGATTCAAAACGGGAAGGCGTTACTCGTCACCGGTATTAAAGGACTGAGTGAGGTTGGGACTGGCTTTACGCACGTCTTAATGGCAATCTTTTTGAGTTTTATCTTTGCAGTTTCGCGGGGACGAATGATGGTCTTTGGCCGCCAGTTCTTGCAGTCGAAGTTTAAAAAGTTCTTCACGAACGTTTACTATTTAACGCATAAATTCGTTATGATTCTGGGGCGGATTATTGAAACGCAACTGGTGATTTGTACGATCAATACGATTTTGATGACGATTGGATTCATGATTATTGGGATGCCAAGTATCATGGTGTTGTCGATCATTGTCTTTATCTTAGGCTTAGTGCCGGTGGCTGGCGTGTTGATTTCAATGATTCCGCTAACCTTACTGGGGTTTGCGTCGGGTGGCTTGATTCGGGTTGTCTGGATCATCGTGTTGGTTATTTTGATTCACGCCTTCGAGTCTTATTTCCTTCATCCACGGCTAATGGCGGACCGGACTGATTTACCAGTCTTTGTCACTTTTATTACGTTGATTATTATGGAAAGTCTATTAGGGGCCTGGGGCTTGATCATTGGGATTCCAATTGTTTCATTCTTCCTAGACATTTTGGGTGTGCAGAATTCTGAGCCGCGACGCGTGACGTCTCAAATAGCGAAACGTGAACCTTAGTGTGATTGTAACTGTACTTTACCGGTAGCAGGCTTTGTATGGGGTCGGGTGATTTATATGAACAGTAGCTTGTGACTGCGCGTAAAGGTTATCAAAGACAATTGTAAGCTGGTATCTTCGAAGTGGATTACTTTCGAAGGTGCCAGCTTTAATTAATTACTGCTTAAAGATGCTGATAGTGACAATTACAAGTCAGACTGTTAGTGTTAAGCTATCAGCGTTCTAGGTGGTATAAGGTTGACTTATTACGACTAAGTGTTAGAGTGAGCGGTTGGAATCTGTTTAGGAGGGGGCGATTACGATTAATCAATCAAATAATCAACATCCCGTGTTAGATGGCTGGCAAGAAATTGAAGCTGACCAAATTAAGCGAATGCAAGGTGCGTTGTGGCATTTGTTGGGCAATGCGATAGCATATTTAAGTCTATTTGTAATCGAACTAGTGCTTGCAACGATTGGTCATTCGCAATCTTTGCACGCGGATGCGTTTAATAATTTTGCGGGTATTGTTTCATCGGGGTTGTTATCGCTTGGTATCTGGGGTGGCATTCATAATCATCAATCACATCAAAGTAAAGTGACCGCTTTGGACGGCTGGGAGGCCGAACGTCGCAATCGATTGATGCGATTTCGTTTACAAGACTTATTCACGTTAATGAGTGGGGTCATTATGTTAGTTATGGCGGTACAAGTTATTGTGAGTGGTGTTAGTAATTTGTTTAAATCACACACCGTTCAAGCAGTGAGCGGTGTAACTGTTTGGGGAGCTGCAATCGCGAGCATCGTTATGTTAGTCGTCTGGTACTTTAATCGTCGCGGTGGGCAACAATTAGATAATTCGACGCTATTGGCTGCGGCAAAGGATAGTCTTAGTGATGCGTTAACGAGCATTGGCACTTTAATCTCATTAAGTGGGGTCTTACTATTCAAATTTGCTTGGTTAGATAGTGTTGCGAGTATCGTGATTGGATTCTTTATTTTTGCCGCTGGGTTACAAATTTTTCGGGACAGTGGGTTGCAGCTAATTAATTACAGTGATCCACAAGTTGAAAAAAATTATATTAATACGATTCAACAAATTGATGGTGTGAATCAGGTCAATGCAATTGATGTCCAGTATTCTGGGAGCTTAGTGGCCTTGTCGCTGGTTATAGCAGTGTCACCACGAATGACAGTGGCAGCCAGCTTTCAGCTCAGTGAAAGAATCGAGCAAGTGATGCGAAATCAGTATGGCATTATTGACACTAAGGTAATGTTTATGCCGCAAACATAAGTGTGTTGACTGATAGATTTTAATAATAAAAGACTAGTTTCAAGGTTGAATTCCTTGAAACTAGTCTTTTATTTATGGTTGGCGCGAATTCCGTTGCGGCGTACGGGCATGGTGGACCGTCAAATTCGTTAGTGTGGCGTCCGTTGCTGGTTTCGTGAACAACGGAATCGTCTCTTCCAAGACATCGCTAAACGCTAAGCCGTACCAGATAGCAGGAGATGGGGTGATGTTTTGTAGTAGAACGCGACCACCAATTAGTAGTCGATCGAACTGGCCCATAGTTGGGTTGCTAGCAAGGTCCATGATCTGCTGATTCTGAACGACAAATTTAAAATCGCCAACTTGACGAGGTTGTGTGATTCCGTAACGGGAATATTGGGGATCGATGCTGTGATCTGCAATTAAGTTCGTGACAATTTGGCGCAAATATAAATTAATGTGCTGTGATTTACGGAAACCTAAGTTGAGTTGAACTTCCACGATATTTCGAGTGCCTAGCATGTCAATGCTGTAATTACAATCATAAGGTCGGTTGGTTTCATTAATGGTAATAAACCAGTAAACCTTAGCGCGTTTAGGCCGCTTATCTAAAATCGAGTACAGAATTGACCGTTTAACCCGGTGTTGATGGTCGACCTTAGCCAAGTAGACTAAATTCGTTGCAAATACTGGCAGGTGATCATCGTGGCTTAGCTGGATCAGTTGATTACGATAATCTAGCAGACTAATCTGTTCATTTGCCTGGTTGTAACGCAAACGCCGGCGATTACCAAAGAACCAAACGACCATAATCAAGAAAATGACGAGGGTCAGCCCCAAGGTCAAATAGCCACCGTGAATAAACTTGGTCAGACTAGCCGTTAGAAAGACGGTCTCCAGTGCGCCAAAGCCGAATAATAAAGCTAGCGCCAGCGCCCGGTGGCCCTTCATGTGAATCCACTGGCTAAGCAGGATGGTCGTCATCAACATTGTTAAGGTGATGGCTAAACCATACGCCGCTTCCATGTGAGCTGAAGTTTGAAATAGCCAAACGATTCCTAAGGTGACCAGACATAACAGCCAGTTGATCGCACCAATATAAATCTGGCTCCGAACGTTACTGGGGTGCTTGATAATCATACGTGGTAAGAACTTTAAACCGACTGCTTCGTCAACTAAGGTATAAGAGCCCGTGATCAAGGCCTGTGACGCAATGATGGCTGCGGCCGTGGCTAAGATAATCATTGCAATTTGACCGCCCGCAGGAACCATGGCATAGAACGGATTGACATTGGTGGCATTGCGCCATGCCGCATCCTGATAATGGGTTAACATCCACGCGCCCTGACCAAGATAATTGAGAATCAAAGTCGTGTATACGAACGGCCAAGTGGCGTCGATGTTGGCTTTACCAACGTGCCCCATATCAGAATACAGCGCTTCAGCCCCGGTCGTTGCAAGGAAGACACTACCAAGAATGAAAATTCCCATTTTATTAGCCGGATTGAATAAGACTTGTACGGCGTAAACGGGTGAGAAAGCTTTGAGAATGACGGGTGCCTGACTGATGTTGATCAGACCGAAGATGCCGATGACGGTGAACCAGAGCAACATCATGGGACCGAATGACCGGCCAACGACGGCAGTACCAAACCCTTGAATCATAAAGAGAACCAGTAAAATAACCGTAACGGTTAGAGGCACGAGCCACGGGTACTGGGAAAAAGCCCCCAGTTTGGGTAATCCCTTTAAGCCTTCAACTGCTGATGTGACTGTCACAGCAGGTGTTAGGGTGCCATCTGCTAACAAAGCGGCGCCACCAATCAACGCGACGAAAATTAACCATTTGGCCCGGTGACGAACCAGCGCATACAGGGCGAAAATGCCACCTTCATGATGATTATCAGCGCGTAAAGCAATCAGGACGTACTTTACCGTTGTAATGAGCATCAACGTCCAAAAGATTAATGAAACACTGCCGATAACATAATCAGGTGTTGCATTCTTAAGTTGCCCCGCGTCATTGATCAGGGCGTTCATAACGTATAGCGGTGACGTTCCGATGTCCCCGTACACGACGCCTAATGTGATTAACATGCCAATCAATGAACGTTCCTGAATCCGTTGCTTACGCATGAATTATTGACCCCCACTTCAATTAGAACTGTGACTCATACTATACTAGCTTTTTTCAAAAGGGGTTAACCAGACAAACTAAAAATTTGCTCATGTTAACAAGTTTCAACTTACGTTTCGTTAGGTGAACTTTACTTCAAGTTGAGTACAATAAGTAATCCGGTTGTTCGTATTTAGAGGATAAAAAATGGGCCGTTTCATTCCAGTTGATAACGCTGAAATGAAACGGCCCATTAGTTTTGAATTTATTAGTCTAGTCAATTATTTCTCATCAGTGGCTGTATTCGTCTTCAACTGGGAGTGTTTAACGGAATAGCCAAAGTAAACGACCATACCGATGGCTAACCATACCACGAAGCGAATCCAAGTGACAGGCTTCAGGTTGATTAGTAGGAAGACACAACAGATGATTGACATGATTGGTACAAACGGGACCCATGGCGTTTTGAAGGGACGCCGAAGATCTGGTTGTGTTTTACGTAACCGTAAGATGGAGAAGGAAACTAGGGTAAAGGCAGTCAAAGTACCGATATTCACCAGTTCAGCTAAGTCAGCTAATGGAATAAAGCCACCCATGATTGCGGCAATCGACCCAAACAAGACGGTTGATTTAAGTGGTGCACCGGTCTTGGCGCTAATATCGCTAAAGACATGGGGGAGTAATCCATCCCGCGACATGGAGAAGGAAATCCGAGTTTGACCGTAGAGACAGACTAACATTACAGTGGTCATACCAAGAATCGCGCCAAGGTCAATGATTCCGGCCATCCAATTTTGACCGGAGTAAATAAGAACGGCCGAGATCGGATGATCAATGTACTTGGCAAACGTTTCAAATGGGACCACGCCAGTCATGATGGCTGATACAGCCACGTAGAGAATGGTACAGATACCAAGAGACAGTAACATGGAACGTGGGAGTGTTTTGGATGGTTCCAATGTTTCTTCAACGCTGGATGAAATGGCGTCAAAACCGATGAAGGCGAAGAAAACGCTAGAGGCTGCGCCGAAGACCCCTTTGAAGCCAAATGGTAATAACGGACTCCAGTTTGCCGGTTTGATGAAGCGCACCGCGGTAAAGATGAATAAAAGAACAACGGCTAATTTAATCACTACCATGACGTTATTGACGCGTTTAGTTTCTTTGACCCCGAGAGACAATAAAGTGGTAATCAGGATAATAATGGTGAAGGCCGGCAGATTAAAATAGCTGGTCACACCAGGGACGGAACCTGCAGCTGCCGACAAAGCAGCGGGCAGTTTGAGGCCGAAGCCTGCCAAGAATGATTGAAAGTAGCCTGACCAGCCCGCTGAAACGGTTGAGACAGCGAAAAGGTATTCCAACATCAAGTCCCAGCCGATAATGAATGCAACAATTTCGCCGAGGGTTGTGTAGGCATAGGTGTACGCTGACCCACTTTCAGGCACCATCGCAGCGAATTCAGCATAGCAGAGTGAAGCAAACAGGCAAGCAATCGCAGCCAAGACGAATGAGATCATTAGGCCGGGACCCGCCGTCAAGGCCCCCGTACCAGTTAAAACGAAGATCCCGGTCCCGATGATGGCCCCAATTCCCAGCATCGTTAGGTCAAATGTTTTAAGTTCCTTTTTGAGCGGACTGTGATAAGTGGCTAACATGGCATTGATATCTTTTTTGCGGAGTAACCGCGTGTGTGATAAATCCATAATCATCGCCCCATTTCGATGTGATAGCTTTAGTTTAATCGGTTTTGACAAAGTTACGATGGTCAATCCGACCAAAATAAATATTCTGATGGGCTATAGTGACTAAAAGCCAAATAATTGGACGCAATCGCGCGACATCCTGCGACTTCTTATTGATTGTCTGACTAATCGTGATTAATTAGCTACGGTATTCAACGCCTATTAATAGGGTGATATAGCGAACATGGCGGGGATTGTTTTTCTGAAGGTTAACTTACCTTGTGATTGCGATTGTTAGTGGGGATTATTGAAGGACCTTAGAAAATATGGTTTTGGCTCACTAAATCGCCACTTGATTGATGCAACCTGAAGAACTGGAGAGAGTGAGCGGCTTATTGGAACCCTTTTTTATTGATATCGATTATATGAATAAAATGGGATTATGATTATCCTTAAAGTATTTTGATGAATCAAATTTGATAATTAATTTTCTTGCAGGTAAAACAGCCTACGAGAGACTGATGTAATTCGTCCCGGCCTTCCAATATCAACATTTATTGACCACATTTGCATAAGTTTTATTATTCCAAATACAATCTTGATTGCAATTTTGAAATTAACAAATACGAATGATGTTTATTAGTTGGTGACAATGGGTTTGGCGTTTGCTATATTCAAAAGGAGAACGCAAATCAAGGCCTGACCAATATTAAAGGCCACTTGAAATTAGTGGACTACTGGGTCTGCTGATTGTTGCTGGTATCGAAGCTAGTGATTGCAATGACTGGCAGATCTTGAATCAAAAAAGGGGATAGCAAGCTGATTGGTTTGGTGTTGGTAATAAAAGTATTGATACTAGTACGTCTGCATTCATAATGTATAAAGCATTGCCAGACTATTTCCAGATAATAAAGTTGGGAGGCATTAGTCATGTCGTCATTTCTTAAAGCAAAGACCGTTACACATTACGTGCTTTTTGCAATTATCCTTATTAGTAGTTTCTGTTTATACGGGTACGTTAAAAATCGTATTGAGTTAAATCAAGCGAGGACTGTACTAACAACAATGTTAAAAAGCAGTCCTTATGACGTGCGTGTCTTGAGAAACACAATAATCAAGGAAGAATCCGGCCCTTTTAGCGGCATTATTTGGTATGAATACACATTTGCAACCAGCCAAACATTAGCGGAAAGTAAGAAATACAAAAAGTTTTTGCATCAGTCATCAAAAAATATGACCCTGAAAAATTGCCCCATCGTCTATCGCGTAATCGTCAGACCGCCGACTAAAAGAATAAAGCATTGGACGGGTGAAATCTATCTCGATACCAATCAAAAACTCAGCGCAACGGGACGTTCGAATTACGTCCAAGCTTTAAGCGACAAGTCTTTGCGTGAACTAACGATTTCATAAAAGGCCCTTAACCAGGTGGCTCCAATGATTTAGCTTACTATCGGCCTACATTGAAAAATGGGGTAGGTAATGCGTTAACTCAATCAGGCCATACAACAGATGTTCAGAAGGGGTGGTCGAATCGAGTTGTGTTGATTGTCTAATCAACGCAACTTTTTTATTTAAGGATTTAACTTGGTCAAAAATATTAAGTTTAGTATTTCTATTTTGACGAAATTAGAGATCGAACCAGGGGACTTAACGATAATATAACCGGAGTTGTAGGTCCCCAAAGTAAAGAGAATACAGAAGCAAGTACTCCGACAAAAACAGTGTCTTTAATGACTTTCAATTCATGTTGAAAGGCCATGGAATCTTCTTTTCCCCAATTGTCTGTGATGACATGGTGGCGAAATACAATGTCAAATAGCCACCAAAGGTACAAGTTAAATATTAAGTATGTCGCCGCGTAAATAAAGTTTTTAATTTTAGATAAGGGATCGAGTGCTATCAATTGAGTCAAAGTAGGCATAAGCGAAATGAAAAAAAGAAAATAGAAGTTTAAAACGATTAGATTACCATCTATTTGCTTTACATTACTAAATAATTTTTGATGGAAAAACCAATAAGTCGATACTAGAGAAAAACCGGCAATATAAATGATGATTGAATATCCAAAATTAATCCAACTGTTTGATAAAATATTCCTGCCAATGGGTAATCTTATTTCTAATACTAGAACAGTCAGAATAACTGAGAAAACACTGTCACTGAAAGATATAAAACGACTCTTTGAGTTTCTAAACATTGTAGTCACCTCTTAAAAAATAACGTTATCTGTTAGAATAACGTTATTTTTAAATGTTTATTCATTGTATGGTAAACGATTTGTTCTATGCATATTTAATTTGAAGGTTAGAAGCATCAGCAGATTAAAACTTAAAATAATTGTGGCAAAGATAATTGTTTCGGGTAGAATGCTGTTTCCAATAGACAATGTACTTCTAAAAGCATCAATTGAAATACTCATTGGTAGGTAAGGGTGAATAACCTGAAAGATATGATTTGAAAGTTGAATTGGATAAGTCCCAGCGGAACCGCCTAGCTGAATAATCATAAATATTAGCATGAACCAGGCGCCTGTTTTCCCGAGAATTAGATTGAAGAAAGTGACGATACTACCGAACGCCCACATGGTCAAGACACAGAACAAATAGGTCTTAATGGGTTGCAGCGGTTCTAAATGATCCACAGAAAGTAGCAGGATGTACATGATTGTTGAGGCTAGTAGAGTAAATTCCAACAGAAATGGCGCTTTTTCACCCCACCAGTAGAATGCGTTCTTAGGTTTTTTATGAGGTGTGAACATATCGTAAATAATATTAAATGTAATGCAACCAACAAATAAAGCAACGGACATTAGATATGGTGCCATCCCAGTACCATTGTTTTTAACATGTGTTGCATCGGTATGTTGCAGTTTAATTGGACTAACGATTCTGTTCAATTGTTGATTAGAGCTATTGCTAAGCATACTGATTTGTTTGCCACCAGAGACAAGACCTGATGCGAGCTTCCCGTTGTCAGTACTGATTGTTTTTAGATTATCCGTAATTTTACTGCTACCTGCAGTTACTTTACTTGTTGCATTTTTAAGTGATTCTAGTCCGGTATTTACTTGCGATAAGGCGCCCAGTTCTTGCGTGCTACCATTGAGAATACCGTTAGCAATAGTTGAATCTGCGGCTGATAGGGCCCCAATATCCTTTAACGTATTAGAAACTTGGAAACTAGGCGCAGCTGCTTGCATTTGACTAACCCGTAACATCTTTGCAGTGCGCTCTAATTGCGCATTGTCAGCTCGGATTTTACTACTGTTTTGGATGTTACTGTTTATATCATTAGTGAGCTGTGCGCTTTGACTTAGTAGTGCTTGTGTGAGTTCTTGAGATTTAACCTTTGCAGCATTACCGACTTGATAGGTTTGCGCCAAACTGGTTAAAAGTTGTTGTTCTTTAGTCGCGTTTTCTGGAATGATTTTTAATGCATGATCTGATCTAAGAACGCCACCTGACAATTGTGTTATCCCGGCATTCGCAGTGCCAATACCGGCATTTATGTGATTTAAGGAAAACGTGACGGTTTGACTGCCATTTGAAACTTTATTTAGTCCAGCGTTTGTACTAGATAAGTCGTTACCGGTAACTTGAATACCTTTACCCGTCTTCTTAACAATTGAGTTGATTGTTTTAAGGTAATCGGTAGTTAACTGTTTGTTAACGCTTGTTTGAATGCTTTGAGCAGTTGTCGTATTCATCTTCATCGCAATAAAACTAAAACCAGCATTGGTATGATAATTAAAGTAAATGGTCTTTTGGCCCTTGGATCCAAGTCGCAATGCTTCCTTGGAGAAATTCTTGGGTATGGTAATTGCCATATAAAGTTTGCCATCTTTAAGTGATTTTTTTGCAACTGATTTGTTAACTTGTTTGAAATCAGCATCGTGATTGTTGACTAATTGATGAGTTAGCTTTTTGCCAAGGCTGTATGTTTTGTGGCCCTTAACTATAGGAATGTCACTGTTGACTATTCCAACTGGTAAATGTTTGATACTACCATAAGGGTCCCACATTGAAGCTAGAAAGATTACGGCATAAAAAGTTGGTACCAGTAAAATGCCCAGAATTATTTTGAGCATTCCTTTTGTTTTAAAAACATATTTCCATTCAGTACTAAACATAACAAGACCCCCCAAAGTTCAATGTTATGATGATAAAACTGACACAAAAGATGATTGTTAGTACATGGGAACTCGCGTGGTGTTTTTAGGCGTAGTAGAGGAAAGCTTTTTATGGTTCAAAGCCTTTGACAAGATGGTCAGTAACAATGGTTTGAAATTGCAATAAGTCCAAATCTGAATTTTTACGATCGAATGAATCAAATCTTTTATGTGCAGACCACCAGAATATTTGATCAATTATGATAATTGAATCGTATTCTGGGTTTTTCAGTCGTCTGATTTTGTTATGGACCTGTAAGTCTGCTAAAAAGGTTGCAATATTTTGGTACAATTCTTTTCTATACTTTCGATATAGAGTTAATAATTGTGGGTTCATTTGTGGATTCCGCTCCAGTATTAGAAAATAAGCACCATACCTATTAAAAGTTTTGAACAAGTAATTTATCATCTCTTCAAAAGCAGCATCGTTGTCGGTTTGGTTCAAAATTAGTGCCATGTTTTTAGTTTCGGCTTTATAAACGGCTTTAGTATCAATTAGTAATTGATTTTCTGGATCAATTTTTAAAGGAAGACTTCTGATGCCATTAATGAAGTCTGAATTTAAAGTAGCGGCAAAGATAAAGTTCAAAAGATCATCTTTACTTTTAAACATACTATAAAGTGTGCCAACTGCTAAATTTGCGCCTTTTGCGATATCCTGCATTTTTGTCTCGGAGAACCCCGGCACAATAAATAGTGAAGAGGCGCTGTTTAGAACACGATTTAATTTACGCTGTAGATCCATTTTTATCACCTCAATTTTTATGACATGAGTATAACACCATTTGGATTTAGAATGAATCATTCATTCTAGTTAGGGAAAAGGGTTAACATACCCCGAGAAAGTTAGTATGTATCTCTCCAGCTAAGAATTACCAGTTGTAGACATGGTAAGGCACTTTATAGAAAAACAATGACAGTGTAAGTGAACTAGCAGGATAATGAAAAAGTGCATATTGAAACATAATCCAATTGAATTTTGGCGATTTGGAAATATATAGTCCGCTATGTTCACAACTAAAGTTGCTTATCATTTATCGCGCAATTATCCGACTACCAGGAAAAAATAAAGCGTCGGGCGAATAAAAGCTATTTCGATACAAATCAAAAAGTCAGTGTCACAGCATGATTGAATAAACCAATCCGTAAGATAACGATCCACAAAAAAACAGCTGGGAGACTTCACCAGCTGCTTCAAAGATTTGATTTATTAACGATGTCGTCGATAGTAACGGTAGACGACCGCTAATAAAATAATAATTAGTAAAATACCAACGGCCGCTTGCGGACCCGCAATGTGTTCGGTTAAGTGAAACATGCGAATGGGGCCGAGGCCGTGAATTCCAAGCATTGCAAGCATTGAACGCGCCCTCCTTAAGCATAATTATTAGCTATTTAATGATTAAATGCAAAAATTATATTCGCAAAAGATTATTATCTCACTACTATCTGCGGTAAAATAAAACCATCATTAATAAATTAGGTGGGTGCCTCCATTGCAATATATTCAGCCAATTTTCTATACAATTATCGTTTTAAACGCGGCCGCGGCGTTCGTTACCGTGTTCCGGGATCGTAATCGGGACATCGCGGCCACTTGGGCTTGGCTACTCGTGTTGATTTGGTTGCCGATTATTGGGTTTATCGCGTACGCCTTTGTCGGTCGTAAGTTACCGAAAAACCGGTTATTCCGGTTACGTAAAGAGACGCAAATTAGACTCGAACAGATGATTCAGCGGCAACGTGAAGCCCTGGGAACGGAATTGATGCCCGCAGATGCGGTCACTAGCTCGGTTCGTGGGATGGTCAGTTTATTCTTGAATTCCGATGGCGCGTTACTAAGCCGTAAAAACCGGGTCAAGATTTATACGGATGGACATGAGAAGTTCCATGCGATGTTCCAAGATATTGAAGCAGCTAAGAATCATATTCATATTGAATATTACACATTTTATAATGACCAGATTGGAAATGAATTATTACACCTTTTAGAGCGGAAAGCAGCCCAAGGCGTCGACGTTCGTGTCTTGTATGATCCGTGGGGGTCGATGGGCACGTTCCGCAGCTTCTTTAAGCATTTAGAAGAACTTGGTGGGCATGCCCGACCGTTCTTGGGTGCTCATTCAGCGATTTTGGACTTCCGTCTCAACTTCCGTGATCACCGTAAGATCGTGGTAACGGATGGCCGGGTCGGCTACGTCGGTGGTTTTAACGTTGGTGACCAGTACCTTGGTCGTAGTAAGAAGTTTGGTTACTGGCGTGATACCCATTTGCGGATCGTCGGTTCAGGAGTTTTTGAATTGCAGGAACGTTTCATTCGTGATTGGAACGCCACCGATGCGGAACATCGAATCGTGCCAGACGTTAATATGTTCCCAGTCATTCGCGTTAAAGGGAATACTTCGTTACAGATCGTCTCCAGTGGTCCGGACAGTGATGCGCAACAGATTAAATTGGGTTATATTAAAATGATTATGACAGCTCAACACCGTTTATGGATTCAGTCGCCATACCTAATTCCGGACGATTCCGTATTAGATGCGATTAAAATCGCTGCGATGTCAGGGGTTGACGTCCGCATTATGGTGCCGGACAAACCTGATCATGCCTTTGTTTACCGGGCAACTCAGTACTATGCCCGGGAGCTGGCAGATGCTGGTGTAAAAATCTATTATTATAATAATGGTTTTATTCATGCCAAGACCATCGTGATTGATGGTCAGGTGGCGTCAGTGGGCTCAGCTAATATGGACTTCCGGAGCTTTAAGCTCAACTTTGAAGTGAACGCCTTTTTATATGATGCTGATTTAGCACAAGAATTGGAACGGATTTTCTTAGAAGATCAAAAAATCAGTAGTTTGATTACCGTTCAAGACTTTAAAAATCAATCATTCTGGTTGAAGTTCAAGCAGACATTTTCACGGTTGTTATCACCAATTTTATAATTAAACAATTGAATAGATGATGCAAAAAAAACTGATTTTGGAAAGTTATTGACTTTCAAAACCAGTTTTTTTAGTGTTCCTTAGTCGTTCAAGTACAATTGGCGCAAATTATTAATATCCGCTACGGATAACCCAAGCACTTCTCGTAAATAACCAATACCATTGCCGTAGAGGTCGTCGAAAACCCGAAAGACCATCTTCATATTGTCGGCTTCAACAGCCATGGCAACGTTGAATTGGCTAGCTAGGTCACCAGCATTGGCCTTAGTAATGATCGTAGCGGTATCCATACTGTCTGCGGCCATGAAGACGGCGTTAGTGAGCAGGTAGTCCTGCATAATCGTTTCACGGGGGACGTCTAGGGCCGTCATAATGAGCGCACCCGCGACCCCCGTTCGGTCTTTACCAGCAGCACAGTGGAAGAGTACCGATTGGTCGGGCTGGTCGTTGGCGAGGAGGGTCGCAAATAAATTTTGCCAGACTTTCACGGCATGACTATCTGTAATCATTTGCGCGTATGTTTGTGCGTTGAAGGAATCATCGACGACCATTCGCTTGATGAGCCGTTTTAAACGGCGATCAAAGCGACGATTGTCAGTGAACGGATAGACGGACGTATTAATATACTTAGTATTCTTGGGATAACGGTCTGGAGACATCTCAGCTTCATTGGCTTGGCGCAGATCGATATCATAACGGAGTCCGTAGTTATCCAAGTAGGTGAGATCGCGGTTAGTGAGTAGTGACATGCCACCGCAACGCAGCAGTTTTTGCCACTTGATTGTCTGACCAGCGGTGTTCTCATAACCCCCCAGTTCTCGGAAGTTGATGCCGTGTTCTAGTCGTAAGACCCGATTGTGTTCCATAGTCTGATTACCTCGATTAGTGATTTAGCTTTATTATAACCGCTTTCATTGCCGGTGTCAGGGTAAGGTGGGTGCAAAAATTAGAATTGGATACTAAAAAAACTGTCAGACCAGAATTGGCTGACAAGTTTTTTTAGGTATTAGTGAGACTTAATTAGTCCCCGTTGTAAATCGAATTTTTAACTACCACATAGTCGCACTTAGTAATGGCCTTTAAATCCCGGCCACCGGCATATGAGATGGATGATTGTAAGTCTTCTTGCATCTCATTTAAGGTGTCGACTAAGCGGCCCCGGTAAGGAACCAGCATTTGTTTACCCTCAACGTTTTTATGTTCGCCTTTTTGGGTTTCACTGGCGGAACCGTAGTATTGCTTATAAGTCTTACCATCGATTTTTAAAATGTTGCCGGGTGATTCTTGGTGCCCGGCCAACATTGAGCCAATCATGACCATCGTAGCGCCGAACCGAATCGACTTGGCGATGTCACCATTTGTCCGGACACCACCGTCTGCGATGATTGGTTTGCGAGCGGCCTTAGCACACCACCGGACAGCAGCTAATTGCCAGCCGCCAGTACCAAAGCCCGTTTTGACTTTAGTAATGCAGGCCTTACCCGGGCCAACACCAACCTTAGTTGCATCAGCACCAGCATTTTCAAGGTCGCGAACGGCAGCTGGTGTGGCTACATTTCCGGCAATTACAAAACTATCCGGAAGGACGTCTTTGATGTGCTTGATCATCGCAATGACACTGTCAGCATGACCATGTGCGATATCAATCGTGATATATTCTGGCACGATTTGATTAGCAGCCAGGTCGTCGATAAAGTCATACTCGCTGGACTTAACACCGACCGAAATAGATGCGTACAGCTGCGCGGCATGCATCGTTTCAATAAAAGCACGGCGGGTCTCGGGGGCGAAGCGGTGCATAATGTAGAAGTAGTCGTTAGTGGCGAGCCACTTGGCAATCTCGTCGTTGATGACGGTTGCCATATTGGCAGGCACCACTGGAATCTTAAAACGACGGCCACCCAATTCTACGGTCGTATCGGCTTCCGAACGACTATTAATGACACACTTGTTCGGAATTAGTTGAATATCTTCGTAATCAAAAATCTCCATGCCCATGATGCAAAACTCCTTTAAGTTAATTCACGGTGTCGCGTTCAATTAGCCCCAAATGTTGTGATCGATAACGTTAGTTTGTTCGCGATCGGGACCAACAGAGAAGGTGGCAATTTTAACGCCGACGAGTTCTTCTAATTTACGCAAGTAGTTCTGTGCATTAGTTGGCAGTTCCTCAAAGGTTTTAACGCCAGTAATGTCTTCGTCCCAGCCAGGAAGTTCTTCATAGATAGGTTTGCAAGCTTCTAATTCCTTCAGACTAGCAGGGTAGTGATAGATGGTTTCGCCGTTTAAGTCGTAAGCGGTACATACCTTGATGGTCTTTAAGCCCGTCAAAACGTCTAAGCAGTTCAAACTGAGATGAGTAAACCCAGAAACTCGTTTAGCATGCCGTAATACAACGCTATCGAACCAACCAATCCGCCGAGGACGTTTAGTAACGGTCCCATATTCATGGGCCGTTTCACGAATGAAATCACCGACTTCGTCAAAGAGTTCAGTTGGGAATGGGCCGTCACCGACGCGGGAAGTGTAGGCTTTTAAGACCCCAACACAGTTATCGATTTTAGATGGGCCAACACCGCTCCCAATAGTAACACCACCGGCAACTGGGTTAGATGAAGTAACGTAAGGGTAAGTCCCTTGGTCAATATCCAGCATGACTCCCTGAGCACCTTCAAATAGGACGCGTTGACCGTTATCTAACGCATCATTAATGACAACGGAAGTATCGGTGACGAATGGTTTCAAAGTTTGACCATAAGCGTAATAGTCATCAAAAATATCTTCAAATTTCAGTGGTTCTAAGTCATAAAGCTTGGTAATAATTTGGTTCTTTTCAGCTAAGTTGCGCTTGAGTAACGCCGCAAAGGTGTCCTTATCAAGCAGGTCGGCTACGCGAATCCCAATTCGTTCAGCCTTATCCATGTAGGCTGGGCCGATTCCCTTATTAGTCGTCCCAATCTTGCCACCGGCTTTAGCTTTTTCTTGAGCGCCATCTAATGTGATGTGGTAAGGCAAGATGACGTGTGCACGGTTAGAGATTCTAAGGTTGTCAGGATTAACGCCCTTGTCCCGCAAGTATTGTAATTCTTCAACTAATGACTTGGGATTTAAGACCACGCCGTTCCCAATGACAGCTAACTTATCATGGAAGAAAATCCCTGATGGAATCAGCCGTAATTTGAAAGTTTGCCCATTAAATACGATGGTGTGGCCGGCGTTATCGCCGCCTTGGTAACGTGATACCACATCTGCTTCCTGACTCAAAAAGTCCGTGATCTTTCCTTTACCTTCATCGCCCCACTGGCTACCTACTACTACGACTGATGCCATATTCTTCCACCTCATTAAATAGTTTAATTATGAATAATTAATCCTAAAGAGTAGTTAAACGTTCACCACTCCAACAGGAAAGAGTATAGCAACTTTAACGTCAAAACGCAACCCAAAAACCGAATGTTCTTGTTTTGAGCACAAATAATCGTTCATAATTAAGGCGAATTAGTTCGAAAACAAGTCCTTAATATGGAAACGAAGTGAAAAATAACAGTATTTTTTCATTGTTCGTCTCTATTAATTACTCGAGGGGTATGCTATAATAATGTTCGTGTTTTGTTAGTGAATACCTAAAAAGAAATGAGGATTAGCAATGATTGATCGTTATACGCGTCCCGCGATGGGCAAAGTATGGTCGTTAGAAAATCAGTACCAAGCATGGTTGGAGGTAGAGATTGCTGCTGACGAGGCCTGGGCTGAATTAGGGAAGATTCCAGCAAGTGATGTTGCTAAAATTCGAGAGAATGCCAAGTTTGATGTTGACCGGATCGCGGAGATTGAAGCCGTAACGCATCATGATGTGGTTGCTTTTACGCGCGATGTTTCCGAGTCGTTGGGTGCAGAACGTAAGTGGGTTCACTATGGGCTGACCAGTACTGACGTTGTCGACACGGCGCAAGGTTACCGGTTGAAGCAGGCTAACGCGATTATTCGCCAAGACTTACAAGATTTACGGGCGACACTAGCACAACAAGCGAAAAAATATAAATATACGGTTGAAATGGGGCGGACACACGGCGTCCACGCTGAACCAACCACGTTTGGATTGAAAATTGCCCGGTGGTATTCTGAAATTAATCGGGATATCGAGCGTTTTGAACACGCGGCCGCGGGCGTTGAAGCGGGTAAAATCAGTGGAGCCGTTGGGACTTTTGCGAACATTCCACCATTTGTTGAAGAATTTGTCTGCAAACAACTTGGATTGCGCGCACAAGAAATTTCGACGCAAGTTTTACCACGGGACTTACATGCCGAATACATTGCTAGTTTGGCCTTGATTGCAACAAGCGTTGAAGTGTTTGCAACCGAAATTCGTGGTTTGCAAAAATCTGAAACTCATGAAGTTGAAGAATTCTTTAATAAAGGTCAGAAAGGCTCATCAGCAATGCCTCACAAGCGTAATCCCATCGGTTCTGAGAACGTGACGGGGTTGGCACGGGTTATTCGCGGCCACATGATGACCGCCTATGAAGATGTGCCATTGTGGCATGAACGGGATATTTCCCACTCTTCTGCGGAGCGGATCATCTTACCAGATACCACGATTTTAGTGGATTATATCTTAACTCGAATCAATAAGATTATTAAGACGCTGACGGTGTTCCCAGAACGGATGAAGCAAAACATGGATGCGACTTACGGGTTGATCTACAGTCAACGTGTCTTGCTCAAGTTGATTGATACGGGGATGTCTCGTGAAAGTGCTTATGACCTCGTTCAACCACTGACGGCTAAGTCATGGGATGAACAGTTACAATTCAAGCCACTTGTTGAAGGTAACGCCGAGATTCGTGAACATTTGGACCAGGCTGCGATTGATGATGCGTTTGACTATCATTACCATCTTCGCCACGTTGATGATATTTTCAAACGATTGGGATTAGACGATTAATTTAAAAACGATGAAGCCCCAGCGATGGTAATCGCTGAGGCTTTTATTATGATTAAAACGTGTTAAAAAGATGGGCTGTTTATTCGTCAGCCGATGCGCGTCCTATTTCGACCTCCGGGGCTGGGGACGATTACTGGCTATTTTTGAGCTTGATAATGGCACGGTTTAATCATGCTTCATACTAAACGATAACTAGCGCAATGCGTGTAAGTACCTTGATTTCAGTTCAAGGGACCAAATGTTAGGTGCGTCGCAATCAGACCATACCCAAGTGCCATATGACGCTGTTCTTTGCGCGTGAGGCGCTGTAATTGGGTGTGAACGTATTGGTAGAGGTCACGATGCTGGCGTGGTAGAGTCATTGGGACCATATAGTTACGATAATAGGCTTGATATAGCTGGATGGTTACTTGCTGTGGCGAAACGTTGTTATTCAGGTCGATTGCAGCTGCCAGTAGCGCTTGGCGGTAGGAATCGGATGGTTGATTGGTAATCGGCTGATTATAAGCAGCATCTACTAAGGTAAATAATTTTGGAGCATCCGCATCCATTGTTAGGACCAACCTTTCAATCGTTGAGATAGGCGCAATTATAGCATGGTCAGTATGCTTGATGTGCAGGCCCGAGTTGGTTTCTAAAGTAATGGAACGAACATAACCAGAGCCGCCAATGAGCGGGGGTCATTGGCGGCTCTGGTTATTAATAAGGGATTAATCAAGCGGCGGTCGCAGCAGTGTTTTCTGTTTTAAGCCCGGTGCCAAGCTGCGTAGCCGATGGTTGGGAAAATACCGATCAAACGGTCGATTTGTTCACGGTCTAATTGATATTCGATAGCTGGCAGTAGTGCGTTGACGGCATCTTCAGCTTGATCACTGATTTCAGTCACGCCAACGAGATGGCCGTCTTGGTCATGGACCTGTTTACTAGCGGCAATCGGTTCCTTGGAGACTTGATAATACCAGTAATCTGCTAAATCATTATCACTAACGGTTAAGCCGGCTTTTTCAGCGGCCGGTATTTTCATGCCAGCTTGCGCAATTCGTGGTGAAGTAAAGACGACCGATGGAATTACCGGATAGTCAATGGGAGCACTGGTTTGACCAGAGAACAAACGCATCAAGTATTTGGACTCAAAGTAGGCTGCAGGTGTGACCTTTGGCAAGTCATTGGCAAGGACATCACCGGCTGCATAGATGTTAGGAACGTTGGTTTGCAAGTGGTCGTTGACATAAACGCCGTGGTGGTCATATTTGACGCCAATCCGGTCTAAGCCTAAGCCATCTAAGTTTGGAATTCGACCAGTCGCATCTAGGATCCAGTCGGTCGTTAATTGCTGGTGGTCGCCATAACTAACTTGGAACTGGTCATCCTGTTTGGTAAATGCTTGCACGTTGGCATTTTTGATGAAGGTTACCCCACGTTCGGTTAAGTCGTCAACCACTTGTGCAACGAATGGTTGGTAAAAATCACGGAGGGCCTGGTCGCCATGTAACATGACTGTCACTTGGGCACCGGCCGCGTTAGCGATGGTGGCAAATTCCATACCAATATAGCCTGCGCCAATGATGACGATACTTTGTGGTAACCGTTTAAGGTTCATAAAATCACTACTATCGTGGGCGAGCTTGGTCCCCGGAATATCTAAACGATGGGGCTTTAAACCAGTCGCAATAACGATTTTTTCAGCGGTAATGGTTTGCTGATCATCAACGACAACGGTGTGAGCGTCCTTGAACGTGGCATGACCATGAATGATCGTTGCGCCACCATCTTCCAAACGAGCTGTCAGGCCTGCTGGTAAGGGATCAATAATCTCTTGTTTATGGGCCACGTTGGCCGTCCAATTAATGGTTGGTGCACTGCTCAAAATATCATTGAGGCGTGCTGCTTCCCGCGTTAATTTGACAGGTTCATCAAGAGTGATTTTGGCGTTACAACCACGATTAGGGCAGGTGCCCCCAATCAGACCACTCTCAATCACACCGACGCGAACACCAGTCTTGGCGAGTGGTGCGGCGCCATCAAACGTGGCGTGACCCGCACCAATGTATAACACATCGTAATCGTATTTGTTTGTCATGATTTATCAGCCTCCATTAAAATTTTGGTAACTTAAGCTTAACGAGTTTTAAGAAACCTGACAACTGATATGAATTGCTCGCGCCCGCTGTAATGATTATACTGAAAGTAATTATGTCAATAGGGAGACGTTAATATGCACGCTTTGATCGCAATTGATTCATTTAAAAATTCCATCACGAGCATTCAGGCCAACCGAATAGTGGCTAAACGATTTGCGGCTCACGGAATCACCGCTACTCAAGTTGCGATTGCCGATGGTGGTGAAGGAACGGTGGCGGCGTGGCTGGCTAACCATGCTGGTGGACAAGCTATTACGGCATCAACGGTGGATCTGGCGCAACGGCCAGTGACTGCAACGTATGGCTACTTTGCCACTGAAAAAATGGCAGTGATTGAGGTTGCGGCTGCATCCGGAATCCAGTTTGTCACGACGACCTTGACGCCGTTAGCAACGAATACCTGTGGGACCGGGCTACTGATTAAAGATGCGATTGAGCGTGGCGCCCGGCAGATTATTCTGGGCTTAGGCGGTAGCGGAACGGTCGACGGTGGTGCCGGAATCCTACGTGCGCTCGGTTATCGTTTTTGGGCTGCCGATGGTCAAGAGTTAGCCATGACTGGCGCTGATTTAAGTCGGGTCACTAAGATTGACGATCGACATGTGTTGCCACAATTAGCTGAAGTCTCGTTCATTAGTGCAGCGGATGTGACGAATCCGCTAACGGGACCGAACGGCGCAGCTAAGATTTTTGGCCCACAAAAAGGATTACCGGTTGCTCAAATTCAGGTTCACGATGCCGCTTTAGCTCACTATATGACGGTCGCAGCTGGTGCGGTGAGTGCCCACGAAGGCGATGGGGCTGCCGGTGGTATTGGGTTTGCATTACGTTACTTTTTACACGCCCGCGTTTGCTCTGGTTTTCAATTGTTAGCTGAAATGAGCAATCTTAAAACGAAAGTGGCCCAAGCGGATCTAGTTATCTCTGGTGAAGGCCAAGTCGACGATCAGAGTTTTATGGGCAAGGTACCAATTCAGCTCAGTCAGTTAGCCCAAGCGGCCGGCAAGCCTTGCTATTTATTAGTTGGTCGGCAAAAAGGTGCAAATGAAACATTTGCCAAACAGGGGGTCACGGCTGTTTTACCGATTGTCGATCAAGTCATGACCTTAGATCAAGCCATGGCGCAGGGACCAGCCAATCTGGAACGGATGGCGGACCGCTTAGCCCGAATCATTAGCCAGTCATAAAACAACTTAAGCGGTCAAAAAAACCGTATGTGCAGTGAATAGCGCATACGGTTTTTCGACTGAATTTTATTTATCAGGAACATAGTGATTCAAAACGGCTGTAACATGTCGTTGATACTCGGCAGGATCGATCCAAAAACTCTCGGCGTGAGTGGCGTTGGGAACCTGCCACATCTGCTTGGGGCCCTTAGCGGCCTGATAATTTTCTTTGAGCATCCAACTTGGAACGTAGACATCCTTATCACCGTGAATAAAGAAAATCGGTAGATGGTTATGTTTGAGCTGTTCGACAGAACTGACGTCGCTTAAATAATAGCCCATACGGTGGCGGTTAATAAAACTAACGATGGGCACAAACGGATACTTTGGTAAGTGAAACTGTCGCTTTAATAAGTAAGCGAGTTCTTCCTCGATACTCGAATAACCACAATCGGCAATGATGGCCTTAACTTGTGATGGAAGGTCTTCGCCGCTCATCATTTCAACGGTCGCACCACCCATGCTGACACCAAAAAGGATGATATCCGTGTGACGACCATTGATACGGACGACTTTATCGATCCAGCCTAAATAGTCGCGGCGATCCTGCCACCCAAAGCTAATGTACTTGCCGGCACTTTGCCCATGGCCGCGATCGTCGGGCAAGAGGACGTTATAGCCCATTTGATGGAACATATAAGCGTAATTTGCCATCGTTTCACCATCACCTTTGTAGCCATGGGAAACAATAACGGTTCGGTTGCTGGTTGTTTTAGCAGGAACGTACTGTGCGACAAGGTGATTGGCCTCGTCATTAGCGTTCAGTTGCCACTGTTGAACGGGCTGTCGGTGTAGCCAATCGACATAAGCGTAGTAGGCATCGGCGTATTTTTGTTTATCTGCCGAAGTTTCGGGCACGTAATCAACACGCTTGAAAGCAAAATCGTAGAGCTTCTCACTCGCGAATAGGGCGGCCGAAAAAATTGCCACAGGAGCACTAATTCCGGCTACGGCGCGTGTTTTTTTCATTAAATATCACTCCTCTAATCTCTCAATAATATGATACGCCGATTAGAAGTGAGATGTAACTATATTATTCTAGTAATATAAAAGGCCATCGCGGCGGGCGATGACCTATAAATTGCATTGGTCGCTAGGTGGCATCCCCAGCGAGCCTGTTTTTCATTAACTTTGGAGGAGTAAATGAAAAAGGTTCAAGTGGCTGAAGGAGATGTCCAGTCACTATATGTTTAGTATAGTAGTTTGATTGTTAAAAGGTAACTAAATCGCTTACTTGACTGGTGAAAAAACTAAAAATTATTTGTGGGTGGTCAATATTCCGGTATGGACAGATTTCGTCGTGCCAAGTATGATACCGATTCAAGTCGCATTAAGCCTCCTTAAGGGCTAGTTCATGCACTTTAGTGCTAACTTGATTAAGGACCTGTGTTTTACGTTCATCTGTCAAAAAGACGCGCTGACTTAAAATTGGGTAGTGTTGTTCACGTGCGATTAGCAATAATTCACGATAAAGCAAAGTGGCGGCTAATAGCGACGGCCGGGCGACGGGATCAATTTGTGGCATCATGGTTAATGCAGCCTCGTACTTGTTCATGGCAATCTGTGCTTCATGTTCCCAAAGCCGAATAAAATTGGCAGATGGGATGGGGCCATGCAAGTCAGTTGGATTGAGCTGATAGTGTGCCAATAGTTTTGATGGCAGGTAGATTCGGCCACGTTGGTAGTCTTCACCAACATCTCTTAAAATATTGGTGAGTTGCATGGCAATGCCTAATTCTACGGCTGGTTTGACAAGTGATTGCGGGTTAGTTGCTAGCATTGGCAAAATCATCAGACCAACTGATCCTGCGACGTAATAGCAATAGTCTTCAAGTGCTTGCTGAGTTTGAGGTTGTTTAAAAGTCGCGTCTTGTTCTTGACCAGTGAGCATATCGAAAAAGACGTCAAGATTCATATCATAAGTCTCAAAAACGACGGCCAGTGCGCGCCACATTGGGTGGTCTGGGACATGACCATTGGCAAAGGCGGTCAATGATTGGCGTAATGCCATTAGACCATCAATATCATGGTCAACATCAACGAGGTCGTCGGCTGTTCGACAAAAAGCATAAACGGCGTAAATACTCCAAGCGCGTTCTAGTGGTAATTGCGAGAAGGCGGTGTAGAATGCGCTAGAGGACCTTTTAGTAATTGCTTGACAGTACGCAAAGTCAGTACGATGTTGTTCGAATTTAGGCATTAATTTGGTCATCTTTAATCAACTCCTCAACGGCTAATTTAGCACTTTGCATAACAATGGGAACACCGGCCCCAGGGTGGGTGCTACTACCACAAAAATAAAGATGGTCGGCATAGTCGAACTTGTTATGGGGACGATAATAATTACTTTGTTTTAACGTCGGTCGTAAGCCGAAAGTGGCTCCGTTATAGGCGCCAAACTGTTCTTTGAAGTCAACCGGTGTAAACTGCTTTTCGACAACGATATGCTGTTCAATATCGCTGAAGGTAGCCGTTTGTCTTAGTTTGTTAATGATTAGTTGACGATAGTTCTTCAGTGTTGTTGGTGACCAGTCATTAAACTTTGAGAGCTCAGGAACTGGTACTAAAACATAGAGTGCCTCACTGTTTTCGGGAGCTAAACTTGGATCCATCTTTGATGGAACATAGACATAATACGAGGGATCTTCTGGTAACTTGCCGTTGTCAAATAGATCGGCGACGTTTTTGCTGAAATCTTGTGCAAAGTGGATCGTGTGTAATGCTTCGGTTGGGTATTTTTTGTCTAGTCCTAAATACAAGACGAGACATGAGCATGAATAATCCATTTTGGCAATTTTTTGATCTGTGTACTGACCACGATTTTGCTCATTTGGAATCAGTGTCGTCATGGCGGTTGGAAAATCAGCATTACATAGGACATAGTCACTGTGGATCGGATGATTATTGACACGAATGCCAACAGCAACTTTATCTTTGATGATAATTTCTTGAACTGGTGTGGCAAGCTTTAACGTACCACCCTGTTCTTTGAATAACTTAACGAGACTATTGACAACTGTGTACATACCACCCTTTAAAAAATAGACCCCGTAGAAGAGCTCAATCATCGGAATAATGTTGTATAGCGACGGGCCCTGGTAGGGAGAAATCCCAATATACAGTGTCTGAAAGGCTAATGAATTACGTAGATTTTCATTCTTGATAAATTTTGCAATGTTTTTGTAGGCATTGTTAAAGGTGCGTAACTGTAGTCCTGCATACAGAGAGGGTAGGTTATAAAAGTCACGCCAGTTACGAAATGATCGTTCTAAAAAATTAGGCTTCGCGATGGTATACCGGTGATAAATATCCGCTAAAAAATTTAACATACCATTGACGTCATCAGGCGCAATGCGGTTAATCTCGGCAATTAATGTTGGGAGATCGCGTGACAAATCTAGACTAGATTGATCACCAAAGACAAGGTGCATCAAAGGTTGAACTTCTTCGAATGGTAAATAGTTGTGCGGATCGACCCCGCAAAAGCGAAAGACTTCTTCGTAGATGTCTTTCATCATGACGATCGTCGGCCCCACGTCAAATGTAAATCCTTGGCTAACAATCTGGTTCATTTTGCCACCCGGTTGCGCGTTTTGCTCATAAATCGTAACATTATAACCTAATTTTTGAAGCCGTACTGCAGCGGTTAAGCCACCAATACCAGCGCCAATAATCGATACTTGCTTCATCAGTAAATCTCCCCCTTAACAGATGAATAACTAAAAAGCATGGTTAATCATTAGTTATATTTTGGTTTAATAATGTAAAAAGTACAACAAATATGATTACTATGACGTATTAAAGTAGTCGGTAGGTGCGAATAGAGCGGACGAGAAAAACAAAAAAACCACCGTATCGGGGAATACGGTGGAAAAAGGAGTAGGGTAAACATGTGACGGGGAATCACATGTTACTATGAATTTCATTACTTTGGAGGAGTAAATGAAAAATTTTAGGTTGTGTTATAGCTGATTGAGTTAACCTCAATTGCTATGATGTAATCATACCGAGGTTGTGTGAAGAATTTGTGACTGAACATGGCGAATGTCATGAAAAAAAGGGAAAGGCTTTATTAAGAAGTGTGAAGAATCATCAACGTTCTTACGGAATGCCTTGGCGAGGTGCGATGATCGGCTGTTTGGGGCCAAAGAAAATAGTCACTTCAAAAGTTGTCCTTTGAAGTGACTATTTTGATTCGCAATCAATGCTAGTAATAACAAGTTTGCGGCGACGCTAAGTTGATAGTGACCAAGCAGATTTTGGTGACTGGCTGTGGGCACTGCCATTTGGCGCGATTAGTTATCGTCACGATTACCACCAAATAGAATAATTAGTCGTAGTAATTGTAAGAATGTTGACAGGGCTGCAGCAACATAGGTTAAAGCCGCCGCGACAAGCACTTTACGCACCATGGGAACTTCGTCGCGAGTCAAAACTTGCCCATCAGATAAAATCTGGAGGGCGCGTCTTGAGGCGTTGAATTCAACTGGAAGCGTGACAAGTTGGAACAATAACGCCAGTGAGAAGAGTAAAATCCCAATGTGAATCAGTGTTTGGTTGTAACTCAATAAAACGCCGATAATGATTAGTGGTAATGATAAGCTTGAACCGATGTTCGTGATGGGCACGAGGGCGGTCCGCAAGCGCATTGGCCAATAGTTAACGTGATCTTGAACTGCGTGTCCGCATTCGTGGGCCGCAACTCCGATGGCGGCCACAGAGGTTGAATCTGCTGTGGCTTCTGATAGGCTGAGAATCTTAGTTTGACCGTTGTAATTGTCGGTCAGATCCCCGCTTATCTTTTGGACACCAACATCATTGATACCAGATTGGCTTAAAATAAAGCGAGCTGCATCGGTGCCGGTTGTGCCAGATTGACTACGATAGGCATCATAATGCCGGAATGTCCGATTAACGTAACCCGATGCGGCCATTGAGATAATCAGTCCAATGATGACTAATAGGTAAGTCGGATCAAAAAACGAATAGAACAAGGTCGACCCCTCCTAAGTGGTTTAATGTTAATCCGATTCTATCAGATTTAGCGTGACATTCCTACTGAAGAAAGCCATTGGAAAGTGTCTTTACTATCGAGAAACGACGTCAGATTATATAATTAGCCCAGTTAATCGTAATTGGCAAAGAGCGAAGGAGTTTTCTGATGGAAAAGACGTATCGAACCAAAACGTATGGGGAAATGCCGTTAAAGTTAGATACTGGGAAAGGCTGGATTTTTCCTAAAGGTGTTGAAGTGAAGGCGCACGTTGATTTAGAAACGGGACAGGTCAGTTTTTTTATTGCACCAGAAGATCTCGATAAGATGAAATAAGTATTAGGACCACGATACGCGGTAAGGTTGAGAAGTTTGTTTCTCGCCTTGGCGCGTTTTTTATGGTGGAAATTGGATTGGCAATGATTATGGTTAATACGGTGTTCACGCGTGAGCCACAACTACTTGAAGGCAATAAAAAACCTCCGTATCGGGGAAATACGGAGGAAAAGGGAAGTAAATCGGTAAAATGTAATTAAGTACACACACATCATTACTTGGGGAAGTAATCATTAAAGTTAGGGGGTCGTTAAGGATTGGGATTTCCTTAATGACTATAAACATAGTATAGCGGCGACGCGTGAAGAAAGTGTGACGCGAAAAGTTTAAAAGCATGATTTTCAGACGAAAAAGTTAGGTCATGGAACGAAAAAATATGACGATTTTTACAAAGTTTATAACGAAATGATGACCGTCATAAATCAATATGAGTGGCTAAATGCTGGTGTGACGCAGTTTTTATTGGTCCTAGACTCTGAGGTGCTATAATGAAGCACAAATTAATCGAAAGGTGTTTTCCAAATATGACAATTAAAATCGTCACCGATTCGTCGGTCCAATTAACGACGGCCGAGATTGCACAGTATAATATTAAAGTGGTTCCGTTACTCGTGGGGTTCGGTGGCGACTTGATTGCAGATACGGCAGTTAGTACCGCGGAATTTGACCAACAGATGGCAGTCAGCCCAGTCTTGCCAACGACTAGCCAGCCGCCAATTGGTGATTTCGTCAGTTGCTACGATGAATTGACAGCGGATGGTAGCCAAGTATTATCACTACATTTGACGGAGACATTGAGTGGGACGGTCAATGCTGCTCGCCAAGCTGCCAAACTTGCTAGTGGCGATGTGACAGTTATTGATACCCAGGCGGCTGACCGTGGGATGGCCTTTCAAGTGCTTACAGCAGCACGGATGGCTCACGCCGGTGCGGATATGGCCACAATTTTGGCGAAGATAACCGTCATTCGGCAGCATACTAAGACCTACTTGTTCGTGGATACGCTCGACAATTTGGTCAAAGGTGGGCGCGTCCCTAAGTTGGCTGGCATGGTCACGAATTTGATTAAATTAAAATTTGTCTTTGAATTAGAAGCCGGAAAATTAAAACTTTATACGCGGGGGCGCGGGAAAAAGGCGCTAATCAAAGCGCAGGAACAAATTCTAGACCAATTAGCGGATGCGACTCGAGTCGAAGCGGCTGGAATTTCTTACGTCGGCGAACCGAGCGTTGCGGAAGCGCCAGAAAAGCTTCTCCAACAAGTCGTTCCACAAGTAACGCCACTGGTTGCGCGTACTAGTCCAATTATTGCGACGCACACCGGTGTTGGCGCTTACGCATTGATGTTTTATACAGTTGATTAAATTTGACGAACTAACCTACTATTAAAAATTACTTTGATGTGTTATAATTAATTAATGATAAATGAGAACCGTGTTGGTGCACTGTTCTGAGCCTAACCACCATTTAATGATGACTAGACCCGGATGGGGCACCTTTTTTGTCACTCTTTTCACTAAAAGAAAGTAGGAACTTATGTGAGCTATCTTCTCAATAATCCGTTTTTCGGGATCGGACTGTCGATCTTGGTGTATGGGATTGGCGAGTATTTATATCACAAAACAAATCGCTTTGTGTTATTCCAACCGTTATTTTTTGGAATGCTGCTCGGGATTGGTTTATTGGTATTGATTGCGTCGATTCTAAAGGCACCCGTGCAAAAAGTTTATGAAGCGTACCAGGTTGGTGGCGACTGGTTATTCTGGTTTGTGGCGCCCGCCACCGTCTCGTTTGCGGTGCCACTATATAAGCGTAATGATATCTTTAAGAAACATTGGGATGTCATTGTGATTGCGTTAGCGATTGGGTTAGGGCTGTCATTATTTGGTATCTATGGGATTTCACGGTTGCTCGGTCTGACGGATGCAGCGTTAGGTGCCATGTTAGTACAAGCAGCAACGACAGCAATTGCTTTACCGGTGGCTGAGTCGGTGGGTGGCGATCAAGCCATTGCGGCGTTCGCAGTCATTCTGAATTCAGTTTTGATTTACGCGTTAGGCGACCATTTTATTCGCTGGTTCAAATTGCACAAGAATCCGCTCGGTGCCGGGTTAGGATTCGGAATTGCCGGTAATGCGGTTGGTGCCACTAAAGCGATTGAAGTGAGCGAGGCTGCGGGCGCAACTGGTGCAATCGCCTTTGTGATTGCCGGTATTCTTGTTAATTTTATGGTTCCAGGGTTTGCGCAGTTGATTGGTTTAGGTTAGATGGTCCGGGAGGGATTCGATGAAAAAAGGCGCGTTTATTACACAAATTGTGATTTATGGTTTGATTTTATTGGCTAGTAGTTTAATTGCTAATTTAGTCAATAAGATTTGGCCCGCATTCCCAATGCCGACACCGTTGATTGGGATGATTCTACTATACTTGCTGTTAACGTTTAAAGTGGTCAAACTTGAGCAGGTGGCGGGTGTTAGCAACTTTTTCGTCCAATTTATCAGCTTGATTTTCATTCCATCAGGGATCGCGTTAGTAACTAAGTTAGACGTGTTAAAGGCAGAAGGCGTTCAGATTGTGATCGTCATTATTGTTTCGACACTAATGTTGTTGCTTTTTACAGCGGGAATCGCGTGGGTTTTAATTCAAGTCAAGGAATGGTTCATTGCTCGTCGAACGAACAGCAATGTTGAGTTGGAAGAAGATTAAATCTTGGTGGCACATAATTTACTCGTGAGTAGATTGGGTACCAGTTGGATCTAATCGAAACAGGCAGTTGTTGAACCGCTTGTTTTGGCTATTACAAGATAATAGCAGGCCGTTGTGGGGATTGCATACCCATGACGGCTTTTTTAGACGGCAATAAAAAAGCCACCACATCAGCGGATGTAGTGGTCAAGGAGTAGGAAACATCAAAGTGGGGGCTTTGATGAACCCCATTCATCAGACTTGGGGGAGTCTATGAATGAAAGTGATTATTAGCTGCATTATGGCAGCAACGCACTAATAATCGAAAAAACTAAAGAATATTAAGGATTGACAGTCAGTTGGTCACTTTCTATCAATCTGCGACTATTATAATTGCAAAAGTTATTGGCTGCAACTAATTGAGCTGATTAATTAGTTTAAAGTAACGCGGGGCTGAAAATCAGCCGCAAATAAGCCCATGTGATAGAGGTCGATTCGTTGCCCATCACGCTTGATAGCACGCTTATTGGTGCCCTCAAATTCAAAACCACTATTCTGGTAAACAGCGATAGCGGCGGGGTTTGTTGCGATGACGTCCAAACAGACTTTGTAAAGATTCAATTCGTTAAAAGCGTAGTTCAAAATCAAGCTGAGTGTCTCGGTACCATAACCATGGCCGCGTTCGTCGGGATCACCGATTGCGATGGCTAATTGGGCAACCTGGTTATGCCATTCGATATTGAATAGGGTGACAAAGCCTAATAAGTGGTCGTCTTCTAAACTATGAACGTGAAAGTAGTATTCGGTATTCCGATCAAGGTTACGGTAAGTTCGTTCGAGTTCTTCACCGGTCAGTGGTCGGGCGGCAGCCGTATCCATTTTACGAACAAAATCGGCGTCAGTGTACCAGTCACTGATCTCATCAAAATCTTCTGGCTGGGGAACAGCAAGGGCCACATGGGGCCCGACAAACATATTTTTCAAAATAATCCCTCACTCGTATGATGTTATTAAAGCTTATCTTCATGGTGGCGGCAAAAGGTGGGCTTGTCAACCAAAAATTATGAGATTACGCGTCAGACTAGCTAGCTCAGTATGAAACACGGGTGGCATGTGCCAAGTGCTGATGTCAAGAACAACTAGCTCTGGGGGACGGCGAAATAAGATGCGGATATACTGAAGACTTACAGTAAAGCCGTTGGGCACGTGCTGCCGATAATGTGGTTTCAGTATAATGAGGGCAATACGGGTGATGGCTGAACTATTGGTGAAAGGTGTTGCTGTGGGGGCACTTTTCAATGGTGCGTAAAGAGAGGTTAGCACAAACTTTACAGTTACTTTATATGAAGATTGGTAAAACTTTACGTTAGCTCGCTATATTAGAGATAACCATCTGGTGATTAAAGTATGAGAGGGAGGATCGAATTGCGTCCTTTACAAGTTATTCAGATTTCTGATCTACATTTAACCCCCCGCGGCCAAGTACCGGCACATGGTCAGCAGTACGATCCCTGGGGCAAGCTTGCCAATATTATTGATGATATTCGGCGATTACCAACCATGCCAGATTTGATTGTTTTTACCGGGGACTTGATTCATGACGGTAGCGCTGACGATTATCAGCGGCTGCACGCAATCATCCATACGATGGAAGCTGAATTTGATTGTCATGTTCGAGTTATCCTTGGAAACCATGATCGGCGAGCGGCGTTTTACGAAGGGTATTTGCCGGCTGACCCGGGACCATACTACGCGAGTCGCATGCGGATTGGCAACAACGACTTTTATTTTTTGGATTCAAAGGTTAGCGGTTATGAGGCAGGCTGGTTGGCACCACAACAGCTACAATGGTTGGGAAAACATCTACGACAGGCACCGACAAAGCGGGCTTTTCTATTTTTGCATCACCCCCTAGATGGGCCGACGATGACGAATATGCACTATGCGATTTTACAAAATACGCCGGCGCTGTTATCGGTGCTTCGGGGACATAATTTAGGCGGCGTATTCTCTGGTCACGTTCACTTTGTTTCAAGTTATTTGATTGGAGATAATATTCTGAATGTGGTGGCCGGTTCTGCGGCCTATGCGATCGATTGCCATGATCCACATCATCATTATGTTCATGAGGGCAGTAGTTACCAAATCATTGCAATCGATCGAGGACAGGTCGGTGTGACAACGCGCCAGTTACTGCATGGGAAAGCGGTTATTGATGAATTGACGATCCCAGACACTAAGTTTGTCGGGCGAGCCCCACAAGGGTATGAATCAAGATAGCGCTTTCTTAATTAACAAGGTATAATGTTGGTAATAATTAAGGGAGGCGTCAATATGGGACTATTTCGTCATCACAATCAAATGCCACCACGGATCAAACGTAAATTAAAGCAACGGTTGTTACCCGTTGCCGCCATGGAGATTACCGCAACCACAATTGTGGTTGCGGATGTCTTGACGGCGAAGTCATTTCGCCGAGGACATCGACTTGGCTGGTTGTTATTAGCCTTTGTACAACCATTTGGACTGTGGCTCTATTTTGCGTTTGGACAGGAACGTTAGGGTAATTAGTAAATTAAAGTGGGGTTAAGTTCGGGTGAAAGCTCGGACTTTTTTACGTTGATGGGCGTTTTTTGCACGTTTATGAATGTTTTTTTGAATGCAATCATAAGCGTGTATAATAAAAGTGTATATAAAGATACCTATAATTTGAAATTATTATGGTAATCCGAATCATATAGAGGGGGACTTTATTAATGCAGCGAGAATCAGAATTACGACAACAAGCTCAAGAGGCTATTAAGGGACTAATCGTCCGGTTAAGTGGGTGGTCTGATCAGTCGGGGGACTTATTGGATATTATTGATGTATTAATGCAGGTTGATAAAAAAATCACTACGGCTAAGAACCCAGAAGCCTTAGTCAATCGCCTAGTAAACTATATTCGTAGTGTAGCCATTAAGGGACGGTTACACTTTCCAGATGAAGAAGAAAAGCTAATGATCGACTTAGGAATAATCGGGCAAAAGGCCGGATTGAACGGGGCCTATATGGCTGATTTCTCTGACAAGTCACAGTTCTATGGCATGCTGGAAGAAGTCCCACAACATTAATACCGGCCAGGGGGTTGAGGGCTACCGGTCGTGTAATTGCTGATTGGTATTCCGAAAGCGTCCTCCGATTGTGATGCTGATTAAAGCGTAAGTAAAATCAGCTTATCGTATAAATTAAAAGGAACACTTCAGGCTGTGATAGTCCGCTTAAGGTTGACAGGGACTAATACAGGAAAACTGAAAGTGTTCCTTTTGTTTTAGGATAACCAGCGCGCTAAATAGCCGGTTGCCATTGAACTGGTTCTATTCACTGTGCGTCAATTTCAATCGCTTTAAATCAGCTGTTTTAGTTACATTGAGTAGTTTCTGGCAGTCTGGGCATAATCCATAGACTTCCATATTGTGACCCGTAACCAAGTACCCAGAGAGTTCCGCCGCCTTGGCTTCGACACTGCGGAGGTCGGGTTCGAAAACGTCAGTAATTTTACCACAATTCTCACAAACGACGTGATAATGTGGTCGACCGAAAAAGTCATAGTGGGTGCCAGCATCGCCATTTTGTAATTCAATTACGATTCCTAAGTCGACAAAAAGTTTTAACGTATTGTAAACCGTTGCCAAGCTCAGGTTAGGTAATTGAGTTGCTAATTCCTGATAGATGGTTTCGACGGATGGATGATTATGGTGAGTAATCAAATAATTAAGAATGATTTGCCGTTGCGGCGTTACACGGATTTTATGGTCCTTTAATTGCTGCAAGGCTTGGGTCAACATATCTTCTGCCACGACGCGGTTCCTCCTTTTATCATATTCACCCTTATTAAACCACACTTTTTAGAAGGATTCCAATTTAGAAACATTACTAGATGAAACTTTTGACAAAATTAATTAACGAAATAGCTGAAAAGGCTTTACTGGGGCTGAGGACGTGAGTAAACTAACGATAATTAAGTGAATGTGGATAGAGGTGGTAAAATGACGCAATTAATTGTACCAGCATTACCGGTTGAGCGGGTCCAATACGAACGCGCATATGTACTTGGCCTTGAAGCAATGATGAAAGTTATCCGGCAACTTACGACTACGGAAAAAGGACGGCAGGTACCCACTAATCAGTTCCCAGTATTTGCGGCGAGCTATGATGTTCCCCAAGCGTTGGCACAAGTTGCAGTCCTAAAAGCCGCTACTACTCGGTTGAAGGTTCGACCGATTCAGTTGACCGTGACCCGGCAGTGCGTGACGTTACGATTCCAATTACAAGCAGCCGCTGGACAACCAGTCTGGGTGCCGTCCGCCGGGGCACTATGGCGCCTATATGATGGCTTTTTAAGTAATTTAGTTGGGAGCCCTTTCCAACACCTAGCAAATATTCAGATTGGCTTACAGCGCGTTATTGGACCACTGACAGTGACTACGCCAATACGCCCTAGTTTTCAAAATTATGATGTTCGACTGACCCCAAGTGGGCAAACTGGTTGCCTAGTGAAAATTCACAAAGCACCAGCAATATTGGCACGACGGGCACCGATATACCAGTTAAGTCATTACTCGGAAACGATTCGGCCGGATGACTAGTCGTCATTAGCTGGATGATTCTAAATAATCCATAATCACACTGATAGCCAGATTAACGGCGGCCATAAAAAATCCCAAGCTCATTTAGCTTGGGATTTTTTGTGGCCGGTATTTAAGGCCTATCAATTGACTTAATTATGCTTGGTGGCGCAACGTCACATTATCAGTTGTGGCTACTTGAGCATCTGCTTGTGCCCACACTAGCAGTTGAGCTTGAATGTTTTCCAGGATTTTCATGGATAACTGGTAGTCACGTTCGGACCCGGTGCTATTGAAGCTCAATGTACAGGTTCCGGCAAACGTGCTGGCGGCAATTTCCATAACGGGTGAGCACTGGAAGGCACCCGAGAAGACGCAATTGACGACCGTCAAGTCATGAAATTTAAGCCGTTCCTGGTCGACGACACCAAAGTTGGTATACCGGAGCGCAGGCTGTGGTAACCAGCGTTTGGTCATTTTACGCATGACCGTGATTGGCATTGTATGGTTCATTTTCTGTAAATTGCTAAGTCGATAAAGGAAGGCGACCCGCGTACGCTCGACCGTTAACAAGTCGTGGACTTGATTGACGAGCTCACTAAAAGGTGCATCAATATCTACCTTGATTGTCAGAAAAACATTGACGGTTAAATTAGCGATTTGGGTGACGTTCGCATCTTCAGTCGTGAAGCGGCGCAGGTCGATTGGGCACGGCAATGTCACGGTTGTATGACCAGTTAAAACTTGGAGTGCTTTAGCGTATGCCGCCAAAATGGCCTCGCTAATACCGACGTCTTGGGCCTTAGCCATTCGTCGGACGCGCATGAATTGCGTGCTACTGAGCATTACGTGACCACCGTGCCGCAAGTTAATTCCCGGATAATGGGGTAGTTTAACCATACCGGTAACAATGGGTGCATGACCGTGTGGCCGTGCAAATTGACGTTGCAACTTAGTGATAACTGGGCGTAGTCGCCGTTCATTATGCAAATTCGTGAGATCGGCATAATTGTAGGCTTGTGCGAGCAGGTACAGATATTCTTTAAACCCACGATTGTCCGTTAGTAGGTGGCTCATAAAGGCTTGTAAGACATCGTAGTCACCGTGATGAATGACAAATAACCGTAGTTGCGGACTATTCGTAAAATCAAAATCAGTGTTTTCAGGACTATACGGGCTTTGAACTTCCTGAATAACTTGGTTGACTGGTTGATCAGTAACAACGAAACGATTACGGTCAGCTTGATAATGACCGAAAATCTCGGGTACGATTTGTGCGGAAGCGAGCACGGCAGCCTTTAAGCGTTCCACGTCGATCTGACTGGAAAAAACGATTCGCGAACGCATTAATGGCGCGGCACCTGTAGTATGTAGCATATTCAAAAAGTCAAGTGCTTCACCACGATAATACACGATTAACCCCCCAATCAATTTCTCTAATCAATAGTATAGCAGACTCTATTCATCACACTAACAATGGACGTTTGGTTTTGAAAAAAGTTAAGAAACATTTGTGAAAGTTTATTAATCCTGTGATGGCGATAAAGCACTGCCTCGATTATTATGTCTGGTAGTTATTTCGATGAGCAAGCAATAATCAGGCCCGCTAATGAATGTCTCACCTCGTTTAAAATTAGACTTAAGATAATGGCAGTTACGCGGATGGGGGACTGGAATTGCTAAACTGACTGAATATTCAGCAGTTAAGATTAAAATTTTGATGAAAGCAGCTGGTTTTTTGTAACCGGTTCCGACTATTTGCCAAAAAAGGGGTATACTAAAAGTAATTACAACTTAAAGGAGTTTTTCACACGATGAAGATTATCGCACTCGTCGGTAGCATTCGACGTTCCTCATATAATCGTAAGTTAGCAACGTTTGTTCAGAAACGGTATGCCGATCAACTGGATGTCACGATTCCTAACTTGGGCGCGTTGCCTTTTTATGATCAGGATATCGAGCTAGAAGCCCCCGCGGAGGTGCAAGCCTTTAAGCAGACGGTCATGGACGCGGATGGCGTCATTTTTGTGACACCGGAATATAACCATAGTGTTCCAGGTGTCTTGGAAAATGCGATTGATTGGCTATCGCGTGTTGAACGACCGTTAATTGGGAAACCAGCTATGATTTTAGGGGCCACAATGGGACCCTTGGGGACAGTGCGAGCGCAGAGTCATTTACGGCAAGTTTTAGATTCACCCGGAGTTGGGATGCAGATTCTGCCTGGAAATGAATTCTTGTTGAGCGCGGTGCAGGACAAGATGAATGCCGATGGGGACCTTACGGACAATAAGGTCGTTGAGTGGTTAGACCATTGTGTGGCTGACTACCTTAAGTTTGCTCACCAGTTAGCCGCAAACGACTAATTCGGATAAAATAATTGATAAGGGGAAGTTTCAAATGAACAAAGAACGTAAGTTGATTTATGTTATTTTGAATGACGAAGATGTGGAATATGATCTTGAAGAATTACCAGATCAATATGTGGTCTATATTCGCCAACAAGCTGGGGATTCACGCGACTTGTCGTTAGTTAATACTGAGATTCAGAACCTGTTTAAGGATGCCGAATTGGACTTTGAAGAAAAGATCAAGCCTGAAAATCGGAAGGCTGACATTGTGCTAGCTGTTAAGCGCAGTACGGTGGTAGATGACTAATAAACAAGCGTAAACAATAGTTGTAGCGGATTGATGTTTTGCCGTTACGACTATTTTTTTGTAAGATCAAATTATTGGTCTCAACATTAATCAATTCATGTGAGGAGGGCTAACAATGACCATTGAGACACTGTATCAGCAGATGTTAGCTGCCATGGGGCCCCGGCACTGGCTCCAAGCCGGAATCCCACCTGCCGAGACGCCTTGGGAGATTCTCTGGGGCGGTATTCTCGTTCAGAATACCAACTGGCGCAACGTGGATTACGCACTGGCTAATTTAAAAGCAGCCACTGACTTTGAGCCTCGGCAGTTACTAGCATTGACTGATACTGAACTGACGACTTTAGTCAAACCTGCGGGCTTCTATACGCGCAAAGTTCCAACTTTAAAAGCCTTAGCAGCGTGGTGTGGACAGTATGATTTTGACTTGACCGTGATGCGAGCCTTGCCAGCAGAACAATTGCGGCGTGAACTAATCGCCCTGCGCGGTATTGGCGATGAAACGGCTGACTACTTTAGCATGTACGTTTTTCATCAGCCAACGATCATTATTGACACGTATTTGCGGCGCCTATTCGGCTGGCTTAACCAACCGTTACCGAGCAACTACTTAAAGGCCCAACAACTGATTATGCAGGCGTGGCATTATGATTTAACGACGGCTTGGGAGTGGCACGCACTGATTGTTGATTTCGGTAAACAGGTCAAAACGACGGCTGATTTCGAACGGTCCTTTCTTGCAACGCAAAGATTAACACTTGCTTCACAAAGTTTGGCAAACTAATTAAATAAGTTCCTAAATTCAAGTGAACCGCCTTAATTTAATCGGGTTTTATTGACCGACTTAATAGGGGCGGCTATTATTATGTTTATAAAAGAAAGCGCTTTTATGGTTAAGGGCGTTACTTGATTAGTTAGGAGGGCCTGACAGTTGGTCACTGGATGGATTGGCAATTATTAGTGATTTTATAACAACCAGTGTCCGAAATTAGTTTGTTAACAACGCGATTATTGATTAGTCAAAGGGGGAGAATCGCTATGAAGCAAGTGCATTTATTAACGCCAGTTGCAGGACAGTTAGTGCCACTCGAATCGGTTCACGATCCGGTGTTTTCACAAGGGATGATGGGGCAAGGATTTGGTATTGAACCGACAGATGGACAGGTCGTTGCACCAATCAGTGGTAAAGTAACGATGGTTGCAGCGAGTCTGCACGCGATTGGCTTTACGGGGAACAATGGTCTGGAAGTGTTGGTTCATCTTGGTATCGATACGGTCGAACTAGCAGATCGGCCACCGTTTAAAGTTAACGTGCAAGTTGGTGATACGGTCGAGGCCGGCGAAAAAGTGGCCGTGATGGATTTAGCGGCGATTACTAGTGCGAACAAGGATACCACGGTAATCATGGCCGTAACGAATACGGCGGATATGGTTACCAAACTAACGCCCGAACTGGGTGAAGTCCGTGCCGGGGTCGTCGGTGCTGTTGTTGAATTGAAAGAACACGTTGCCGAAGCATCGGTGGTTAAGGGTAAGGGCGGCAAGTACGATGAATTGGCGACTCAAATCATTGCTCAAGTTGGTGGACCGGTAAATGTGAAAAGCGTGATTCACTGCATTACCCGGGTTCGATTTTACTTAAAGGACGAAGGGCAGGCCAATGACGAGGTAATCCGAAACCTAAAGGGCGTTATCGATGTTGCAAAGGCAGGTGGTCAGTACCAGGTGGTGATTGGGCCAGCGGTGACCGACGTGTATGATGCAATCGTGGGTCAACTAGGCGCAGGCTTTGGGGATGCTGACGCTTCGGCTGTTGCGATGGAGAAGGAAGCGAACCGGGTAGCGTGGCAGAAAATGACGCCGTGGCAGAAGGTCAAACACGGTTTTAGCAGCTTGATTGGTATTATTACGGGATCCATGATTCCAGTGATTGGGTTGTTGGCAGCTTCTGGGATCTTAAAGGGGATTTTGTCGTTACTAAAGAACTTCAACCTCGTCTCTGCGACAACGCCGACCTACGTGATTATTAATGCGATGGGTGATTCCGTCTTCTACTTCTTACCGATATTTGTTGGTTTTACCGCAGCCAAGAAGTTAGGGGCTGATCCGGTTATCATGGGAATTATTGGTGGGGTCTTAACATACCCAGCAATTGTTAGTATGGCAACAACCGGAAAGGTTACGGGTCACTTATTGGGAATGGCAATCAATGCGAACTTCTTTGGCATTCCGGTTCACGTTGCCTCCTATACCTACTCGATTTTCCCGATGATTGCGGGGGCGTGGTTAGCAAGTAAGTTGGAACCATGGCTCAAGCGGGTCATCCCAACAGTCTTACGGATGATCTTCGTACCGTTGTTTGAAGTTGTGATTATTTCTGGAGCCATCATTATCATCCTCGGGCCAATCATTACAGCTTTGTCTGGCGCATTGGCTGCAGGAATTGTGGCGATTTACAAACTCAGTCCAGCCATCTCTGGCTTAATTATCGGTGGCTTCTACCAAGTATTAGTTATCTTCGGGTTACACTGGGCGATTATTCCAATTGTTGTCAACGATATTACGACAACTGGGCACAGTTACTTGAATGCCATTGTTTCTGCAACGATGGTTGCCCAAGGTGGCGCGGTCTTAGCAATTGCGCTGAAGTCTAAGTTTGCTAATATTAAAGAGCTCGCTTGGCCAGCAACGATCTCAGCCTTCTGTGGGGTCACTGAACCTGCAATGTACGGGATCAGGGATCAATCTGAAATACGGCCGGGCATTTATTACTGCAAGTATCGGTGGTGCTGTCGGCGGTTTCTTGACCGGACTGTTTAACGTTAACATGTGGGGCTTCGCCGGATCATTGATCGGTGTGACCTCCTTCATCAATCCTAAGGGGCTTGATTTTAGTTTCTACGGTTTCTTGATTGCCTCTGCTATCGACTTGATTGTCGCCTTTACGTTAACGTGGATGTTTGGCTTTTCCGATAATGATGTCAAAAACGTTAAGAAGGCGCCTGAAAAGAAGCACCTTGGTCAACAGGTTGCAAATTAGGGCTTAACTATTTTTAGAAAAGCATTTCTTAGGGCTGCTCTTGTAATGAGGGTAGCCCTTTCTGTGTATTTAATTTTAACGATGTAGCGACGAAATGTTTCCGAATTAATGGCGGCAATGGGTGACGTTAATATCATAAGCGGCCGCTTTATTTGACAAATATATCGATATTTAGTTAAATGTAACTAATAAAGTTACATGAAAGGGCGAGTTAAATTGAAATATGCGATTACAGGTGCCACTGGTCATTTAGGACAACAGATTGTTGCCGCGATGAGACCGTTAGTCGCCACCACTGAATTATATTTAGGGGTCCATACACTCAGTAAGGCCCAGGTATACCAACAACAAGGTTTGCATGTTGCGGCTATTGATTACCAGCAGCCAGAGCAGTTACGCGCATTTTTCCAAGACAGTGATGTCCTGATCTATATTCCTAGTAAGAGTCATGATAGTTATTCGCGGGTCCAAGAATTTGAGAACGTCTTAGCAGCAGTCCAACAGGCGAATGTGCATCATTTCCTAGTCATGGGTTTCATTGCCGATCAGGTGAATAATCCATTTGAATTATCAGCATTTTATGGTTACGTGCCCCGGCGATTAGCTGGAAGTGATATTAACTATACGATTGTCCGGAATGCGCTTTACGCGGATCCGTTAGTGCCATATTTGCCAGAATTAATTGAACGGCACAAGGTCGTTTATCCAATGGCTGATCAGGCTCTCAGCTTCATCAGTCAGGCAGATAGTGCGGCCGCTTTTGCTAAAGTCGCCACAACGCCTGATTTATTACAACGTGGTCGAATCTATACGTTAACACAGTCCCGAGCTTACACGATGCCGGAACTCGCTACTGTGCTTAGTCAGGTGAGCGGGCAACCAATCGGGTATCGACCAGTGTCCTTGCAAGCCTTCAGCGATATGTACAATCAGAATGGTGAGGGGCCAATGTTGGCCTCGATGTATGCCGGTGGCGCCCGCGGACTATTAGCCACAGTAAGTGATGATTATCAGCTGATTATGGATCGTCCCGCCCAGTCATTGCTGGATTACTTACAAACAAATTATCAGAAAAGTTAATTAATCACGGAAAATTCCAAGCGAGTTAATGGTCGCGACGAAATTCCATGCTATAATTTATATCAATAGCAACTTTGGAAAGGAGTCGCCAGTATGACTAACGGGACGCGTGCAGATTTACGTGAGCTTTTTCATAAAGGACAATTAACTATTGGTATTAGTGAACTAAGCAGAATGACTGGTGTCTCGCCACGACAACTACGGTATTGGCAAAAAAAGGGGTACATTATTCCTAAGAACGAGGATGAGCCGGGCCAGGCTCGCGTGTATACAATGAAAATGGTTATCAAGGCAGCCGCGATGAGTAATTTATTGCAGACTGGTTATACCTTGAAGGCGGCGGCCGCTCAGGTGGATGAGCGGATGCGACCAGCCCAAACAATCTATCATCTGCTTGCCGATCGTTACCAAGGATATGAAGTGGCGGATAATGGTCAGATTCTTGTCGACTTGGGGCCATTTGATCCTCAGCCTGACCAGGAACTATTTGTCAAACTCGTGGGGGATAAAGTTAAGTTTGAATTGAAGGATAATTCGAGACCAGATAGTTAGGCACCATTTGATAATGAGAGTTAATACTAGACTGTTCTGAGGAATATTGTAATTGGATAGTCTTAGCAGCGTGATTTCAGGATAATGAAATCACGCTGCTTTTTTATGATTGATATCAATAGTTAATTAATTCAGTAAATGATTTGTCTTCCTGTAAGATAACGCGCAAAATCGGGGTAATATTAGTCACAATAGGATTCGAGATTAAACTTCTAAAGCAATCTTCAAGTATATGGCCGACAGCACAAAGAATAATAACTTATGAAAGGTACACTAGCTACAAGTGTACTTTTATGAGCTTAAATAATGTATACGGTTACATTATCATATGAATTGTAAAAGTTAGGGAGTGATAAATTTGGCGCCGAATAGTTCACCAGCAACTCTTACACGAATGATTATTGAGTTGATATTGTCAAAAAGGATAGTTCACTATCAAGATATTATGGAGTATACGGGCACATCTCGTAAGACGATTGCTAAGTATCTGAATGAGGTGGAAAAGGTAGTCAACCAACAAGGTGTACACCTTGTTAGGAAAAGAGGACAGGGTATTCGTTTTAGTGGTAATACGAAGGGACTGTTGGCTGAGTTTCCGATACTGAAGGATAATAGCCAAAGTGAGCAAGAACGCAGAATTAGCATTATGACATTCTTGACACAGCAATCTAAACCAGTGTTATTAGATGATATTGCTGACCACTTCTTTATTAGTCGTAGTACGTTGGAACGTGATTTAAATGTTTTAAAAATGGATTATGGGTTGAAGCTGACGGCCACTACAGAAGGTGTTAAATTCAATAGTTCGGAGAGTGATGTTCGTCGAGTGATTGGTCAGCTATTACAGTCATATTGGGGACAAGAGATTAAGCAAAATCAACAGACTGGCAAAATGACACGCACATTTAAAGTGCCGCAGTCCCTGAAACGATATGTCAATAAACAAACCTTAAATCAGATGCAAAAAGTCCTGAATAAATTTGTGAAGATTTTAAAAGTTGATGTAAATGAATATCAATATGAGTCTTTACTGATCCATACAACTATTGCGATTCAGCGAATTAAGAATGGCGAGTTTATTACTCAAACGACGACACAGAATTTTGACACTATGGCAATATCTCCGAGTACCAACAAATTAGTTAAAATGCTTATCGTGGCCTTTAAGTGTGAAATTCCCGATGAAGAAATTGCTTATTTAAATATGCATGTCGCGGCCATTGAGGATGGGTACATTGATCTGGATAGAAGCGGCTTAGTTGAACGAACGATAGTCGACTGGCTACGTAGCGTGCTAACGGATTATGATAATCAGTTATTACGTAATCTAACGCTACACTTACGTCCGGCGCTGGTTCGCATTAAAAATGGCATTAGTATTACGAATCCGTATTGTAATCAAGTTAAAACGTATTTTCCCGTCGCTTTTGATCAAGCACTAGCATTAGCGATGGCGATTGAAAAGCAATACCATTTACAGCTAACTGAGGATGAAATTGCATACTTAGCACTGCACTTTGAATCGTTCATTGAGCGCCGAAAGGTCTTAAAACCAGATGTTGAGCTTGCAATTGTATGTAGCACTGGTTATGGTACGGCGGAGTTACTAAAGCAACGTGTCATGGACAAACTACCGGATGTTCAGATTGTTGGCACTTTGTCTGTGAATGAGTTGATGACTTCAACAGTGACTGCAGACATTATTATTTCGACTATCCCGTTAAAGATGAGCGGTACGAGGGTTATTCAAGTCAGTCCGTTTTTGAATGACCAAGAACTCAGCTTATTGGAAAAGTTAAGTCAAGATATTCGTCAAGAAAAGTATACGCGGAACGCATTTGTTAAATTATTAAGTCCAAACGGTATTATTACAAATTCAAAGGCAACTGAAAAAAAGATGGCGATTATTCAACTAACTGATCGGCTAGAAAAGTATGGGTATGTTGATAATCAAATGCAAAATTCAGCGTTAGCACGTGAACAAGTTGCATCCACCATTATCGATAAATTTGCAATTCCCCATGGTGATATCGACCATGTTTTGCAACCAACGATTGGAATCATGACGTCGAAAAAGGGAATTAAATGGGATCACGAAAATGTCCATATTGTATTTTTCGTAGCCCTGAATCGCACGGTTGAAACACAAATGGATGATATTTACAGTTATTTCTATAATTTGATTCAAGATGGGCAGCGAATGACGGCCTTAATAAAGGCTCAAAATGCTCAAGAAATTATTGATACATTAGCACAGCAGTGAAGGGGAAATGCAAATATGACAGAAATTTTTAAACAGAAGTATATTTTTTTAAAAGAACATTTTAGAACACGTGAGGATGTTTTTAGCTTTATTGCACATAAAGCAATTGAACTTGGCTTTGCAGATAACGAAGATGCAGTTTTGAAAGCGCTGTATCAACGAGAAAAAGAAGCTTCAACAGGAATGCAGGACGGTATAGCGATTCCTCATGCAATCTCAGAATATCTGCGGCAACCTGCTGTACTATTCATTCGCTCTACAACAAGCATTCAAGATTGGCCGACATTTGATGACCAACCAGTTAATCAGGTAATTGCTATGCTAGTTCCAAAAAATAGTGAGCAGGCACACTTACAGATTCTAGCTAACTTTGCGAGTGCATTAGTGGATGACCGTGAGCGTCAAGCATTACTTGAAAGTCAAACAGTTCAGGATGTTTACACTGTATTAACCAATAGTTCGGAAAAAATTTTATAAAAAGAGGATGACTGATATGGATTTTGTTGCAATTACATCATGCCCAGCAGGGTTAGCACATACACCAATGGCGGCGAAAGCGCTAGAAAAAGCAGCGCAGGAACTAGGTTTACAAGCTAAAGTAGAACAACAGGGTGCAATGGGACTTAAAAATGAAATTACAGTTGAAGAGGCGAAAAGCGCAAAGTTTTTATTGATTGGTTCGGATCAAAAAATTGAAAAGATGGATCGATTTGAAGGGATTCCAGCAGTTCGAGTTGATATTAATATGTGTATTAAAAAGCCGAAAGCTGTTATTGATAAGGTCAGCAAAGCGGTTGCTGCTCGTGTTAAATAAAATGAACTTAATGAAGAATGGAGGAGTGAGTTATGAAGAAAATATTGGCTGAGTGGAAGGGCTACTTAATGTCTGGTATTTCATATATGTTACCGGTTGTTATTGGCGGGTCCCTCGTAGTTGCAGTTCCTAAGTTGATAGGTCTATGTTTTGGAATTACAAGTTTTGATGCGTATAAAACTGGTTTTTGGTTTTATATGGGACAAATTGAAGCCGTTGGTTGGATTGGTGTTGGCTTAGTTAATTTAGTTTTGGCCGGTTACATTGCATATGCTATTGGCGATAAGCCAGCTTTAGCCGCCGGGTTCATGGGGGGCTCATTAGCATCTAGTTCTAATATGGGATTTTTAGGAGCCTTGGTTGCTGGGTTTGCAGCTGGTTATACTGCACGTTGGTGTCACAATAAGTTACATGTTGGTGAAAAGTTCGAATCTATTATGCCATTAGTTGTTGTACCGCTGCTATCTACAATGGTTGTGGCAATATTGATGGGAGTCATTTTGAAGCAACCGCTGACTTGGATTAATGTATCACTTGTCGCCTGGATTAAACAAATGAGTACAAGCGGTGTAAGTGCTATTACCTTAGCAGTTATCATGGGCGCTATGATTGGTTCTGACTTAGGCGGTCCTGTTAATAAGGCTGCATGGATGGCAGGAAACGTTTTATTAGCTGAAAAGATTTACACCCCTGCAATGATCGTTAATGTGGCTATTGCTGGTATTCCCTTAGGATATGCATTTGCGACGACTTTCTTTAAGCATCGTTTTTCTGATGAATTACTTGATGCTGGACGAAGCGACTGGTTCATGGGATTTATTGGAATAACAGAAGGTGCTATTCCGTTTACATTAGTTAACCCGTTGAAATTAATTCCAATTAATATGATTGCTGGTGCTGCTGGTTCGGCGACTACGATTTTACTTGGGGCTCAGGCTAAGATTCCTCCTGTTGGTGGGGTTTATGGATTTGTCACCATTACGAATGGTTGGGCCTATTTAATCGGTCTAATTGTTTGCGCTGCGATTATCGGTGTACTGGCACCATTGGCTGTGGACTTTAACCAAACACAGAGCGAAGAACAAGTCACTGATGATAATGAGGACGACATTAACATTAATTTTGAAGCTTAGATTGACTAAAACGAGCCGCATAATGGTTAAAGAGCCGTAGTGCGGCTTTTGTTACCTAAAATAACAGGGAGCGATACATTTATGACAAAAGCACATTTTGTAAATCATACTCATTGGGATCGAGAATGGTATTTTACAACTGAGGACGCACAGGTGCTAAGTGATCAGCTGTTCTCAAATGTTTTGAAGGAGTTAGAAACGCATCCTGAAGCTAATTTTACTTTAGACGGACAGACATCAATACTAGATGAGTATGTTGAAATGCATCCCGAAGATGTTATCCGGATAAAGAAATTAATTAACCGTAATCAATTATTTGTTGGACCATGGTATACACAGACTGATGCGATGATACCTGATGCAGAATCAATTATTCGTAACTTAGTTATTGGCATCAACGATACCAAACAAAAGTATGGGCAACCAATGATGATTGGCTATTTGCCAGATACTTTTGGATTTAATTCGCAATTGCCAATGCTCTTAAATCAAGTTGGCATTAATGACTTTATTTTTTGGCGGGGCACTAATTTTAAGCGACAAATGGACTCTGTTTATTTTAAATGGCACAGTCTAGGTCATAGTCAAGTCTATGCTGCTAATTTTCCGTTAGGTTACTATACTGGTCAAATCGCATTGGATTCGAAGAAAAACTTACAAGAGTTCGTTGCAAACCGTCTAGATCCAGGAATTGATTTTGAAAGTCAACAGGGTCAAAATAATTCGGTCCTAGTGCCTTCGGGAATCGATCAAATGAATATTATTCATAACGTATCTGAGACTATTAGTAAGATAAATAAATATAGTCATAATCAGATTGTGATCAGCAATTATCCGAAGTTTATGCGAACATTACGACAACGCAACGATTTACCGGATTATCAAGGCGAGTTGCGGTATCCAACTTATGCTAGAGTTCATCGGACAATTGGTTCAGTACGTTCGCGCATTAAACGGCAGAATTTCAAACTCGAACAGCAAATATTACGACGTGTTGAGCCACTGATGGTCATCGCCAAAAGATGTGGTATCGATGTGTCTAAGGGTCTTATTTTGAAACTTTGGAAAAAGTTGCTAGAATGTCAACCGCATGACAGTTTGGGTGGCAGTGTTTCTGATAATGTTGCTATTGATATTGACCATCGATTCAAACAAGGTTTTGAAATTGCAGACGGTATCGAAAACTATATCAAGAAAAGAATCGCACAACGGTTGAAACTGGATGCCAATCAGGTGCTTGTATTCAATACTGATCCACGCCCATTCAATGGATATAAGAAAATCCGTTTCTTAACATCATCGAAAAACATTATGTTTGATGAAAAATATCAAGCAACTATTTTAAGTGCAAATTATGTGGCTAAGCGAGAAAATATCATGCAACAAACGGCTAAAGGCTTTGAATTTAAAGACGAGCCTGGTTACTATGAATTACAAGTACAAGTTGCAGTCCAGTTTGATGGGTTGGGCTACCAAGTAATTGACTTTAAGGATGGTGCAGAAGCTTTGCCAGAATTACAGTCTGAGCAACAAACGGCTATCCAAAATGAAAGTTGGAAAGTGAATTATGTCGATGGCAACTTTCAGGCAACTACTAATGGGAAAACTTACAAAAACATCATTAGTATTGTAGATTCGGGTAATGATGGTGATACGTACGATTATTCACCGCTTCGAGGCGACAAAGAGGTTGACTTGCCTTTAGCCGGCGTTGTAGCCATTTATGTTGGAGCTGGAAGGCAAGAACTGCGATTAAGCGGCAAGTGGCAGTTACCAGAAGGCTTGGCTGACAGGATTAGTCACGAACCAAAGCTGCACGATGTCGCATTTGAATTAACGTTGACTTTAACTGATGGTGACAATGTATTGGCAGGTCGTTTAACTGTCGATAATCAGGTTCTAGATCATCGATTACGGTTAAAAATTAATACAGCAATTGAAAGTGACACTGCAGTTGCGCAAGTTCAAGGCGGCTTTCAAAGAACACGTAATTTACCAATTGCGGAAAATTGGGAAGAAGAATTTGTTGAAAAACCGGTTAACCTTTATAACTTTGATAAAATTGTCGGGATGCAAGGGGCTAGCGATAGCCTGTATTTAATTGCTAAAGGAATGAAGGAATACGAGTTAGGAAAGAAAGCATTTTATGTCACATTAATGGCAACCACTGGTCAACTTGGTAAGCCTAATTTACTGTGGCGACCAGGTCGTGCTTCAGGCGATACAACTAGTATTGGGCATCAGATGACACCAACGCCGTTGGCCGAAGAATTAGGAGCAAATACATTTGAGTTTGGGTTAGTTTCCACGTCTCAATTGAATGAAAATAAATTGGCAATAATTGCTGAAAAGTGGTTAGCACCCGATGTTAGTTATCAATTACAAAAATTGAATTTATTTGTAAATCGATTAGACAATAAAATTTGGGATGTTGAATTTGATGATTCATTACCAACTATCTCAGAGTGCGAGTCATTTTTGAAACTCGATCCACATGTCACAATTAGCGCGTTGTATCCGGCCTATACTGTGCCAAATAGTTTTGTTATCCGTTTGGCAAATGAATCTGGTGTGGCTGCTGATTTGACCCCCTTATTAAAACAACATTTCATTCAGGTAAATGCTCTGGAAGAGGCTCAACCATGTTCGGAACAATTAATGATTCAGCCTTATGATATGGTTACCTTGCTCATACACAATCAGGGGGCATAGCTCATGCGTTTGGGAAGTATTGAAGCTGGAGGGACTAAGTTCATTTTAGCAATTACTGATGAGCACTACCGTATCTTGAAGCGACAACGAGTAGCGACCACAAAGCCAAATGAAACGCTGGAAGCCTGTGTTTCATTTTTTAAGAAAAATCCAGTCGATGCGTTGGGAATCGGGAGTTTCGGCCCAGCCGATATTAAGGTGGATTCACCGACATATGGTCAGATTTTAAATACACCAAAAGCTGGTTGGTCTCATACGGATGTTGTACAGATGTTGAGGGCAGCTTTGAAAATTCCAATTACTTTTACAACGGACGTAAATGCTTCGGCTTATGGTGAATATATGATTGGACAAGGACAAGCAGTGCGTTCACTAGTATACTTTACTATTGGGACAGGCATTGGTGGTGGTGTTATCCAAGATAATCATTTCATAGGTGGTATGTCTCATCTTGAAATGGGACATACAATGGTCATACCTATGTCAGGCGATAACTTCAAGGGTGTCTGTCCATATCATCAAAATCGGTGCTTTGAAGGCATGGCTTCAGGACCCGCAATTGAGGCTCGAACTGGCAAACCGGGGGAACAATTGAAGCGAACCAATGAAGTATTTAAGTTGATCAGTTATTATATTGCACAGCTGGTCTTTGATGCATATCTTAATTTCATGCCTGAAAGAATTGTTATTGGTGGCTCAGTAGTAAGCGAAACTGAACTTCCAGTGATTAGAAGAGACGTTGAGCAGCTTAATAACAATTATGTTGAATTACCGAACTTAGATCATTTGATTGTTTTAACGGGAATTGCTAATAATGGTTCTGCAACGATTGGTAATGTCGCCCTGGCCAAAAATTTGATATTTTAGGTAAAAAGAGTCGATAACAAGTAACGTTATCGGTTCTTTTACTTTACTATGAATGAAAAATGGTCTGGAATACTTATTTATGACTTGATTCATGCTACAGTAGAATCTATAAGGATACATAATATAAGTCTACGCTTAGCATAGCCATGATTAACTTAACGGAGGAAAATCAATGATCAAATTAATCGTAAGTGATATCGACGGTACCCTAGTCGACAGTCAAGGACAGTTATTACCGGCTACAATTACGGGAGTTCAAGCAGCGGTTGCACGGGGGGCACAAATGGTGTTGGCCTCAGCACGTTCGCCTAAGGGGATGTTTGGAATTGCACAACAACTAGGAATTAATTCGACCATGATTGCCTATAATGGCGCGCTAACGGCTACGACCGATGTGAATGATCGACTAACTGTTTTTGAAGAGCAAGCCGTTGACCCTAAACTAGCACAAGCTGTGCAAACGGTAGTAGCTCATGATTGGCCAGCTGCCTCAATTAGTATTTATTCGAATAATAACTGGTTGGTGGCTACTAATGGCCCGTGGGAACAGCAGGAAGCGACGGGAATTGGTTATGCACCCCATGTCACGGATTTGGGCACATGGTTGCAACGGATGCCGACGCCAGTGCATAAAATGATGATCATGGCCGATCCAGATATTATTCAGGCGATTGAACAACGATTAAGCCGTAATGAATTTAGCGGCTTAGCAGTTTATCGTTCGAAAGAAACTTATTTAGAAATCGTTGCGGCAGGCGTAACTAAAGCAGCCGCATTAATGAAATTATTACAGGATGATCAAGTTACCCCTGCTGAAACGCTTGCGTTTGGCGATAACTTTAATGATGTTGCGATGCTCCAGACAGCGGGGATTGGTGTTGCGATGGCTAATGCGCCACAACCCGTTAAAGAGGCAGCGAACATAGTAACAACTGATAATAATCATAATGGTATTCAGCTAACCTTAGCTCAGTATTTTGCTGATGTTACGCGCTAATGAAAAGGCCATTTACGAATCATTAAAAAATAGGAAGCTCAACGCCATGTTCGTTGAACTTCCTATTTTCGTATTGTAGAAGATATTTAAGAGAAACCTACAGCTAGCTCGTTATTAGCGCGCTAAGATTTCTTTAATAGCTACACTGGCTTCCAATGGTTGACGTCCCAAGACATGAGCTAAGTCGGCTGACTTTTCAGCCAGCGCACCATCATTGATTGGGGATTGGAATGAGGCAAACAAAGCAGCGGTATCATGATTTAGACCAGTCGTTTCAAGGAATTGCACGTACGCATCCTGACTGACTTGGGTAATCTTAACTTGGTTGCCAGTTGCTTCTTGGAGTGCTTGACCGAGTGCGGCATAAGTGAGGGGTGTCCCAGCAAATTCGTACACTTCTTGAGGGGCATCTGCCATCAAAACGGTTGCTGCCGCTTCGGCATATTCACGTTCCAAGGCCCAGCCAGCTGTATTATTAGCCCAGTACAAGGTTTCTTGGTTATGGGCACCACTTTGTAAGAAGCCCATTTCGTTTTCTAAATACCAGTTGTTACGAAGAAAACTGTGCGCAATATCAGTCGCTTTTATGGCATTTTCGGTGGCCCGATGATCATTGGCTAAGGCGCTGACTGCTGCCTGTGCGTTGGGAAAACTAGTGTAGGCGACAAATTTAACATGAGCGGCGTTAAGGGCAGTCACGACGTTTTTATGAGCGGTGGCCCGGTCAACGGGACCACCAGGTTGTGATGAAACGAAGAGCACGCGTTCAACGTTCTCGAAGGCTTTCGTCATTGAGTCGACATCATCGTAATTCCCGGTACGAATTGGATTATCAGGAAACAGCTGAGCAGCTTTGTCCTGATTACGAGCAATTACTAAAACATTTTCTGCACCAACTTTAGCATTCAGCGTACTAACGGCGCTTTGACCAAATTTACCAGTAGCGGCAGTGATGGCGTATTTCATAATTAAAACATCCTTTCAAATTGCTGTAGCAATAAAAATTACAGTGATTAGCTTATCACATGTAACTTCAAAGTCAACAAGTTTGCTTTCGATAACCGAAAGACCATCTTCTTATGCTGGAATATAATGAATGGCTAAGAAAAAGAAAAACGAGTATTAGTGCAAGTTTCTGTGACTAATGAAGTTTCATCGATGTGCTAAAGAATGTTCTTAGTTAGTTACTGCTATTGATTTATGTCCGAAAAAATAGGATTAGACAACTTGGTGTTATCTAATCCTAATTTATAAAAGTCAGCGATAAATGGTGGCGTGTTACTTATTGTTCAACGACGTCAAAATTCGCTGTGATGCCTGTCCGTTGAAGTCATTGGTTTGTAGCCGTTCAAAAACGTCTTTCATAATGTGCATTAATTGTTGATCGGACAAACCTTGGGCAGATAATGTATTGAGCATGACTTGCAGCAAGTCGATTGGCAGGACCGGTCGCTGTTCAGGATGCGCACTGAAGAATTCCTGAACGGCTTGGTCGTGTAAGCGCCAGTAAACTGGGTTTTGGACATCATCAAAAATCGTTTTTAGTTGCTCTAAGGCCGGTGATAGCGGAATGTTTTTGGCAATAATCGTCGTTAGCATCCCATCACGAGCCGGGATACGAACATCCGCCACGTAATCTTTTAATAGTAAGAAATGAGTCTTGAATGGTGGCCGTAACGTAAAGGTCATCGTTAATGCAATTTGACTATCAGTAGCTGCCATGATGATTCCCCCTAATATGATTGGCAGTGAGTGGCAAATTAATGACGCTTCGTGAAGCGGACGACGGCTTCGCAACGAGCTGTTTGTGGGAACATGTCGATCGATTGAATATAGTCGACTTGATATCCGCGGGTAAGTGCTTGTAAATTCTGAGCAAGCGTCGATGGGTTACATGAAATGTAGACGAGTTTTTCCGGTGCGCTTTGTAAGATGGCATCAATTAAGACGTTATCTAAACCAGTACGGGGTGGATCAACGACCATTGCATCAGGCGCAAAACCGCTCGCTAACCATTGCGGTAACAAGACTTCCGCCTCACCAACTTCGTAATGAGCATTAGTGATTTGATTGCGTTGGGCGTTGGCATTGGCATCTGCAACGGCTGCCGGAATGGTATCCATTCCCCGAACTTCCTTAGCCACGTCGGCTAGTGATAAACCAATCGTTCCGACGCCCGAATAAGCGTCGACCAGCGTCTCATTAGGCGCTAAGTTCAAAGCTTCGCGTGCTAAGCGATAGAGTTTCTTGGTTTGCTGCGGGTTCAATTGGAAGAAGGCCCGAGCAGATAAATCGAAGACTAGGCCGTCTAGCTCCTCCGTAATAGTTGGTTTGCCGGCCAGTAATGTTGTTTGGTCACCCCAGATCAATGAAGTTTTACCAGCATTGATATTTTGCATGACCGACACGACCATTGGCAGTTTTTCAGCGATTTTCATCAATAATTGATGCTTTTTCGGTAACTTGGGTGTATTTGTGATGAAGACCAGCTGAATTTCACCAGTGGCGGCCGCTTCACGCACAACGATTGTCTTGACGATGCCAGAATTATGTTCTTCATCGTAAATCGGTACTTGGAGTTCCTCCAGCCAAGCCACGACTTGACGCATGACTGTCATTGTCGCCGGCATTTGCACCGAACAGGTCGGTAAGTCGACTAGGTCATGACTATTTTCTTTATATAAGCCAGCAGCGACGTGCCCATCAATTAAACGAACTTGAAATTGGGCTTTGTTGCGGTATTCATAAGGATTAGTCATCCCAATGGTGGGCCGAACATCATAGTGTCGATAACCAGCTGGGCGGTATTTTTCGAGTGCTTGACGAATTAAATCTTGCTTAAAGGCTAATTGGGCCGGGTAGTCGAGGTGTTCTAATTCAAAACCACCGACTTCGCCCGCATAGGCATCGCGGGGATCGACCCGGTCAGGACTAGGCTTGCGAATACTACGAATCTTAGCTTCTAGGTAACGTGGGTGCACGGCGGTTACTTCAGCAACAACGACTTCTTCAGGAAGGGCGCCCTTGACGAAGGTGATGACGTGTTTGTAATAGCCAATACCTTCACCGTTAATGCCTAAACGCCGAATGGTCAGTGGAAAACGCTGGCCGATGTTAACGGTCGCTTGCACTTTTTCATCCGGCTGTTGTCGGCGCCGATCATTGTGCGATCGGGATTGGTGCGAATAATGATTAGATTGTGGCATAAGTTTGATTTTGACCTCGTTTTTCTGTGAACTGTGTTAACCTCCATTATAGCATGTGGAAAGACACAGGATAACTGAGGAGGATTGTTTGAAAGTCGCCTAACAGTCAGGTTATAATGATTCTAAATTAGTAATCGGGGGTGGGCATATGAATTCATTGATTAGTTTAGAAAAAGTTAATTATCAAATCGCTGATCAACATATTTTACATGATGTTGATTGGCAGATTCCAGCTGGGGCTCATATTACATTGACGGGACCATCCGGTGGTGGGAAAAGTACGTTATTACGGATCATTGCGGCCATGATTTCTAAAACAAGTGGGACCTTGATTTTTGATGGGCAGCCGATTGAAATCTATGACCCAATCATGTATCGGCGGCAAGTCTCATATTGTTTCCAACAACCGACGTTATTTGGTGAGACGGTGGCAGATAACTTAGCTTTCCCGTACCAAATTCGTAAGCAAGTCATGGATACGCAACGAGTGGTAACGGCGTTAAATAATGTTGGGCTGTCCGAACGAACCCTGCATCAGCCGATTACCGAGCTTTCCGGTGGTGAACGGCAGCGGGTCGCGCTGATTCGCAACATCTTATTCTTGCCAAAAGTGTTGTTATTAGATGAAGTGACAGCTGGTTTGGATGAAAATAATAAGCAAATCGTGCACGCCTGGTTACGACAGTTAAATGAGCAGGATCACGTGACAACGATCATGATTACTCATGACGCGACAGAGATTGCTGCGGCAGATCAATTAGCGAAAGTGGTTGCTGGCAGATTGGAGGTACACGCATGAATTTAGCAGTTAATAATACGTCGCTATTTTTGGCGGCAATGTTAGTGCTCGTCGCGTTAGGAATTAGTTTGTGGCAGAAACTTGGCTTGGATAAGGACATCGTCATTGGTGTCGTGCGGGCTGTTGTACAACTATTTATCGTGGGTTACTTGCTAAAGTATATTTTCCGAGTCAACAATTTGTGGCTAACGTTGGCGATGATGGGCTTCATTATCTTCAATGCGGCTTGGAATGCGAAAAAACGGGGGCCGGGGATTGACCATGCATTAGCCATTTCGTTATTAGCCATTTTTGTTAGTACGGGGGTAACACTCGGCGTCCTCGTGCTATCTGGTGCGATTAAGTTTGTGCCATCGCAAATGATTCCCATTTCTGGTATGATTGCGTCGAATTCAATGGTCGCAATTGGGCTGGCTTATCGCAGCCTCAATAGTCAGTTTCATGACCAGCGGCAAGGTGTGCTTGAACGGTTGGCGTTAGGGGCTGGTCTACTCGACGCTTCGATTGCCATCGTGCGTGAGGCGATTCGTACGGGGATGTCACCAACCATTGATTCGGCAAAGACTGTGGGTCTAGTCAGTCTGCCAGGGATGATGTCCGGTTTGATCTTTGCAGGGGTCGATCCAGTGCGGGCCATTAAGTATCAAATTATGGTCACGTTCATGCTCTTATCAGCGACTAGTTTGGGGTCAATCATTGCGTGCTATTTAGCTTACCGTAATTTCTATAATGAACAAAAACAGTTGAAGTAATGACTTCTGATTGCAGTCCCGCGGGGAGTCCTTTATGATGGAAGCTGAAATAAAACTTAATGCGGGGGTATTGATGTGAATGACGCAGCGGTTTGGGTTCCAGTTCCAGCAATGTTTTACTGGGGCTGGTTAGTACCACTCATATTTGGAACCATTTTTGGTTGGCGTTATCATCGCGATAAGGTTCGCCTAGGTAACGGTATTTGGTTTTCGCTATTTTTCTATTCGTTTTTAACCATGCTGGCGATTACAATTTTAGGTAGCAATATCCACTGGTTGATCATTATCAGTGGGACGTTGTTTGTGTTGCTGATCCTGTTGATTGGGCTGATTTTTACCTTACAAGCCTTCTTGCTCTTATGGAATGCGTGGATCATGTGGCGTCATGAGAGTCATACGTTGGCGAATATGCTGACCTTGTACTTGGGACTGGCCATTCTGATTTTGCCATTTTTAGGCAATCTGTTGAGTAGTCATGTGCCGCAGCCCGTGAGTTATTTTTTGACGGTATTTCCGAATCTGGTCATTTTTTACCTTGGTTTTTGGTTTTATAACTATCTGACGATGCTGACGATTTATCAATTCAATTGGCCCCGTCTGCGACAAGATTATATTATTGTGCTTGGGGCTGGCTTGTTAGATGGAGACCGTGTCTCGCCATTGCTAGGGCAACGAATCATGCGTGGACTGCGCTTTTATCAGAAGCAACAACGCAAGACGCATCATCGGGCCGTGATGATTTTCTCAGGTGGTCAGGGTGGTGATGAAACGGTTCCGGAAGGCCAAGCCATGCTGGAATACGCCATTGCGCATGGCCTTCCTGCAACGGATGGCTGGGCGGAGACGCAATCGAAGACGACCTTGCAAAATATGCAGTTTAGTAAGCAATTGATTGCACAGGGCCCTGTTAAAAATCCACGCACGATTTTTGTTACAAATAATTACCATACCTTTAGAGCCGGGATGTTTGCCAAGCAAGCAGGTCTAAAAGCGGATGGTATTGGTGCGCGGACGGCGCGATTCTTCTTACCGGATGCGATCATTCGTGAGTATATTGCGATATTTGTCCGAAATAAATGGTGGCACGCGGTGGCGATGCTTGGTATCTTGATTGTGTCGCTATTATTGACGTGGTTTGATGTCTATCAAGCATCGTTATAGCGATTACTAAGGCTGAATCAGTAATTAAAATATTCCAAGTCAGGTGTACGCTGGCTTGGAATATTTTTTTGGCTGGAATGTTAAAAATGAAGTTATCGAAATGGCAGTATACTTCCATTTCAAGCCGAAAAACAGAAAAATGGCAGTATACTGCCATTTTTTAATGGTGGACTAAATGTTTTAAGGGCAACCGTTTTTAGTGAATTCATTTTGAAAAACCAATTTGTCTTGACAATTACTTGAAAGGTCGTTATATTAATTATGGAAACGATTCCAAATAGGGGGGTGAGCCTAAATGACAACGATTAGTGAAATAGCAGCTGAGGCTGGTGTAGGTGTTGGGACTGTTTCGCGGTATTTAAACCATCGGCCTAGTGTTTCAGTTGCTAAGAAGAAACAGATTCAGGCAGCGATTGAAAAACTGGATTACACCCCGAATGCCATTGCGAGTCAGCTACGCGCGCAGAGCACTAATACGATTGGTGTACTGGTATCAAGAATCTCTAACCCCTTCTTTGCACAGTTATTTGATGCATTGGAACGGGAGTTAAACGGATACGGGTTTCAAGTGATGGTAATGCAGACTCATGATGATGCGTTGGCAGAACAACACTTTCTGGATAAACTCAAGCAGCAACAAGTGGATGGCGTCATTCTGGCATCCATTGAAAATCAACAACTAGTGGCACAATTGTCGGCGACGTATGCTAATCAGATGGTGCTGTTGAATGAAGAAGCTACTGATATTGGTATTCCAATGATCAGTTTAAATCATTATCAGGCAACTAAAGATGCTTTGGCATACTTATATCATCAAGGTCATCGGCGAATTGCCTATGCCACGGGTGGTGATTTTCCCAGTACGCATCATGGACGTTCGCGGACGCAAGCCTATTTAGATTTTTGTGAAGAGCAGCAGTTAGTTGTAAACAATAACTGGGTTTTCGCACAACAACATACGATTGCGGATGGACAAGCGTTGGGGAAGCAATTAGCGTCCTTAAACCCTAGTGATCGCCCGACAGCGGTGTTTACCAATTCTGATGAGGTGGCCGTTGGGGTAATTGATGAGTTACAGCAACAACATTTTCGCGTACCAGATGATATGGCCGTGATGGGGTATGACGATCAACCATTTGCGGCGGTGGCCCAAGTTCCATTAACAACGGTTCGACAACCGGTCGCGGCAATGGCTCAATTGGCGGTCGATCAGTTATTACATCACTTGGGCCGGTTACAACGACCTGAGTTAACGATTGATCTAAGCTTAGACTTAATCAAAAGAAAAAGTGCTTAAGCCTTTTTCTTTTGATTAAAGTGGAATCGATTCCAAATATAGGAGTAGTAATTATGCAAAAAAATTGGTGGCAAAAAGAAGTTTTTTATCAAATTTATCCGGCATCATTTAAAGATGCTAATAACGATGGCATTGGGGATTTGCGTGGAATCATCCAAATGTTACCCCGGTTGAAACAGCTGGGAATTACGACTATCTGGTTATCTCCAATATATCAATCACCCATGGTTGATAACGGTTACGATATTTCTGATTACCAAGCTATTGATTCTCGGTTTGGAACGATGGCTGATTTTGATGAGTTGATGGAAGTAACTAAACGATTAGGATTAAAAGTCATTTTAGATTTGGTTATCAATCATACCTCTGATCAGCACGTGTGGTTCCAATCTGCAATTAAATCGCCGACGAGTCCGTATCGTGATTTTTATATTATTCGGCGTGGGGCACACGGCAATCCGCCTAATAATTGGCGATCAAACTTTGGTAAAGGCTCGTCATGGACGTTATTGCCAGGAAGTCAGGATGAGTATTATCACCATGTCTTTTCTAAACAACAACCGGACCTAAATTGGGAAAATCCGGCTCTAAGGAAACGAATCTATCAAATGATTAATTGGTGGTTGGCAAAAGGGGTTGCGGGTTTTCGGATCGATGCAATAACATTCATAAAAAAAGATCAAGATTTTGCCAGCATTAGTCCTGATGGTGTTGATGGGTTAGGTAAAGTCAAACGTAAAGCTGAAAATCGACCTGGTATTGAAAAGTTCTTAGCTGAATTGAACACGGCTACTTTTAAACCAGCTAACGCGGTGACGGTTGGAGAGGCTTCGGGGGTTAGTTATGACCAACTTGGACAATTTATTGGTAAAAAAGGTTACTTCTCGATGATTTTTGACTTTCATTACGCAGATATTGATATTGCATCCGGATCAGAGTGGTATCGACGAGTTAAGTGGACACCGACGGACTTACGGCGCGCAATTTTTAAAAGCCAACTGGCGATTCAAAATGTCGGCTGGGGAGCTAACTTTTTTGAAAATCACGATCAGCCGCGGAGTATTGATAAATATATTCAGACACCAGCTTATCGGAATGAAATTGGTGCCAAAGCACTAGCCTTACTTTATTTTAACTTGCGCGGTTGTCCATTTATTTATCAAGGACAAGAGCTGGGGGTGACAAATGCACGGCGTGACTCAATTACCATGTTTAACGACTTGAGCAGTCACGATAACTATGATCGTGCTATTGAAGAGGGATATTCAGCAAGCGAGGCGCTTGCCTTTGTAAATGCTCGTTCCCGGGATAATGCGCGATTACCATATCCATGGGATGATTCCGTCAATCAAGGCTTTAATCAGGGTGCCAAGCCATGGATTACACCAAAACAGTCACATGATAGGGTAAACTGGCAAAGCGAACAATTAGATTCAAATTCAGTTTGGCATTTTTATCAGTCATTGATTAAGTTACGGCAAATATCAAATTTAAGTCAGGATTTAATAGTCGGTGATTTTAGGCCAATTACTTGTGATTGTGACCAAGTGATTGCTTATCAACGTGGTCGAAGGGTACAGGTGTATGTTAACTTAAGCGCAAAACGGTTATTCCTAACGTTACCTAATGGCCGACCTCGATTAAATAATTACGCACATTATCGACTCAATACGTTGGAACCATATCAAGCCATTCTTTTTGAGGTGAATTCAAATGAGTAAAAACTATCAGGTACTTGCGAAAAAAATTATTGATATTGTTGGTGTTGACAATGTTGAATCGGTTACTCATTGTCAGACACGGTTGCGGTTTGTTGTTAAAGATCCTAAGCAGATTGATAAAGCAGCACTTGAAGACTTAGATGAGGTTAAGGGGGTCTTTTTCGGTTCAGGACAGTATCAGGTCATTATTGGTACAGGTGTTGTTAACGATGTGTATGACGCAATTGAAAAGTTACATTTAGTTAATGCAATTTATAGTCAGGAAACAACGACTACGCCGACTCCTGATGATCAGAAGTCACCATTGCAACGATTCATGGCAATGCTTTCGGGAATCTTTATTCCAATTATTCCGGTGATTGCAGCTACTGGACTTTTCTTGGGATTACAAAGTGCTTTGACTAACAATCAGGTTTTACAGTTGTTTGGAACTTCATCTGCCGCGATTCCGGCAAGTCTTAATACAGTAATTTCAGTTTTAACGGGGACTGTTTTTTCATTTCTGCCAGCTTTAATTGTTTGGTCCACATTTCGCTATTTTAAAGGTACACCAATTGTCGGTATTGTGATTGGACTAATGCTCGTTTCCCCTTCACTGCCTAACGCGTATTCAGTTGCGGGTGGTACAGCGAAAGCGATTATGCTTTTTGACAAGATTCCAGTTATCGGTAGTCAAGGATCCGTATTAACAGCGTTAGTTGCTGGTTTTCTTGGAAGTAAACTGGAGCATTACTTTCATAAACACGTCCCTAACGTTCTCGACCAAATTTTAACGCCCTTTTTAACGATGTTAGTTACTTTTGGTATTATGATTTTAGGGGTTGGCCCGGTTGTACACTGGATTGAAAATGTGATGATTAGTGGTGTTGAAGGGTTGATTAACTTACCATTTGGAATTGGTGGTTTTTTGATTGGAGCCGCTTATCCGTTAATGGTGCTAGTTGGTATTCATCAGATGATGATTGCCATCGAAACGTCACTATTAGCAGCTACCAAGCTCAATCCGTTAATTACTTTAGAAGCCATGTATGGCTTTGCTAATCTGGGGGTAGCTTTGGCGATGATTTTACGAGCAAAGTCACAAAAGGCTAAGGCTAATTTTATTGGCGCATTTTCCTCGCAACTATTTGGTGTTTCAGAACCAACCTTGTTCGGGGTCTTGATTCGCTATAATTTCAAGCCGTTGGTTGTAACCGTTTTAACCAGTGGGATAGGTGCTGGCGTACTGAGTGTTATGAGTGTGGCAGCAAATTCATATGGTCTAGCCGTTGTTCCCTCTTATCTGATGTATATTTACAATGCTCGTGATTTGCTGATTTATACGGTCGTCTCGTTATTGACGGTAGCAGTGGCTTTTATTGCCACTAATATGTTTGCGATTCCTAAGGACATATTAAAATCTGATCAAGTACAACCAAAGATTGTAGATGATACGATATTTTCACCAGTTTCTGGTAAAAGTATTGCCTTGAGTACGGTTAACGATCCGGTCTTTGCATCTAAGATGATGGGGGACGGCATTGCAATTAAGCCACAGGAACAGGGGCCGGTAAAAGTCTATGCGCCACAAAGTGGTCAGATGAGTGTTGTAGCCGATACAGGACATGCCTATGGGTTAACAACCAATAATGGAGTTGAGTTGTTGATTCACATCGGTATTGATACGGTGTCATTAAAAGGGCAAGGCTTTAAAGTTGTCGTTAAACCGGGGCAAACTGTTCAAAAGGGTGATCTCTTAGGTGAGTTTGACGCAACGGTGTTAAAAGCTGCTAACTTAGATGACACGGTCATGGTGATTGTGACAAATAGTAAAAATTATCAACGGATAGAATCAGAACCTAATCAGTCTATTCAGTCGGGAGCAGCACTGCTGGCGATTCAAGGGCGTCCGGAAATGACGACTGCAACAGCATCCTAAACGTAAGTACGATAAAACCGCGATTTGCCATGAGCAAGTCGCGGTTTTATTTTGAAAATTTGAGTAAGTGCAGTACTAGCATGGACTAGTTAGCACTAACCGTAATATCACCATTGCTGGTCGTCAGTCGGTATTGCACGGCTGCCGATTGGTTGACCTGGTAATCACCGCCATCGGACTGGAGATGATTGAAAATATGCAAGTCCCCATCGCTAGTGCTAGCTTTAATACCGGTTGTCCGTGGCGCGGTTATTCGAATATCACCGTCACTGGCTGTAGCGGATAAACTTTCAGTGATGCGATTATTATTGAGCATAATATCACCTTCGCTACTTGTTAGCTTAAGGGCTTTGAACTGATTATTGGTTAGATGGATGTCGCTATCAGCGGTTATAATTTTTGAAGCAGTCTTGGTAAAATGACTGTCGGTGATGCTGATATCTGGATCGCTATTGATTTGTAGACTAGGCGCCGAGACACGAGTTAACCGTAAATTATCGCCGGTCAACGTCAGCGACTGATTGACTTTGACATCCGTTAAATTAATATCGCTATCCGTACTAAGACTTTTCAATTGGTCGACGGTAACTTTTTGCAACGAAACGTTACCACTTTGACTAGCTTTGGCGGTTATTTGATGAATAGTAGTTCCTTTAGGCACCGTAATTATTGTCGTGTCAGCAAATTGTCCGACGTTATCGAACATGAAGCCAACGGTTTTGGCGTTGTGTGTCGTTGAAGTAACAGTGACGTGACCATTGTTGATCGTAACAGTTGGTAAGGCGCGCGTGGCGGTAACCGTGATATTAGCAGCTGTGCCTTGCTTAATAGTAATATTGTTGGCCGTTGCAATCGTGATATCTTTTAGCTGACTGACGTGGTAGCGCCGAGTCTTATGGCGAACAATGTGAAAACCCTGGTCCCAATAGACGCTTTGAATACCGTTATTGGCAATTCCAAACATGATTAGAAGCAGTCCAACAACTAATAAAATAATGCCAACTCTAATTGTCTTTCGCATGGTGGTGACCTCCTCGTTCCGCCCGATTTTTCTTAACAAATCGGTGGTATAGGTTTTGTACGATTTTTGCAATTCCTTGCAGAATAACGCTAATAAGCCAGATAAATAGTGGTAAAACTAATAGCTCGGCACCAATAATAGCAAGACCGCTACCTAGGTAGAATAGTGCGACCCATAGCGACTGGCCGAAGATACCGATGCCGGCTGTTAGCATGGCAAATGCGAGGATGGTCACGCCAATTAAGATGGCACCCGCTGCAATCACGAATGCAAAGACGGTAACGGCCAAGGCAAAGAAGACCGCTAAAATAACTATTAATGCGGGAATTGTGATCGGTGTTGATAATAAAGCAAGCACAATTAGCCAAATCGTGCGTACGGTTGCTTGAGATTTTTGCCGTTTAGAAGTATTGGCGTTGAGATTTTCGTTAAAACGAATCGAATAATCGGCTAACACTTTCCGAGCCAATTGTTTAGGCGTTCCCAGTTCTGCAACGCAATCATCATAATTGGCGATTGCCGCGTCTAGCAAGTATTCGCGATAAAATTCAACGACCTCGTCGCGTTCATCATCGGTAAGTTGAACGAGTAACGCGTTAAATTTAGATAAGTAGTCGTTCATGATTCATCCTCCCCCTGAAGTAAGTGGTTAATGGCCAAATAATAGGTTTGCCACTCTTGTTGAATCGCACTCAATTGTGTCAGGCCGGCGCTCGTAATCTGATAATAGCGTCGGTTGCGGCCTTGATAGGCCTGATCGTAAGTCGTGACCCAGTCATTTTTCTTGAGTCGTCGAAGCACTGGGTAGAGCGTCGATTCGGACACCGAGATGGCGGCTTGCAAGCGCTGCGTTAGCGCGTAACCATAGTAATCTTGGCCTTTAAGGCAGGCTAAAACGCACCCGTCCAATAACTCGGAACTAATTTGAATGGCCATTGCTATCCCTCCTGCTATATTATACGTCGTATAGTATTGCTCAATGAGTAGTATACAGTGAAGTGAAACTAACTGTCAAACTTAAATATTAAAATAATGATAAAAGGCAAACTACTTTTAGCCACTAGTAAACGCAAAACGTGCTTGCTAACGGTGACTGAAATAGGCCCGTACTAAAGCTTAAAATCATGATGCTCAGCGAATACCAGCTGTCCGGTACGCAAGGGTGATACTATACTGATCTGATAAGGCCTAGAAAAATGACTGATTTCGATATATAATCATTATATTGAAATATTAATACAGTTAATTGTCATGGCTGAGTTAATTATTATCGATAATATTATGACGGAGGGCAATTATGGAAACGGACATGAAGAATTGTGTGGTTTGTGGTGAACGAATTCCCCAAAGTGCCCAGTATTGTGGAAAATGTGGCAGTGGACAACCGACAGTTGCTGAGGATAAGCGTAAAGACGCGGAAACGACGACTTTAAAGCAGCCGCATCATCAAAAAAAGAGCTTACGGACGTGGTGGTTTTGGTTGCCACCAGTTATCTGTGCGCTAGTCATTGTCTTTGAGATTGGATTTAATTTGTATCAGGCTCGGGAAGCTAATACGCTTGCAGCCAATATTCAATCAGAAATCAGAACGAATAAAGCTGAATATGGCAAGGTTAAAGTGAGTTGGAATGGTGGTGCCATGCGTGTGCGAATATCAAAGCAAGCGCCAGTTATTGAAAGTGTCGATCAAGGCAAGACCGCTTCGTGGCAGTCACTAGCCAAGACACTGCAAAGCCGCTCTGAAAAAATCGCGAAGAATCACAATCAAAAATATTCACATATTGAGGTTTTGTCGCCTAAGAACACCAAATATATGTGGTTGGAAGTCAATCATGGCAAGATGAAATTCAATATTGCAAATCAGTTGAATTAGCTGACCGGGTTCACGACATAAGCAATGGTGTAAATGGTCCCGGATGGTTTTTAGAAACACAATGAGTGATAAAAGATGGTCGCTGAAAGACGCCGACACACACAAAAAGCCCGGTTTTCCGGGCTTTTTGTGACTATCAACTGGACGTTATCAAATAGATTGCGATGGCTATTGGTTTGTGACGTTACCACCAAAGTATTTATTAGACAGTTTCTTTAAGGTGCCATCTTGACGGAGTTCTTGAATCGCTTTAGACAGTTGTTTTTGGAGTGAGGCGTGCTTTTTAGTGACAATTGCGCCAATCTTTTGTGTTTTGATTTCTGAACCACCACTAATGAATTTCAAGCTGGCCTTTGGATTCTGCTTGAGGTAAGCATAGAATGCTTCCCGTGAGTTGATTGTTCCGGCGACGCGACCTTGGTTTACGAGGTCGATCGATTGTTGAAAGCCATCGGTCGGTGTGACGGTCGCACCTAAACGTTTAGCATCGGTCGCGTTATTACTAGTCGTTGTTTGGGCAACTTTCTTGCCTTTGATATCCGTGATCTTGTTAATTGAGGACCCCTTCTTGACCGCTAATTCGGATTTAGAGTAGATATAAGGCGTAGAGAAGAGGTATTTTTGTTTACGTTGCGCAGTTTCAGCGATATCGTTGATGACCACGTCGTATTTATCGACATCCAGGCCAGCAATCAAGGAGTCGAATTTCGTTGGGACGAACTTTGCCTTGAGACCGAGCTTTTTAGCGACGGATTTACCAAGGTCGACTTCAAAACCAGTCAACTTACCGTCTTTGCGATAGCTATAAGGCTGGAAGGTGCCTTCTAGCCCGATCGTCAACGTGCCGCTCTTTTGCAATTTGAGCTGACTACTTGTGCTAGAAGTGCTGCTTTTAGATGAGCTAGAATTACCGCATGCCGTCAAGGTGACTGTTAGTGCGAGTCCTAAAATTGTTAAACTTACTGCTTTGAGCCATTTTTTCATATCGATTACCCCCGTAGAGCTATATTTTTTGACAAAAAAAGTCGTCCTTTATCGAAAAAGGACGACTGCTGATCGTGGTACCACCTTAGTTTCCAAGCGCGTGCACAACGCTTGGCTCAATGAGCTAATTCACTCAGTACGCTAACGGGTACGACGCGTTACTGGCTTGCTAATGCTCACCAATACCATTTAGAGACCATCTTCGTATCACTGTCCGACCGTTTTACACCAACCAACGGCTCGCTTTGCGTGGCAATCACACTACTCATCTCATCACAATGTTTAGATATTGAGGCTAGTCTACAAGATTAAATAACAATTGTCAAATCAAAATCACATTTTATATTAATCTAAATGCCATTTGTTGTGAATGCGCCAGATCGATAGTTGACGTGAGACGCTAGGGGGTGCTAAAAAACGTGCATCTGACTGGGATTTTCCAGTTAGATGCACGTTAACTCAAATGAACGCTATTGGTTTGCTTTGTCTGAAATCGTGGTGAACGTCATCGCGGCTAAGAAGTCGGCAATTCGTTGCGTTGGCTGCTTAAAGAATTCAGCGGGTGTCCCGTCGAACAGGATTTTGCCATCTTCAACAAATAGGATCTTATCCGCAACTGCGCGGGCAAATTCCATGTTGTGAGTGACGATAATCATGGAGTCTTCTTCCTGAGCGAGGGCTAGTAGAACGCGGAGCACACCAGCTTCGAGTTCGGGGTCTAGCGCACTAGTTGGCTCATCTAACAAGATGAATTCGGGATCCATCGCTAACGAGCGCGCAATCGCGACCCGTTGTTGTTGCCCACCGGATAATTGTTCGGGGTAGGCGTCGGCCTTATCTTGCAAGCCGACCCGGGCCAACAATTCTAGCGCGGACTTTTTAGCCGTCGCGGAATCCTTTTTTAAGACTTGCACGGGGCCTTCCATGACATTTTTAACAACGCTGAGATGGGGAAACAGATTATAACCTTGAAAGACCATCCCAGTTTTGCGTCGAATATTGAGAATTGTTTTATTAGTCAACGGCTTAGTAAAGTCGATAGTTTCGTCATTGAAGTGGTATAAACCTTGTTCGGGCCGTTCAAGCAAATTTAGTGACCGCAGTAAGGTTGATTTACCAGAACCCGAGGGGCCAACGATGACGGTCGTCTGGTGTTCTTTAAATTCAGTATTGATATCGGTTAACGCCTGGTGATTGCCAAACGTCTTATTTAAGTGTTCTAATTTGATCATTCGACAACCTCCTAATTAAGTGGCCGTAAGTAACGTGACGTCCGCTTTTCCAAGTAGCCTTGTAGCCAGCTGAGAATCGTACATAGAATTGCGTATAGGGCAGCAACCAGGGAGTACATCACAAGTGGTTGATAATTTTGAGCAGCAATTTGTTGGCTGACTTCGAACATTTCAATAATCGTGATTGAAGCGGCCAAGGAGGTGTCCTTGACTAAGCTAATAAAACTATTGGATAGTGGCGGTAGTGAGACTCGCGCAGCTTGCGGCAAAATAATTCGTTTGAGTACTTGTGACTTGGTCATGCCAATCGAGTAGGCCGCTTCCCACTGACCTTGAGGAATGGAAAGAATGGCTGCTCGAATCGTTTCCGCACAGTAAGCCCCGGTGTTCAGTGAAAAAGTGGCAATCCCAGCAGTCCAGGGGTCGAGCTGGACCCCATTTGGAAAGAACCCTTTGATTTTAAGGTAGGGAAGCCCGAAATAGACGATAAAGAGTTGTACCAGCAGTGGGGTACTCCGAAAGAGCCAGACGTAGAAGTTAGCGATGGCTTTCAGAATTAAAAACCAACCACGACGAGTCGAAATCTTGACGAGGGCCGTGAAAATCGCAAGTATCAAACCGAGAATAAATGAAATAATGGCAATCGGAATGGTATATTTTAAACCCGCTGCAGCAATTTGCGGCGTTGATGTGACAATGATGTGCCAGATTGAATCCATAGGGAGCCTCCTGTAACAAATTAGAATTTGGTGCTATGTATCCCGCCATAATAGCGGGCAATGGTACGTTACTTATCAGTAACGTTACCACCAAAATACTTATTGGACAATTTCTTTAACGTGCCGTCCTTACGTAATTCTTGGATTGCTTTCGAGATTTGTTTTTGCATCTTAGGGTGGTGCTTAGTGACGATGGCCCCGATTTTTTGTGAGGCAATGTGATCGCCGGAATCAATCAGCTTAATGTTAGCCTTCGGATTCTGCTTGAAGTAAGCATAGAAGGATTCACGAGAATTAATAGTCCCAGCGACGCGGCCTTGTGAGACGAGGTCGATCGACTGTTGGAAACTATCGGTTGGGGTGATGGTTGCACCTAAACGTTTAGCATCCGTTGCGTTATTGCTAGTCGTTGTTTCGGCAACTTTCTTACCCTTAATATCGGTAATCTTACTAATCGATGAGTTCTTCTTGACGGCTAATTGTGATTTAGAATAAATGTAAGGGGTCGAGAAGAGATACTTCTTCTTTCGGGCCGCCGTTTCGGACATGTTATTCATGACAACGTCGAATTTGTTTGTGTCTAAACCAGCTACTAACGAATCGAACTTCGTTGGTACAAATTTAGCTTTTAGTCCCATCTTCTTGGCAACGGCTTTCCCGAGGTCAACTTCGAAACCAGTTAATTTACCGTCTTTACGGTAGCTATATGGTTGAAAAGTGCCTTCTAAGCCAATCGTCAACGTCCCCGATTTTTGCAATCCGAGGTCGTTAGACTTTGAACTGCTGCTAGTGTTACTACCACAGGCGGTCAATGTAACTGCTAAACCTAACCCAAGCACTGCAACGCTTAATTTTTTAACCCATGACTTCATGATTCACACTCCTAGAAATTTTTCACAACACTCCTAGTTTATCCGAAAATGAAGCTGTTAACAAAAAATAAGCATTGAGTGTCGCAAACGGACCAATGCTTATTTCATAATCGGCTAGTATAGCGTTAGTGTAGCGAATCAGAGAAGTACTGTCAAACCCTTTTTTATCAGTAAAAGCGACGCAAGCGCGGGTGCTCAAACTGATACAGTATAAATGGTCGTAAAGCGTACGGCTTATTTGATGTGGATCCTGATATAAAAAGTGCTAATATTCAGGAGCACGACCACTCATTACAGCTGACAGATGTAATCAAAAAATGCGACTAATCGCAATTATTACGGTTAGTCGCATGATGAGTGGGTCAAGTTAGAATTGGGGTGCGAACGATGCTGCTGGAACAATTACTGGTGCCGGTTGTAAGATGTGGCCAAGGCGTTTAATTCCCAGCGTAATTGTTTCGACGTTGAGACTAGTGAAATTCAACCGGAACCCGTTTTTAACCTTGCGACTTGCGAATTGGCAAGCGGATGGCACATAGGCAACGTGTGCTTGCGGTAAAACAACGTCATTGAGCAAGGTTTTAGCATCAATTCCTTCTGGCAAGGTTACCCAGATGAAGAAGCCCCCATTAGGACGGGTGTAGTGGACATTTTGCGGGAAGTATTGATCGAGTGCGGCTAACATCGCGTCACGTTTAATCCGGTATGAAGTACTAATAGTTGCAACGTGATCGTCGATGTCGTGTTGATCTAGGTAGCTGTTGATAGCAGCCAGTGTTACATTTGGCGATTGAACATCGATTGCGGATTTCAGTCCGACCAATGCGTGCATGATTGCGTCGTCAGCAACAATCCAGCCTGTTCGCAAGGCCGGGGAGAGAATCTTTGAGAAACTTGAGATAAAGATGACGCGGCCTTCAGTATCGTAGTGTTTGATAGCCGGAATGTTTTGACCACTATAACGGAGGTCCCGGTACGGGCTGTCTTCCAAAATAATGGCGTCGTACTGATTGGCAAGGGCAACGAGTGCTTGACGACGTTTGGCACTCATCGTCGTACCCGTTGGATTGTGGAAGTCAGGAATCGTGTAAATCAATTTGATCTCAGGATGAGCTTTCAAGGTTTTACGAAGTTGACGAATATTCATCCCATTATCATCAACTGGAATTTCGTAGTAAGTCGGTTCGTAAGTGTCGAAGGCGGCTAAAGCCCCCATGTAAGTCGGGCCTTCGACGACCATGGCATCTCCATGGTTCAACATGAGCTTCGCCACGAGGTCGATGGCTTGCTGACCACCTTGAGTCATCATGACATTGTCGGCACTAACTTGAACGTCAGCATGAGTCGCCATTCGATCTGCAATTTTTTGGCGTAATGCCGGCAGCCCTTGAGTTGATGAGTATTGGAAGATGCCTTGACCATCGTGTTCAATAGCATCACGATAGGCTTGCTTTAAGTCGTTGTCAGGGAATAAGTGCTGATCTGGAAAACCACCAGCGAAGGAAATGTTTTCCGGGTTTGCACTATTCTTGAAGACCTCATCTAGGTCGGAAGTGTCATTGTTTAACACGCGATTTGCAAATAATTTTTTCATAATAATTTTCCCCCACTCAGTTTTTTGTACTTAAACTGTTTTCTTTGATTATCAATATGATAAAATAAAACTTGTAATTAGTAAAACTCAACTTTTTCAATAATAAGTGAAATAAATTCACCTAAGAGAGGTAAATCATTATGGCAAACTTCGCATATGAAGTCTTTTCAACGGTCGTTGCCCAACACACATTCTATCAAGCGGCCGCTACGCTTAACGTTACGCCAAGTGCGGTCAGTCATTCGATCAATCAGTTGGAAAAAGAACTGGGTTTTCCACTATTCATCCGTAACCGTTCAGGCGTTGAACTTACTAGTGATGGGCGGCAGGTTTTACCCTATGTTCAAGAGATTCTGAATACGGAAAGTAACTTGCGACAAGTTGCCGATAATATTCAAGGATTGCACTCTGGATCGGTACGGATCGGCGGTTTCAGTAGTGTCTGTATCAACTGGTTACCCCGAATTATTCGCGAATTTAATCATAAATATCCTGATATTAAGATTTCAGTCATGCAAGGTAACTTTAATGAAATAACCAACTGGGCCAAGATCGGTACTATCGATATTGGGTTTACGTCGATGCCAGTCAATGAGAACTTATTAGTGCATTCACTGATCAATGATCCAATCTATTGTGTGACGCCCGCTGATTTTATCCCAGAAAATGGTGAATTCATTACGACTGATGACGTTGCGGATAAGAACTTTATTCTACAACAAAGCGATTATGACCGGGACACCAAGCTAGCACTGGACCACTACCACGTTACTAATAACTTTTTACGATTCTCGATTGATGATCAATCTATTATTTCAATGGTAGAATCCGGTTTAGGCATGGGCATTTTGCCTCAGCTAGCACTACGGAAGCTAACTGGAGATGTTAACACGTTTTCCTTTGCCGAACCCTATAATCGTGAGATTGCCTTAGTTGCCAACAAAACCCAGGCGACCGCTCCTTCAACGGCTATCATGATTCGTGCCATTAAACAGTTTTTGACCAAGGAGTATCCGGATCAGATGTTATGGCAGTAGCAAAGTTAGGCAGAGCGTTGGCGTAGCCAGCACAGACTTCAGTGGCATTGAGCATGTTTCGGGAAGCCACTCGAAAGGTAGATGAACGACCGCCTAACTGGTGCAATTAGTCGTTAAATTATTATTTACTACTAAGAACTTTGAACAAATGTTAATGGGACATCAACTGTTTTGAATACCTCAGTATAAAGATCATGGAACAGTCGTAATTCTATTATCAGACTGACAGTTATATGGCAAAGTCGCTGTCGCTAAAATAGCCACGGCCAATTCATCAGAAACGGAATACGCACATGTCCGCCATTCGAACGCTATCCCGACTGGAAGGCGTTGTAGGACGCGCTCAACCAGGCAGGGTTGGCACTAACTTAAACTTTTTTCAGCGGACTTAAGCTGGCTGCTTTTAACGTTAAAGGCTTACTACGACCAGATCGCACAATTAAAGCTAAAAATAGCCGCTTTTCCAGTAGACCAAGTTGGTTGTCAGGAAAGGTGGCTATTAATCTTTTAGATATGTTTTAGATAAGCACTCTGAGCAAAAATGATGGCTAGGTCGATTGGACGGGTGAAATCAGTTTATAAACGTTTGAATCGTATTACCGATTTGATGGTTGTTGAGTAAGCCGGATTGGGTGCGCCATGAGCGCAACACTTTTTGTTGATAGACCTTTACCACTGGCTTGAAGATAGATTGACCAGCCAGGGCACTTTGCAGTGGTAGGGGTTGGTCAGCTTTGATGGCTTTTCCAGCGACAATCAATACCTGCATCTTGGAATCAATGGTATGGCGGTGTGCAATCAATTTAGCTAGTGTGGCCGTTTGCGACTTGGCGGCAACCGGCGTCGTTTGGCGACGATTGTTACTTTGGCGGCTGGTGCCGTTAAATGGGGTGGCCATCAGTACAAGGTGTTGTGGTGATAAGCTTGTTGTTGTGTGTTCGACATAGTTAGTGGCAGTGAGACCGCCACGACCGTAACTGACAAGGTTAAACCGGCGAAATTCAAACTGCTGGCGGGCGGCGGTTAGGAGTTGCTTTAATAAATGCGTTTGTCGGTTTGAATCAAGGTTCTTGGGCAGTTGCACTTGTATGTAGGGGCGGTTGTCACTGTTGAGCAATTGTCCTTTAAATGTCACGGTCCCCGTCGCTGTAATTTTGGCGGTGACCAGTGTCTGAGTGGCGCTACTGTTTTGAATATGGGCAGTTAATTGCTGAATCTGATTGTGAGTTAAGTGGTCATCTAGTAAGAGCACCATTGGAATACGTTCAGTAGAAGTCACTGTTATGGTGGTGACCGGTTTTGACTTGTGGACTTGTTGTTGCCAAAGCATGGTACCACCGATCATTGCTAGCAGAACTACTAGCCAGGTAGCGCCTGTCAATACTTGTTTTGTCGTTGCTTTCATATTTCCCGTTACTCCATATCTCCAAATAAACTGCACTTTTAATGTAAGCCACTCACAGTCAACTTGCAACTGTTTATACACACTTTTAGATAGCAAAAGTCCCGACCAAGTAAATTTGGTCGGGACTCCTTAAAGGTATCAGTCATGTGCTCCGAATAGGGCAGAGACTGATGCTTTAAGATTACATATGGTACTCAAAAAGCATCACCCCCTTTCATTAATTGTCCGTAGTTTAGTCCCATTTAATGGTCAGGTCAACTAATTAGTTCGCAAACGGACTAAACGCGGTATAATAGAATTCCTTGGCAGGGGCACTCCGCGGTTGCGGGGTACTTAACGACTGAATTTTCAGTTGTCATCAAGTCAGTTCATCATTGGTTTATTATTCAAAATGGGAGCTGATAGAAAAAGTTCGATTCAATGACGAATCGAACTTTTTTGATCAGAAAGCATGAATTACGTGTAAATTTTAATACGAGAAAATAGACTGGAGTTCTTACTGGTTTGATTGATTATGCAACCAAGCGTGTGATTGCCAAAGGATACTAACCAGTAGAAGCAAAAGGCCAATTAACGAAATTATAGCGCCCAATCGTAATCCGGGTGTATGATATTGTAATTTGACTTTATGCTGACCAGCGGGAATTTTTGCACCAACGAAACCTGTATTAACAACTTGAGTCTTAGTTGGTTTGTCATCAACTGTTAAGTGCCAACCAGTTGAATATGGAATCGAGGTAGTTAATACGCTGGCAGTTTGTGCTTGAGTGCGACCCGTAATGGTGTTGTTAGTTACCTTTTGTTGTTTAAGGCCGTGCTTTTGAATGGCCTTGATTTGACGCTGGTAGCGCCCCTTAAATCCAACTGCCATTAATTTTACATGATGGATTTTTAGTTCAGGCACTTGACTAAAACGAACGGTCACGATTCTTCGTAAATGACTTGAATAGCCTAAATTTAAAATAACACGTTTTCGAATCGAATAATTCGAAAGATTAGTTGGTGATTGTTGTGAAAAGTTGTTACTTCGATAAGCGGTTGATGCGGATAAATAGTAACCGCTGAGTTGCCAATCAGTATGAAGTGCCTGGCGAAACTGTTGAATCTTAGCTAATGTTGTATTGGGGCGATTAGCAAATACGGCATTAGCCGCATTATTTTGCAAAAATTGATTCAACGTAGGTTTGACCATTGTCATACCGCTAACCTCTAAATATAACTCTTTATTTTGCCACTTTTCAGGATGATCAAGAATTAAATCATAGGTCAATTGATGTCCCTGACAATCACTAACTAATTGATGTAGACCATCTTTGTTAGTGGTTTGATTGTCATTAACAATTTTTTTATTAGTAGTGACTAATTTCTGGCTTAGTCGGCTTGAAGAGTTGACTGGCCTGTCGGTAACATTCCTAACTTTAACGGTATAGGGGACAGTGGTGGCTATTTTTTGAGGTTGCACTTGTTTAACACCAGTTATTGGCTTATCAGTAATCGGCGCTTGTATCATTGCTTGCTCTTTATCAACAGCATTTAATCGTTGATATTTGGCTGCGCTAATCTGAGCGTTTTGCGTGGATACTAATGGTAAAAAGTTGTCATTAACAAAAACGATAGTTCCGGTTTTGTTAGATAATCCACCGGCCACTGGTTGATCTTTAAATATACGCACGTGCCCATCGTTGTTTTTTAAAGCATGATAGCCCACGGGAATATTTTTAGGGTCATAACGGTCTGCTAGTTCAAATATATAACGGACCCCCAGAAGGTTACGTGTTGTTGTCCGACCATCAGCTGTGCTTAGTGGTGAATTAGGATCGGCCTCTTGATTGCCAATTGACTGTGAAAATTGGCTAATACTTCTATTCTGTACTGAGAAATAGGATGCAATATCATGGGTGCCGAGCAACATTGAGATGTTTTTCTTTCCAGAAGCAGCTCCTCTAGCATAGAATCCAGGGGTTAATGTAGTTCGATAGAAATTATCATTACGCGGTAAAGCTTTTTGAGCACCATCCAAATATTTATTAATCCAACTCGTGGCACTTCCACGATATAGTTGTTGTGGATTGGCAACTCCGGAACTGGTCATAGTTGCACCAAAGCCAGTATTAATTAGATTAAGACATAGCAGAGTGAAACAGCCAATTATCAGTGTTAAGCGGCTTAAATGCATCGCACTTGACCCGATAAACCAGGTGATTAAGACGAATAGTAATATATATGATATTAGGTCGCGCGCACTAACGTTAAAAGTAAAACCATTTACGACCCAAATAATTATAATTAAGCCAACACTGGCGCCTAGAAATAGTCGGTAATCCCAACTATCAAGTTTTTTCCAGTCATCGATGAGTCGCATTGTAAGAACGCTGAACAGCAAAGTGCTTAATAATAGCCAACGATTGGAGGGCGAAGATAGAACGTTGAATGTGGCTGCAACAGCTGGAAGTAATAGGCCTACTAATAAAATAATGAGTAGACTATTTAAGTCCCATCGTTGTTTAAAATGACGTAACGAATGTAAAATAGCTAACCAAGTTAGGCTACTGATACCTAAAATGACCCAAAACGGCATCCCATCACTATTTAAAACCAAATTGGGTAGCGCAATATAATAACTTAATGGGTAGAGCGATAATCCGTTGGCAAATTGGCCACCTGTACGTGTCGAGTGCAACATGGCGAGGACGGTCGGAATAACTAACACTGCTGCACACGCTACACCGACTAAAACAGCGCTTAATAAGTGGTAAATCAATTGCCAAAATCGTGCATACGTTTTTGTTTGACGATATTGTTGCCAATAACGCCAGATTGTGTAAATAACGCTCCCGAGTGCTAATACGTAAGCAAAGTAAACGTTACTGGCAACCGTGATTGCAATTACTATTGCCAGGGGCCACCATGATTTTCCTCTGAATACTCGCTCAATTCCCCAACATAATAATGGGAAAAAGATGAGGGGTAATAAGAAGAAGGGATGATGCATGCCGATGTGAAGTGCAAAAGCAGTGAAGGTATATGTTAAAGAACCAATTAAAAGACTTAAGCGGCTAAAGTGCCATATCCTAGCAAATGTTAAAAAAGCTAGGCCCGTAGCATATAAGCGAATCAAAATCAGAAACTGATATGCAAATTCAATTTTAGTAGTTGGAAATAGAGCGACTAAGTAGTTGAATGGATCGCCGACAACGTAATACGCAAAAGTCGTCATTTGATCGGCTCCTAGGCCAAGATTCCAGGACCATCCAAATAATGATTGTGTGCCAATTCCCTTAAGCATTTTTTGGAATGCTGTTAGTATTGGCAAATGCTGTGAAATCCCATCTACTGTCCAAATCAAAGACCGTCCGTCCAGAAATAGTGGACTATAAATGATGCAAGTTAAAATAATAAAGGCTACTGTATAAGTAATCCAAACTGGTACTTTCCCCAAATGACGCATGAAATTCTCCTTTGTATATTGGCATAAAGTTTTAAAAAGATTAACTAAAAATAATTGAATGCAACCAACATAGAGATATAGTCAATCTCAATGATTCCCGGGTTGTAACAACAAAAGTCTATTATCTGCCAAGTAACTGGTGATTTTCAACTGTTATTTAATGATTTGAGGTATTTATTAACTGATAATGATTTATTAAATTGGCCCTTGATTGATACAATGACTTTGAATTACGGGTACTTGCGGTGAGAAATATAGGTAAATTGAATCATGATACTTTAATTTTACAGATTATAATGTGTTGGTTTTATTATTGCTATTAGTTTGTAACTTAACGACTTAGAGAATACTCAGATAGATTACTAAGTTAATAAATTAATTCTAGTCACAATAAGTTAACGGTTAATCAAGATGGACCTAAATTTTCGATTTATGATTAGCAGAATTACTAAAATTTAGAATGAAATTGGGCAGACATAACTAAAATTCTCACGGTTACCAGCACTATCTGGACGGGGCCTTTCAATAAATTGGTACGGCCTAATTAAGAACTTAAGCTTTTCTTTAAAAAGTGCTACCGCAAGTGCGTATTAAATGGTAAATTAATAGAAGTAGTTTTGTCATATTTCTTACATTCATAGGGAAGAGGGATTATTCACATGGTCTTTAACTTGGTAGTTAATATTATTGGGATTGTGGTTTTTATTGCCATTGCCTACTTATTCTCCAAGCAAAAGCACGCCATTAACTGGCGTTCAGTTGGTGTCATGTTAGTACTAGAAGTCTTATTGGCATGGTTCTTAACGGGTTCACAAGTCGGTGTCGACGCGGTTAAAGCAGCGGCAGATGGCTTCACTTGGCTCGTCAATGTATCATACGATGGGATCGCCTTTGCGTTAGCTAGTTGGGTTAACGTTAAGTCGATGGACTTCGTCACTAGTTCATTATTACCAATCTTGTTGATTGTGCCATTATTCGATATTTTGACCTATATTGGCGTATTACCATGGATTATCAAATGGGTTGGCCGGGGCTTAGCTTACATTACTGGTCAACCAAAGTTCGAATCATTCTTCGTTGTTGAAATGATGTTCTTGGGCAACACGGAAGCTCTTGCTGTTTCGCAGTTACAATTGAAGCAGATGAAGGCACAACGAAACTTGACGATTGCGATGATGTCAATGAGTTGTGTGACGGCATCGATCTTAGGGGCTTACATTAAGATGATGCCTGGTCAATTCATTTTGACGGCGGTGCCAATGAACGTCTTAAACGCTGCGATTATTGCTGCAATCTTGAATCCGGTCGAAGTTAAGCCGGAAGAAGATACCATTGCGAAAATCTCAGGTAGTGCGGCTGTTGAAGAAACTACTGCCACCACTGAAACGAGCGGTTCTGAAGAATTAGCTAATGAACAAGTTAAGGAAGCTAAACCAGCTCGCGAACCATTCTTCTCTTTCTTGGGTGATTCAATCTTAGGCGCTGGTCGCTTGATTTTGATTATTGCTGCTAACGTTATTGCTTTCGTAGCGTTAGCCAAATTAATTGATAAGTTGTTAGGTTTAATCAATAGCAATTTATCACTTGAAAACATCTTTGGGGTTGTCATGTTCCCATTTGCATGGTTACTTGGCTTTAACCCAAGTGATGCTTTCCAAATGGCTTCATATATGGGAACGAAATTAGTGACTAACGAATTCGTTGTCATGGGTGAAGTTTCCAGCAAAGTTAACGATTTTGCACCGCATTTCCGGGCAGTCTTAACGGTCTTCTTAACGTCCTTCGCGAACTTCTCAACGATTGGGATGATTATTGGGGCTTTCAAGGGAATCGTTGATCGTGAAAAGAACGATTTGATTTCACGGAATGTTGGTTACATGCTATTATCTGGGATCCTGGTCTCCTTACTATCAGCCGGTGTCGTTGGGTTGTTCGTTTGGTAGTCGGTGATATAATTTAATTTTGAATTGAACGTAAGAGTGTCAGCTATTCGGCTGGCCTCTTTTTTATTAATGAATCATCTGGTCATACTTTTATCCGGTGTCGTTTTTAACGGTGAGATGTTCAAGGCGGTTCATGAATTTGACTAGAAAAATTGCAAACTAGAATAGCTGTCAATGATGGCTGTAAAAGCAGACTTTTCAAGGGTTATTGCGATTTTAACAGCGGGGCTGTGCATTGATTTTAAGTGTTATTTACGTTAAAGTTATGAGGTGACGTGAAACATTGAGTTGTTTCACAAAAAGAGGACGAATGTGACCCCTTTAAGGAGAGCTATTACTAATGAATCCAGAAGAATTTAAACAAGCGTTAGCCCAACACGAGATTGCGCTGACGGCAAAACAATTGGCACAATTTGCGCTGTATTTTCAACTATTGGTCACGACTAATAAGCAGTTCAACCTGACCACGATCACAGCGGAACCAGAAGTTTATCTTAAACATTTTTACGATTCACTCACGCCAGCATTCTACGTTCCTGCGCTGCGTGATCAACCACTCACGATTTGTGATGTTGGCGCTGGAGCCGGTTTCCCGTCGGTTCCGCTCAAAATTGCGTTCCCACAGTTACAAGTGACGATCGTTGATTCATTGAATAAGCGAATCAATTTTTTAAATGATCTAGTCCAACAATTAGGCTTAACGGGTGTGAAAACGTTCCATGCTCGCGCTGAAACGTTTGCTGGCAAGAAGTCTGCTCACCGGGAAAGCTACGATATCGTGACGGCTCGGGCAGTAGCGCGCCTATCAGTATTGAGCGAACTCTGCCTACCACTCGTTAAAATTGGCGGCCAGATGATTGCATTGAAAGCAGCCAATGCCCGTACTGAAACGGCTGAAGGGACATACGCCGTTCAACAATTAGGGGGCCAAATTGTTCAGGACGAGGCCTTTAGTTTGCCCGTGACTGCTGATCCGCGCCATATCATTGTTATTGATAAGAAGAAGCCGTCACCGAAGCGGTATCCACGCAAGCCGGGGACACCGGCGAAACAGCCGTTAACGGCACCAATGTAAGGTGGGAGGTAATTTCAATGGCATTTTCATTATTTGGTTCTAATCGTGATAAACATAAAACCGAGGCGGCCACGACCCCCACGGAGCAACAAATTGTCCGTATTCCGGTCACTGCCATTATCCCCAACCGGTTTCAACCCCGGCAAGTCTTCGATGAAACTGGTATTGCTGAATTGGCTGCTACGATTGCGGATCACGGCTTGTTGCAGCCAATTGTCTTGCGGGAATACGAACCGCAGAAATACGAAATTATCGCTGGTGAGCGGCGGTTCCGCGCCATTTCTTCACTTCATTGGGCAGATGTGCCGGCCATCATTCAAAAGATGGATGATGGTGAAACCGCGTCAATGGCGCTGATCGAGAATTTACAGCGACAAGATTTAACGGCCATTGAAGAGGCTCGGGCCTACCAAGAACTGATGGAACTCAACCAATTAACGCAATCGGCGCTAGCGAAAGAATTGGGCAAAAGTCAGTCGTTAGTTGCGAATAAGTTGCGATTGTTGAAGTTAGCACAGCCGGTTCAAACGGCGTTGTTGCAGCGACAAATCAGCGAACGGCACGGCCGCGCACTACTCAACTTGGCTGTGGAGCAACAGGCTGCGGTTTTGAAACGGGTGCTTGCTGATCAATTGACGGTCAAAGAAACAGAACAGCTAGTGGCGAAGACCCAAACGCCGCCGAAGCCCAAACGCAAACGTGCACGGGGGTTGACCGGCGATACGCGAATTGCTGTGAATACGATCAAAAAATCAATTAAGATGGTAACTGATGCCGGCTTACCCGTGAAGACCCATGAAGAGGATACGGATGACGGGTATCGGATTACGATTGAAATTCCAAAAAATCAACCAAGGGGTGATCAATAATTATGGGAACCGTAATTGCACTCGCTAACCAAAAAGGTGGCGTTGGCAAGACAACCACGAGTATTAATCTCGGGGCTAGTCTGGTCGAATTAGGCCAAAAAGTTTTATTAATTGACACGGATGCGCAAGGGAATGCGACCAGTGGTTTAGGTGTTCAAAAGTCGACCATCGAACGTGAAATCTATGACGTTTTAATCAATGACGTTCCCATTAAAGAAACCATTATCCCAACGAGTCATAAGGGTTTAGATATCGTTCCGGCTACAATTCAGCTTTCTGGGGCAGAAATCGAACTGACACCGATGATGGCACGTGAGACCCGCTTACGTGATGCCATCGATGACGTGAAGGATGATTATGATTATATTTTGATCGATTGTCCACCGTCGTTAGGCTTGCTGACCATTAATGCGTTTACGGCTTGTGATTCGATTTTGATTCCGGTTCAAAGCGAGTACTATGCTTTGGAAGGGCTGAGTCAGTTATTGAATACGATCAAGCTCGTACAAAAACATTTTAATAAACAGTTGCGAATTGAAGGCGTGCTATTGACTATGTACGATGCCCGTACCAATCTCGGAGCCCAGGTCAACGAAGAAGTTCGGAAATACTTTAAGGACGCCGTCTATAAGACGATTATTCCCCGCAATGTGCGGTTATCTGAAGCACCTAGCCACGGCCTATCGATTGTCGATTATGATGCCCGTTCGAAAGGTGCGCAAGTCTACTTAGCTCTAGCAAAGGAAGTGTTGGCCGCTCATGGCAAGTAAAGATAAAGATAATAAGGCGCTGGGACGCGGTATTGGAGCCCTGTTTGCCGATGTTAACGAACCAGCTAGTGAAGAAGCCGTGGTTGATCTAGATCTTAAGGATATTCATGCCAATCCGTACCAACCCCGGCGAACTTTTGATCAGACGGCACTTAAGGAGCTCGCCAGCTCGATTGAAAAGTCCGGCGTTTTCCAGCCAATCATTGTACGACAACCGGATGCCGAGCTGAATAAATATGAAATCATTGCTGGTGAACGGCGTTTTCGGGCGTCGAAGCTCGCTCATCAAACGACTATTCCAGCCATTGTCCGTGATGTTACCGAAGAACAAATGATGGAAGTGGCGGTGCTTGAAAATCTACAACGGGAAGATTTAACTCCGCTTGAAGAAGCTGCGGCCTACGATTCGTTGATGAAGAAGCTGAAGTTGACGCAGGCGGAAGTCTCAAAGCGCCTAGGCAAGAGTCGGCCATATATTGCTAATTATTTGCGGTTATTGGGCTTGCCAGATGGGGTCAAACAGTATATCCAAAAGGGCCAACTGTCCATGGGCCAGGCTCGAACGCTTTTGTCTTTGAAGGATAAAACCAAGTTAGCGCCATTAGCGAAGCGCGTCGTGAAGGATAACATGACGGTCCGTCAGTTGGAACAAATCGTGGCGCGTTATAACGGCGAGTCCAAGGAGCCGGCCAAAAAAGTTGCACCCAAGAAGTCACCGTACATCCGTGCGAGTGAAGAACAATTACAAGAGAAGTTTGGGACGGCCGTTTCGATTCAAACTAAGGCGAACAAAGCTGATCAAGGGAAAATTGAAATTCCGTACTTGTCAAATGAAGATTTGACACGGATTTTAGAAATTCTCAGTATTGATTTAAATTAATTAATTTATAAAGGGGCGTTGCGCATGTATGATTTAGGTGATATTGTCGAGATGAAAAAGGCGCATCCGTGTGGTGTCAATCGCTGGGAAATTACCCGGATGGGCGCTGACATTAAGATTAAATGTACGGGATGTGGTCACGTGGTCATGATGCCGCGTCGTGAGTTCAATAAAAAACTCAAAAAGGTATTAGAAAGCAAAGCCGATCAAGCTTAATTATTAAAAAAGGAAGAGTGAATAACCGATATGGCACTTACAGCAGGTATCGTTGGGTTACCAAACGTTGGTAAATCCACATTGTTTAACGCAATTACGAAGGCGGGCGCCGAAATGGCCAACTATCCATTTGCGACGATTGACCCCAACGTTGGGATGGTTGAAGTTCCCGACAAACGACTAGACCGAATTCAAGAAATCATCCCCGCAAAGAAGGTCGTTCCCACGACTTTTGAATTTACGGATATCGCCGGGATCGTCAAGGGTGCTAGTAAGGGTGAAGGACTTGGGAACAAGTTCCTTGAAAACATCCGCCAAGTTGACGCAATTGTGCACGTGGTCCGGGCCTTTGATGATGACAATATCACCCATGTGACGGGTAAAGTCGATCCGCAAGATGATATTGAAACAATTAATCTAGAATTGAGTTTAGCGGACTTAGAAGCTGTTGATAAGCGTTTGGCTAAAGTGCAACGGGCTGCTAAGGGGAGCGATAAAGAAGCTAAGGCTGAGCTCGCTGTTTTGCAAAAGATCAAACCTGCCTTGGAAGCCGGCAAACCCGTGCGTTCACTAGAATTCAACGAAGATGACCAACAAATCGTCAAGGGCTTATTCTTATTAACGTCTAAGCCAGTGCTGTATGTAGCCAATATTGCCGAAGATGACATGGCCGATCCAGAAAACTCTAAGTATTTCCAAGTGGTTGCGGACTATGCTAAGCAAGAAGGAGCCCAAGCCATTGGTGTTGCTGCTGAAACTGAAGAAGAAATTGCCGAACTAGATGATGACGACAAGGCCGACTTTTTAGCAGCTGAAGGCGTTGAAGAGCCTGGCTTGAATAAGCTGATTCGGGCTTCTTACAAGCTATTAGGACTGGAAACCTTCTTCACGGCTGGTGGTAAGGAAACCCGGGCTTGGACGTTTAAACGCGGTACTAAGGCCCCTCAAGCAGCGGGAATTATTCACTCTGATTTTGAACGTGGATTTATTCGGGCTGAAGTGATGTCTTACGATGCTTTGGATGAAGCCGGTTCAGAAGCAAAGGTCAAGGAAAATGGTAAGCTGCGTTTGGAAGGTAAGGACTATGTCATGCAAGATGGCGACATCGTCGAATTCCGCTTCAACGTTTAAGCTGAAAGGAGCAATTGTATAGTGAGTGAGAGCGAAACTTCAAAGACACCTAGGAACGCCGCGGCCGGGGCCAAGCAGGCCCAAGCCGCAGAACGGCCAGTTCACGAAGCGACTGAGTTGACGAAGCGCAATGCTGAATATATGCGTCAGATGCGCAAGTCACTTGATGCCACAGCGTTGAGTGGTGAGAAAAAGACGGCAGTTCTGAATGAAATGACGTCTACATTGTTAGCGGAACAAGGTCGGGGAACCACGGCTCGTCAATTATACGGGACCGTTCAAGAACGGACCGAAGAGATTGTGAATCCAAAAAAGACACCGGTAGAACGTCAAAAGGCGAACTATTGGGTCACGGCGCTGGATAATGGCTTGATGCTATTCATGATTTTCTGCTTAATGTACGGGATCATGGGCTTCATCGGCACGAACGCTACTAAGAATTCAGCTGGTGCCAACGGGATCACCGCTATTCTGATTACGTCTGCCATTGGTGGTTTGGGCGTTGCTAAGTTATTCGAATACTTAATGCCTGCTAAAGATGGCAAGAAAGTTTCGTTATGGAAGAAAATCGCGTGGTCAGTACTGGCTATCATCGTTTGGATGTTAGTCTTTACAACCATGTCAATGATTCAAGGACCATTGAACCCGGTCTTACCAGGAATCGCGTACTTGATCATTGCCGTCGTCGTCTTCTTCGCCCGGATGTGGTTGAAGCGGCGCTTTAATATTACGACGAGCATGTTTTAGGCTCGGACTGAAAGACAAGCTGATGGCGTGCATTGGCTTGTCTTTTTGTCGATTGCAAGTGGTCATTGCTTGTTATTCACCTAGTTAGCTTTTAAACTGGTGATACGGATGTAATGACTGAATGAAAGTTGTGTGTGAAGTACGCTCGGCCCAACCTAGAACATTCGGTTGGGCGTTACAGGCTTAAAATAAGAACTTTCTGAAAATCTGCGCAACCCCTTGCATTTATCGCGATGTTTTGTTACCTTTACAGATAAAAATAAAAACATAAGGAGCTAACGTTCAATGTCTAATTGGGATACAAAGTTTGGAAAAAAGGGTTATACGTTCGATGATGTACTATTAATTCCGGCCGAAAGTCATGTTTTACCGAATGAAGTCAATTTAGGTGTTAAACTTGCCGATAATTTACAGCTGAATATTCCAATTATTAGTGCGGGAATGGATACTGTTTCAGAATCCGCAATGGGAATCGCGATGGCCAACCAAGGTGGCTTAGCTGTTATCCATAAGAACTTAAGCATTGAAGCGCAGGCTGAAGAAGTTAAGAAGATCAAAGCGGTCGTTAAGGATGATGATCACCCACACGCTGCCGTTGATGCCAACAATCACTTGTTGGCCGTTGCGGCTGTTGGGGTCACTAGTGATACCTTTGACCGGGCTGAAGCCCTATTTGCCGCTGGTGCGGACGCCATCGTTATTGATACGGCTCATGGTCATTCCGCTGGTGTGCTTCGGAAGATCAAGGAAATTCGGGCCCACTTCCCTAAGCAGACATTGATTGCTGGTAACGTTGCGACGGCAGAAGGCACGCGTGCTTTATTTGAAGCTGGTGTTGATGTTGTTAAAGTGGGGATTGGCCCTGGTTCAATCTGTACGACCCGGATTGTCGCTGGTGTCGGGGTGCCACAATTAACAGCGGTTTATGATTCTGCCAGCGTTGCTCGCGAATACGGCAAAGCTATCATTGCTGATGGTGGGATCAAGTATTCCGGTGATATCGTTAAGGCCCTCGCTGCTGGTGGCAACGCCGTGATGCTTGGGAGTATGTTAGCCGGAACAGCCGAAGCACCGGGTGAGGTTGTCTTTGACGATGGCCGTCAATACAAGTTCTATCGGGGCATGGGTTCCGTTGGGGCGATGTCACAAGCTCATGGTTCGTCTGACCGGTACTTCCAAGGCGGCGTGAACGAAGCGAACAAGTTAGTTCCAGAAGGTGTTGAAGGACGTGTGCCATTCAAAGGCAGCGTTGATGATATTATCTTCCAAATGTTAGGTGGTTTACGTTCTGGCATGGGCTACGTTGGCGCTAAAGACATTGATGCCTTGATCGAAAACGCCCAGTTTGTTGAAATCTCTGGCGCTGGGCTCCGCGAATCACATCCACATGAAATTCAAATTACAAAGAATGCACCGAACTATTCAGTCAACGGTTAAAATGACGATATCGTATGAGTCAGTCTGATTGGTTTAGTTGAATAAGCATCAAGTAAGCGTAGAACATCAACTTTGTTCTACGCTTTTTTTGTCTGGTGAGTACCAGCAGAAAATATAGGCAGATGTAACGTTCGTGTAGATTGACCGTAGTGCTTCTTTCTTGTTAGGACGTTGATACTAGCTCTGTACACGATTGTGTTACTTATTAAGTTCATTAGATTTTTAATGATATCGTGGTATTAGTGATGCAAAGAAAGGGGCTAATATAAATGAAGTATCGGTTAATAGGGGTAGGTGCGAGTCTAGTCATCGCAGTCATGTTAACAGGGTGTCAAGCGAAGGCTACGACATTGGTCAAGTCAGATGCTGGCCAGGTCACACAAGCGGAAGTATTTAAACAAATTGAAAACCAGGCGACGACGCAACAGGCTGTTCAAGAATTGACTCTAAACAAAGTCCTTAATCAACGATATCATGTTTCACAAGCTGAAGTAACTGCTAAATTAAAAGCATTCAAACGGCAGGCAGGCGCAAATTATCACATGATTTTAGAACGTAATCATGTCACTGAACCGCGTTTAAAATCGCAAATCAAAGCGAATTTATTGATGGAGAAAGCCATTAGTGCTAAGTATCCAGTGACTAAAGCGCAACTAAAAAAAGCCCGAGCAGCTTATATGCCAATGACAACGGTTCAACACATTGCGACGGCCAATGAGAAGCAAGCGCAAAAAATTATTGCTGAACTGAATGCGGGTGCTAGCTTTGATTCGCAAGTGCGAAAATATCAGAATAATCGACAAGCGCACACAACTGCTGGAAAATTAGCGCAGTTTGACAGTTATAATCAAACTCTAGCACCAGCAATTGTACAGGCCACAGCTAAACTACGAGTGGGACACTATGTCACGAAACCGGTCAAAACAGTTATGGCAACTGCCGACACGAAAGACAAACCAACTTATGAAATTATCAACGTTGTCAGTCGTCGATCCAAGACTGCGGCTGTAACTGATGATAGCGGTAAGCAGATTGATGTGACAAATTATTTGTGTGAAAAAATCCAGCAACAGCGGATGATGGACAAGCAGACGCAAGTTGCGACGATTCGGTCAGTTTTCAAAGCGGCCCACGTTAAGGTAGTTGATGCCCATTTCGCACCAGCGTTTAATGATTATTTAACCACCCAAAATAGCTAACAATAGAATCATCAGCAATGATGTGATGATTATGAACGCGTCTCTTAACCTGTCATGGGTTAAAAGGCGCGTTTTCGTTAGGTACTGATGATTAATTGCGCTATGATGGACTTATTAAAACGTATTGTACCAGTTTAGTGAGGTGCCAAATTCAACATATTAAGTAGGGGAGTAGATGCAACGGTTTCAGTCACGCCATTTATTCCAGTTACGAGAAATTGGCTTGGGCTTAACCTGTATCGGTGGCTTTATTGACGCATACACATTCATCCAACGGGGTGGTGTCTTAGCAGCTGGTCAAACGGGAAATTTGATTTTTCTCAGTGTTGATGTGGCACAGTGGAATTTACCGGGTGTGTTGACTAAATTAGCAACAGTCCTCTTTTTTACACTAGGTGTAATTGTCGTGGGTATACTGAAACAATGGTTGGGCGCGCGGTCACACTACTGGCGCTTGCCCGTTTTGGTGGCAGAGCTGGTTGTTTGTTTAATGGTCGGCATGCTACCAGCGACTGTTAGTAATGCGATGGTGGTCCCACCACTCGCATTCGTGATGGCGATGCAGACGACAGCCTTCAGCGCAATCGCCGGCCACGGCTATAATAACGTGTTCTCTACTGGTAATCTCAAGAAGGCAACGATCGCGCTGACGAATTATTGGTTGACAGGCGTGCGCACGGAGCTTGACACTGGTTTAGTGTATTGGGAATTAGTGTTGAGCTTTGCTACGGGCGCGATTGTTTCGGCGATATTGCAGCGGTGGTGGACATTACGGACGATATGGGTTGCGGCGGGATTATTGATTTTAGTAGGTGGATACTATACTTGGTTATTAGTTCACCGTACGGCAAATGACGCGGAATAGTTGCGTTTTCTCTAAAATCAATCGTTAACTGCCAAGCCCGGCCGCTTTTTTGGTAAAATAAAAACAGAATTATTTAAGGAGAAAAATAAGATGAAAATTTTAGTAGTCGATGACGACAAAGAAATTGCACAACTATTAGAAATTTATATTAAAAACGAAGGCTATGAACCAATTAGCGCCTATAATGGCCGTGAAGCTTTGACTAAATTAAATACGAATCCTGATATTGCGTTAATGATTTTGGATATCATGATGCCTGAAATGGATGGGATTGAGGTCATCAAAGAAGTACGGAAAGATTCCCAACTTCCAATCCTAGTCTTGTCGGCCAAGACTGGTGATATGGACAAGATTCAGGGCTTGATTACGGGAGCTGACGATTACGTCACCAAGCCATTCAATCCGCTTGAAATTATGGCACGGGTCAAGTCACTATTACGACGTTCTGAAAATAACGTGACGACTACCGAGCCTGATATTTTGGACATTGGACCGTTAACGATCAATAAAGATTCACACGAAGTTAAAACGTTGACGGGTAAGGATATTCAATTAACCGCGTTAGAATTTGGTATTTTGTATTTGCTCGCAAGTCATCCTAACCGAGTCTTTTCAGCTGATGATATTTTTGAACGTGTTTGGCAGCAAGAAAGTATTGTCTCAGCTAAGACCGTGATGGTGCACGTGAGTCATTTGCGGGATAAGATCGAAGAAGCCACGGATGGAGAAAAAGTCATTCAGACCGTTTGGGGCGTTGGCTATAAGATTGAATCGCGTTAAAAGTGAGGGTTAGCTTTTGAAATTAACGGGACGCGAAAAAAGTGAATTATTTTTTGAAGGGGTAGTGACGGTGATTTTGCTACTCCTTTTAAACTTGTCGATCGTAGTACTGATCAACAGTACGATTGCGCATAATCCGGGGTTACAGAGCGGTATTTTCCAAATTAAACGATCGATTACCATTGGTCCCAATAACTACCAGCTATGGAGTTATGAAAACATCTTTATTGGACTGATGCTGATTGCGGACGGTTTCGTATTATATTGGCGATTAATTCGACGATACAAACAGATGCAGTTACGACATATTATTAGTGAGTTGCATTATATTGCGGCCGGCCACTTTGACCATCGGATTGACTTTAATCTGACTGGTGATACACAACGAGTCGTTGAAAGTGTTAATGCCTTAGTAGACTCGGCAATCCACTCGATGGACGAGGAACGGGAAATTGAGCGGTCTAAGGATGCGTTAATTACGAATGTCAGTCATGATATTCGAACGCCGTTGACGTCAATTATCGGCTATTTAGGCTTAATTGAGAACAAACAGTACCAATCAGAAGAGGATTTAATTAAATATGCGCATATTGCCTATTTGAAGGCAACACAAATGAAGTCACTGGTTGAAGATCTGTTTGAATATACGAAATCACGGCAGACAGAGACACCGTTGGCCATTAATCGGTTAAACTTGACGGCCATGTTAGAACAGTTAGCGGCAAGCTTTGAGCTGGAAGCGAACAAGAAGCATCTGAAGATTGAAGTAGAAAGTGGCACGCAGCCTATTTACATTGAAGCCGATGCTGAAAAGCTGGGGCGGGTCTTCAGCAATTTGATCACTAATGCGTTTAAATATGGAACTGGTGCTAAAAACGTAGTATTACAAGCTGAACAACGTGGTGAAGAAGTCGTGATTCACGTCACGAATGATGGTCAGCGTATTCCAGCTGAGTCGTTGGGACGCTTATTTGAACGGTTTTATCGGGTTGAAGAATCGCGTTCTAAGGCGACCGGGGGTTCTGGACTGGGCTTAGCGATTGCCCAAAGTATCGTGGATCACCACGGTGGCTATATTTATGCGCAAAGTGATGATGAGCAGACAAGCTTTGTTATTCATTTGCCAGTTAAACATGACCACCCATTAACAAAAAAACAATCGGATATGATAAATTAACTTGTTTCCACAGACATAATTATTTAAACTAAAACTAGCATTAGCAATTAAGAAAGGGATAATTGAGAAATGAGATTTGCGGGAAAGTTAAAGAAAGTTATGATTGCCCTCGTTGCGGCAGTCACGTTTAGTACAGCTGGTTTAGGCATTGCGGGGGCTGACCTCCAGGCCCAAGCAGCCAGTACACCATCGATCTCTGCGAAAGCCGCCATTGCGGTTGACGCGTCGACCGGTCAGATCCTGTATGATAAGAACAGTAGTAAGCCAATGGCGATCGCATCAATGACGAAGATGTTAAGTACATATTTAGTGCTTAAGGCGATCCATGAAGGTAAGTTGTCTTGGAATCAAAAAATCAGTGTTAGCAAGGCAGTCGCTAAGATGAGCCAAAACACGGAATATGCGAACGTACCGTTATTATCAACGAAGACGTATTCAGTGCGGCAATTATATAACGCGACTGAAATCTATTCCGCTAACGCCGCTATCACAGCCTTGGGTGACGCGGTAGCCGGGACGCCCCATAAGTTTGTTAGCTTGATGCGGAAGACGGCTAAAGCATGGGGGATCACGGACGCTACCATTATTAATGCCAGTGGATTAACCAATAAAGAGGTTGGCAGCACAATTGGGTACAGTACCGTTGCCGCCAGTGCTGAAAACGAAATGTCAGCACAAGATGTTGCTACCGTTGCGCAAAAGCTATTATCAGATTACCCAGAAGTTTTAAAGACTTCTAGTATTGCCCATGCTTGGTTTGAAAAGGGTACTAGTTCAGCAACCAAGATGGATAACCGAAACTACATGCTCAAAGGATTAGTTAAACATTACTCCGCACTTCCTGTGGATGGTTTGAAGACTGGGACTTCCACTAAGGCTGGGAATGCCTTCACTGGGACCGTTAAGTTTAGCAATGGTAACCGGATCATTACGGTCGTCATGCATGCCGGTGCCGCTAACGATAGTGGGACGGAACGTTTCACTCAAACGGCTGAAATCATGTCATATGTTTACCACAACTACACGACTACGACGATTAACAAGAATGGCAAGATCAATGGTGTGAAAGCCGTTGATGTCCAAGATGGGAAGTCCTTAACGTCGCAACTCGTTTCAAATAGTGGTGCAACCAAGATTTACTTGCCAACCGGGACGGATGCTAGTGCCGTTACTGGTAAGGTCAGCTTGAAGAAGTCGGCGACAACCGATGGTAAATTACAAGCACCCGTTAAGAATGGCAAGACTGTCGGTACTGTTAACTTGAACCTAAGCAAGAAAGCTATCAAGGTAGTTGACGGAACGACTAGCAAGAATATGACCATCAATGTAACGCCTAAGAAGTCCATCGACAAAGCAAATATCTTTGTACGGATGTGGCGCGGGGTTAAGAGCTGGTTCAACTAAATTATAGCAGTTAGTGTATTAGATTCTGTGGGTGCATTAGCTTAGTAAACGCTACGAGATATTTCTTAAAAGATATATTCCTCTTTGAGTAGGCAAGCTAGTAATTGAGACTTGCCTGCTCAAGGAGGATTTTTTTGTTGGCAATAGTGATTCATGACAGGCAACTAATGACCAGGGCTGTGCCACTGATTTAGCTAATTAAAAATAATTAGCATCCAGAGTAATTTCAAAAAGGCACTGTCAAGGATGACCAAGTTGAACGGCTGCGGATGTTATGATAAAAAGAGTATTAATAGTCTTCATTTGGCGATGCTAAAAAAGCAACGTTTAAATCGGGATAATTATGAGGTGCTTTGTTAAAAATTATTCCCTAAATTAGGCCGTGTGCCTATCTTAGTCACTACTTCGACTATTCGCTACAAGCGTTCCAGTTTGAGCGTTCTTTCTTTTTTTGCTAATATTTGAATGCTAGCTTTGCGGATAAATTGCGATTCCATTTATGTAGAATTTGTTAGCATGATCCACGATTAACTGTATAATGAAGACTGATAACAGTAGTTAAACCGAATGGAGTGAAAGTCACCTATGAGCGTATCATTACGAACTGCAACCATGTCAGATTTACCCATTATTGTAGATATTTACAATCAAACGATTCCCAGTCATCAAGTGACGGCTGATCTTAAACCAGTTACGGTTGAGCAACGTCGAAATTGGTTTTTGAGTCATACCCCTGAACACTATCCGCTGTGGGTTGTTGTAAAGGACGACTCAGTGGTCGGTTGGGTTAGTCTGTCACCATTTTATGGACGGGCAGCGTATGCAAAGACGACTGAAATTTCAGTTTATTTGGATCGCAGTGTTCAAGGACAGGGAATCGGTAGCCAGGTTTTGACATTAGTTCCTAAACAATTACCTGTGTTGGGATTAACAACGATTATCGCTTATATTTTTTCAAGTAATATTCCAAGCATTAAGCTGTTCAAAAAGTTTGGGTACGAACAGTGGGGGTTTCTGCCAGAAGTCGCTGAATTAGGTGGCCGACCGAATGACTTAGTGATTCTGGGACAACATTTCAAGTAAAAAATGGTATTGATACCGCTTACATACACTTAAAAACTTAACAAGGTGTAGGATTGCAATAAAAAACATGTTAAAATTAAGTCCGAGTGTCTAAGTAATTTGACGCTCGCTGTTGTTGCTAGAATTCTTTACTGGTATGGTACTGGAGGCATTCTTGGTGAAAAAGAACGAGCCAAATTGGTTAGTGGTATTACGAACAGTAATGCCACTTGGGCTTAGCTATATTCCCATCGGGTTAGCTTGTGGGGTTTTATTGCATGCGGCCGGGTTCAACCATCTACTGACGGCGTTAATTTCGGTAATGGTCTTTTCCGGTGGCGCCCAATTTTTAATTGCATCGATGCTGACAATTAATGCACCGATGACAACCATTATTTTGATGATGTTTTTCTTGGAGTTACGGTACGCCTTATTAGGTTCCAGCTTATCGCGCTATCTGAAGGGGCAATCATTACCGTTCATTTTTACGTTTGCGTTTTCGATGAATGATGAAAATTACGCGGTCAACTATTTAAAGTTTGCGACGGACAAGCATTGGAAGCCATCGCAGGCCTTAATGGTCGAACACTATTCGTTATTATTTTGGACGGTAAGTAATATTATTGGTAGTTTGATTGGCAGTGCATTGACGATTAATCTCCAAGTGGTGGATTTTGCGCTGACGGCACTATTCATTTATATGGCAATTATGCAAACTAAGAGCCGTTTGATTATCTTAGTGGCAGTTTTGTCTGGCGTTCTAACGATAGGTTTTCTGGTCTTAATGAAGAGTACGCTGGGCCTAGTGGTGTCAACACTACTCGCGTCGTTGACCGGTTACTTTATTGAACGTTACTTGTTGGCACATAAGCCAGAAAGTCATTTACTCTATAAGGTTCACGATCCTACTGGCCAAACAGCCATGGAAGAATCTGACAAGTAGGGCACAGAGGGGTTTTTCTTATGCAATCAGTCAGCTCAATGAGTAGTATGGACCATTTTTGGTTGGTCATTTTTTGTGCGTGTGTGGCTTTCATACCACGCTTTTTCCCGCTACTGTTCTTTACGAAGCGGAAGATCCCAGAATGGTTTAATGAATGGATGCGGTTCGTACCCGTCTCACTATTCACGGCGTTAGTTGTTAAAAGTGTCTTTATCGATAGTAAGTACGCAGTGATCACTTCTGGCAATCTGGGGATGATTATTTCTGCTATTCTCGTTGGATTTGTGGCTTATCGCACGCGTTCAATGACTTTATCAGTGGTGATTGGTCTAGTCTCAGTGATGATTTTTGTGTTACTAATTCATATTTAGATTTTGTTGGAACTGGGTGACCCGGTTCTTTTTTATTATGATGAAAAGAGGATACGTTGATGGTATGGTTATTGGTTTTCTTACCCGGATTATTGGCTGGTCTGGTCCAAGGGTTAACGGGCTTTGGTGCGGCCATCGTCATGATGATCTTTTTACCACAGTTGTTTCCGATTGCTCAAAGTGCGGCCGTGGCGGGCGTTATTATGGCAGCCAGTGTCATAACATTAGTTTGGCGTTATCATCAGCATATCCACTTTCGTCAGATTATTGTGCCGTTTATCGTTTATGCCAGTGTGGCGGCCTATTCGGTACATCTTGGTCAAGTTTTAGATGTGCAATTATTGCGACGGTTATTAGGTGCGCTGTTAGTTTCGTTAGCCGGGTACTTTAGTCTGAGCAAACGTGCGGCGAATCAGACTTATCCGTGGTGGTTAGCCGGTCTCTTCATGATTATTTCGGGGTTCTTCAATGGGTTATTCGGTATTGGCGGCCCGCTGATGGCCCTTTATTTTCTATCACTTGCCGATACGACTGCGGATTACTTGGGAAATTTGCAGACTTTCTTTTTGATCGATGTGGTCTATATTTCGACAGTCCGCGTACTGAACGGTATTCTGACGCCATTCTTGCTCCCCCATATTATGATTGGTATGGTAGGTGCGGTCATTGGGACGGCGCTGGCGGCACGAATCCTGCCGCGGCTACCCATGACGACAGTCCGGCATTTGATCTACTTGTTCATTGGACTTAGTGGCGGGTATTATTTGATTGCGCCAGTTTAGAACGAGGTATTTATCACCTTCATTACGAGTTGATTTTAGTGGTCAGGCGCAATGCGTTTGGCCTTTTTTGATGGTGCAAATCGTCCAAGTGTTAAAAAATATTTTCAGAAAGCAGCGGTAGCACTTCGACAATCTGTCTTCGGTTATAAACGAGTTAATCCCAATGTATAAATTTAATATTATTAATTTAATAATCAAGAATTTGCCAGCTACAGCTGGAACAGCGCTTATCTGTTTTGGGAGCAGACGTGGATGCGTAAGATAGTGCCGTTGAGCGTACCTGACTGTAGCTTCTTAATCGGCCTTGCGCACGGTTCTAAAGTTGAACAACCGGGATTGAAATATTTATTGTTGAAGATTTTTTATTTTAACGATGCTTAATTACAGGTGCTACATAGCTGAAAAAAGCATTGGCTTATTGGTTTCCTTTTAGTATAGTTTTATTCTAAGAACTGCTAAATTGGGGAGATATATGAATAGCTACAGACGAATTCAAGTTATTGCAGGGATTTACTTGCTGATATACATTGCGGCACTTTACTTTTCGACGGGGGTTCAGGTTGGATTTAAGCTGGATAGTAATCAGCTCACTGGGTATGTGAGTTGTGGGCTGTTGCTGGCTGTAATTATGGGGTCAGGGTTTGGCAAACGATTAAGGGTAAAAAAGCTATTTTCGATTTTGATACTAGTTAGTTGTTTGATTATTCTAGGGATAACTAGATTCAATGTTGTGAGTTTTAACGAGGCCTTCTGGTACTTTATCTTATTTGTTCGATACATCCCGTTCATTGTGTTGATTGAAACCATCATCTTTATCTTTGACCTAGATTGAGCAAACCAGGCCCTAATGAGCATTCAACTCATTAGGGCCTGGTCTTTTATTATTCTAAAACCTGGTTATGCCGAACTTTTAGCTGGCGTGAGTCTATATGGCAACTACGCTAATCTTCGTCGGTAATCGTACCTAGACCGTATTGATAAAGTAGTTCATCAGTACGATTAAGATCAAAGCGCTGACTAAGTGCGAAGATGACCAGAGCATCCCATTCATCCTTAGCATAAAGGGCGGCGTAACCAGTTCGCTTGAGCATCGTGTTAAGCTCGGTCAGGGTCAGTTGAAAACCGAATCCGAGGGCGATGATGCGAGCCCGGTTAGGTCGGCGCTTGCCATCGAAGTACTGGTAACCAATCGAGGGCGTTAGATTAGCGCGCCGAATGACTTGGCTTTTAGTGACGTGTTTGATTTGAATAAGCTCGGCGAGGTATTCCGCCGGATTGGTACGAATAAAACTATTGGCCATATTTGTCATAAATTGGTCGGCCTCACTTGCATGTTTGATTTCGTTAAATAGTTCCTTAGTTGCGCGTTCTACCACGGTTAGTGCCCCCCTAATACTCCTTCTTAATTAGTATTAGTGTACCAGAAACTACTGTAATTTAAAGGTCAAATGCCGATCACTGAAGTAGCTGGGATTGTAGATGAGTTCAACGGACCCATCTGCTTTGGCTTGACCAGTCATGGTACCACTGACAGAGCCACCAGCGGTCAGGTCACCACTATCTAATTGGTTATTTTCATCAATGTTGATCTCATCTAGGCTAGTTTGGTTACCGGCGGCCTTGATTTTAAAGTCAAACGGGTTATAGCTGACTTTATCTCTACCGCTATTTTTCAATGTTACGGTGACCGTATAATATTGATTGCCAGTTTTAGGCTGAACATCATTGAGCGTCGTTGCGGTTTTAACATTATTAACCGTTACTTGCACGTGATCGATGGTGGCTGTCTGCCCGACTTTATAAATCGTATTTGCCGGGGGTTCCTTAGCGGTGGACTTGCTAGCGCTGGTCTTTTTGGTCGTCGCTGCTTGTGAGTTTTTACCGTCTTGTGGAGAATTGACGAGGCTGATGACAAAGAAGATGCCAAGGAGAATCAGGACCCACGCCCACCATTTTTGATACCAAGCTTTCGTTTTTTGCATGAGCTTACCTACTTTCTTAGTGCTAAGCCGCCCGCAATAACAATGAGCAGACCGCTTAGAATCCCGAAGAAGCTGACAAAGACGAAGTTAAGAATCCCACAAAGGATGATCAACCAGCCCATTAAAACGTGATTGCGATTAATCATGACACTTAAAATAATCGCGAGGACAGAGACAATAATGCAGCCAACGCCAAGATTGCTGACCCCAGCCGATCCGCTGGTTTCTAAAGCACTACCGATGCCGCCGATGGTCATCGCCAGTAAGCCGGCAATGATACCGAAGATACCGCCAATAATTCCTAAAACTAATTCGGCTGTTCGCGAATGGGGTGCGACTGGTGTGACTTCGTTATTCTGATATTTTGACATTGTAATTCCTCCAAAAGTATGGTTATGATAAAAGTTAGTAATTTTGATAAAAAGGGGGGTGTCACGGTGTTACCGATTGTTCAAGCAATGCAATTGTTAAGTACGGCTGGTTATGAACCACTAGGACCATTAGTTGCGCAACGCGAGTTTCCGTTACTGGTTAAGAAGCAACAGGTTGTTTCGGTAGCTAAACTAGTAAATCCTGATAATATTCCTGTTCTACAGCGTTTGAAGCAGCAGCCAATTCCCCGAATGCCCCGGATCGAAGCATTATTAACGGCGGCTGATTGCATTGTAAGTGTTGAGACCTTAATTAATGGTCAAACACTAGCGGATCGATTGGCAACACAAGGACCGTTTTCCCCCGAAATGACGGTGCGCGTCGCACAAGAATTGTTGATAACGCTACAGGCGTTGGGGCAACAACAAATTGTGCATCGGGACCTTAAACTAAGTAACGTGATGTGTTATCGGAATCACTACTATTTGATTGACGTCAACGCAGCGCGACAATATCATGCTGAGCAAGACAGTGATACTCGTTTATTAGGCACGAGCGGTTTTGCCGCACCTGAAAACTATGGCTTCGCCCAAACGGATCAACGGAGCGATCTATATTCGTTAGGGGTCGTTCTAAACTGTTTGTTGACTGGTCAAGAGCCGAGCGGGCCGTTAGATACAACGACACTGACACAGGATTCAACATGGGCCCCGATTATTATGAAGGCCACGGCCCTAGACCCACAGCAACGATATCAAAGTGCGACTGCAATGTTAGCAGCGTTACCTGGTCATGAGCATTATCGGCCGCACCATCAATCAATGATTAAGCGAATACAGGCCCGGCAATGGTGGCCGAAAATCAAACGACCTTTACAAATCAGTTTGTGGGGCCTCTACATCTTGCTCGTAGTTGCGACCATTGGTGCTGGCTTTGATAACACGACTTGGCCCGCCCGCGTCGATTTTTGGACCGAGGGTTTTATGATTATCGGGGCGCCACTGATTGCGCACTATGCCAATCAGTGGCTAAAACACCATTGGTCGGTATTACGCTGGCATCGATATCGGTGGTGGTTACGAGTAGCAGAAGCCATCTTCATATTTTTGATGTTAGGCCGTAACGGCTAGTGTACGTAGGCTGGTTAACCAATTACTAGTACGATAAATAGCATAACCGTTTAGTTATCAAAAGGCTTATGCAAAATGCATAATTTTCTGACTGCGGTGACGCGACGACTGAATTCGACTGGGTAAGACTTTACTCAGTCGAATTTTGATTTATAGGTCAGGAAAGTGATTGAAAATAATCCTGAAAACTGTTGATGTGTTTTCAGGATTATTTGAGGAGACGATTGTATTTATGGTACAATGCTAGTCGTTGACACTTGATAACATAAATGTATCTAATTAAATATAAGAAAGGAATATTTTGTCGAAATGGATTTAAAGCAAAGCGATGGTTGGCGATACTTAGCTGGGTGGAGCTTCATTCTATTAATGGTGGCGAGTGCCACATTGCAACATGATGCGGAAATCATTTTACCCGAAATCGGTGCTCTGACAGCCGGGACGTGGGTTTATCGTAAGACGGCGTGGACTCGGCAACCCTTAAAGTTATTCTTAGTACCATCTGGAACTGCAATTATTGGCTTCTTAGTCAATCAACTACCTTGGTCGTACGCCCTCAAAGTGCTTGTCGGTCTATTACTGATGCTATTATTATTGAAGGGGTTAAAATCGAATTTGGCGCCAGCCTTTGCTACTGGCTTACTGCCAATTATCATTAATGCAACGCACTGGACCTTTATCGTAGCCATCTTTTTCTGGACTATTTGCCTGATGATTGGGGCTTGGATTCAACGACCGCGATCAATCTCACGGGTAACCGAAGCTTCTGCTAGTCGCTGGCAAATGCTCGGCTTTATCAGCCTAGTTTTTGTCTGGGTGGGTATTGTTTGGCTAGCGGGACAGCCCCAGATGGCCGCAATCCCACCCGTGATCGTCGTTTTCTTTGAAGCGGCTCAACAGTCTGAATATACGGTAACGACCGCACTTAAGCAGTGGCTTGCATTGTCGGCTGCTGCTAGTATTGGGGTCGGCATTCACCTATTGATTGCTTCGTGGCTATTAACGACGGTCATTGCCTTACCACTTGTGTATTTGTGGTTACGGGCGCTTAACTTACAATTGCCAGCAGCGTATGCCTTTCCACTATTAGCCTTAGTGTTACCAGCCAATATGTTTAACAAACTACCGACATCCGCCGGCTTAGCGGCCGCTTTCTTCCTAGGATCGTTACTCATCTACCATCAGATCTTGGGTTGGGTACGCATGGCGGTGACTGAAAGCTAGTTGTCAGTCATTCCTGAAAAATGGTCAAAAAAATACCAACTATTTCGAAATAATCGAGATAGTTGGTATTTTGGCATTTAATTAAGCTTTATTGATTCGGTTATCCGCATACATGTATTTCCGGGTCATTGGTAAGGTTCGTGATGAAGCACCTTTAGTTACGAGGTACTGCATGACGTCAATGTTACCAGACTGGAAGGAAGCGGCACAGGCTTGTAGGTAGAGATCCCACATGCGAGTGAAGCGCACGCCCATCTTTTCTTCGATGGCAGCGCGCTTAGCGTTAAAGTTTTTATCCCAGATTTCAGTCGTCCGTTGGTAATGGCGACGGAGGGTTTCAACGTCAGCGACTTGTAAGCCGGCGTCAACAATGTGTTGTAAGTTTTCTGTCATCCCAGGAACGTAGCCACCTGGGAAAATGTACTTATCTAACCAACCGTTAGTGGCGCCACCTTGTTGCCGGGTGATGCCGTGCAATAAGGCAACCCCGTCAGCTTTAAGATAGTGGTTAACGCGTTCAAAGTACATTGCTAAGTTGTCCTTACCGACGTGTTCGAACATCCCAACACTGGTAATGTAGTCGAAAGTTTCGTTGCCAAGTTCACGGTAATCTTGTAACCGGACTTCAGCAACATCACTGAGGCCTTCATCCTTGATGCGTTGAGCAACTAGGTTATATTGTTCTTGTGATAACGTGACCCCGACGACTTTTAAGCCGTATTCTTTAGCGGCAGTCAACATCAACGTACCCCAACCGCAACCAATGTCTAGTAAGGTCTTGCCAGGTTGTGGGTTGAGCTTTTGAATGATGTGATGAACCTTATGAATCTGGGCTTCTTCTAATGTATCAGTGTCATGTTTGAAGTAAGCACAAGAATAGGTCATGGTTGGATCAAGCCACATCTTGTAGAAGTCGTTACCCACATCGTAATGGCTTTGGATGTCTTGTTGACTCTTCTTTTCAGAGTGAGATTGTTTAGGCATGAACTTCTTGAACTTAGAATTGTTGAAGAAACTTTCTGCCGATTCATAGGCCGATTCAATTAATTTTTGAATACTGCCATCAATTTCAATCTTGCCATCCATATAAGCTTCACCAAGGGCAATTGAAGCGTTCTTGGTAATTTCACGCATTGGAATGGCTTCTTTAAAAGTCACCGTGACTTCTGGTGTGCCTTCACCATAAGTTTCACTACTTCCATCCCAGTAGTTGACTGTGACGGGCATATTGAATGAGTGGCTTAGAAGGGTGTGGTAAAAGGTTTTTTCTAGCATTGCAATAAGGATCCTTTCTTCGTAAAATACACTAATTATTATACGCTTATGAAAACAGTTTTGTAAGCACAACGAATCGCGACCTAATTCGTAAACATGTTATAATAAATTAATTACAAAATCAGTTGATGGGGGTGTCGTGATGAAAAGATGGATGTGGATCGTGTTTGCAGTAATTATCGCTGTGGGGGTTGGTAGTTATTCATATACGCGGTACCGTCTGCAGGAAGACTCATACACGGCTGAAATGCGAACTGGTGAGCGGGCACTGCAAGAGCGGAATTATACGTTAGCGGAGACGAGTTTTACACATGCGACCAGAACGAAAGCTAGTAGTACTGAGGCGCAACGGTATTTAACCCAGACCCAGACTTATGTGGCTGGTCAAGAAGCACTGGCTGCGCGGAAATTTGACGTGGCTAAACGTGACTTTATGACGGTTAAGACGACCAAGCACGGTGCAGTTACGTTAATTAATCAGGCCCAAGAACAACTTACCTTAATAAAAAAGGTGCAACAAAAACGCAAGACTTATCAACAACAGTATCAGAAAGCTGCTGAGCTGAATAAAGCGAATGAGTTTACGGATTCTAACGTTGTAATTGCTAAGTTATTGCAGGATAAGGCGTTTAAGCAACGTTACTATCAGGATATTCGGAAAAATGTGTTGGATTTACAGAAACAAAATAATGCGTCACTCAAGACATTGACCGGTTCAGCACCGGTGATCCCGAGTGCGGCACAAGCGGTTACAGGGATGACCGGAAGTCAGCAACAAACGCAACGCACGCCAGCCACTAAACAGCAGGCGGCTGCTTCATCATCAACTTCCTCAGCTAACCATTCGATGGGCTCGTCAGCTGCAGCTAACAACAGTTATGGTGACAGTCAAGTGCAGACGACTCGTGCTGAGTTGACTGCGCAAGGGCTCGACGGCAGTAGTTATAGTGATGCCCAAATTCGTGCTATTCTGCAACGAGCAGCGGCGCAACACCTCTCACTGGCGCAAGCTGCCCAAACGATGAATTATAGCTCTGATCAGATTCAGGCAACGCGTGCGGAGCTAGCGCAAGCTGGATTTAATGCTAGCCAGTATACGGATGCCCAAATCGAGGCCATTTTACAACAAGCCAGTTTACAACATATGTCTCTGGCGCAAGCAGCGAGGTCGTTGTAGTAATATAAACAATTTAATAACAGTATGGAAGTCCACTTAACAATCATCGATAAAACACCTACTTTTAGGTGTCAATCGGTGATTTTTTTATAAAAACTGTTATAGAATGTAGGAGTAAGGACGGAAAGTTTTCGTTCTTGATATTTTGGTTCTACGGGGGCGGTCATTTTATATCGGTATTGGCCTTTTTTTAACGTTCATATGTCAAAATGGGTATAAAATTGACTATTTTGTGTACTATTTTTGTTTGATGCTATAGAATATTAACAGATTAGGGGGTTAAGGTGCCCGTTGATGATTGAATTAATGGCAGACCAAATTAACATGATTTGGTAAAGTAGTTCGATTGTCAATGGTGGGCATCGAAATTCAGTATGATTATTAATAAACATGTAATGCGCAGTACGAATGAAAAGCAAGTTCTGCAGCAGGTTATTAACGAAGGACCGATTAGCCGGAGCCAGATTTCACGGAACTTGAGTTTGAATAAAGTGACGGTTTCAGATATTTATAATCAGCTACTGCGGACCCAGTTCATCAAGGAAATTGGCTGTGGTGTCAGCACGAAAAACGGCGGTCGTAAACCAGTGATGGCTGAGCTGAACGTGAACTATGGTTTTGTGGCCAGCATTGACATGACAGCTGACGCAGTCAAACTTATGTATTCACGGTTGAATGGTAAAATTTTGCACTTTCAAAGCTTTAAGACGAGCGATATGACGTTGACGGATGTCATTGATTTGATTGAAGATCAATTACGGAACGTTGATGACTATGGTACGATTCATGGTCTGATGGGGGTCGCCATTGCGCTGGATGGGATTATTTATGAGAATAAAATCCTCAAGACACCGATCAAGGGACTAACACACTTTGATCTAGCAAAGTATTTACGTGATAAGCTACGGATTCCGGTTGTTCTGGAAAAGAAAGCTAACTTAACGGCCGTTTTTGAACGTGATTTCCATGACAACGAGATTTTCGATAACGTGGTTTCGGTAGTCGTTCGCGATCAGATTCATGCGGGCATCGTGGCTGATTCGCGACTATATTCTGGTCATGAAGGCGAAGCAGGTGAAGTGGGGACTGCTTTGTTAGAAGATCGGCACGTTGAGGACCACTTGGCATCAGTTAACGATTATGCTTCTGAAAAAGCCTTGTGGGCTCGGTTGAAGGCCATCAAGCATGTTGAACGATTAGATTTAACGACGGTCAAGCATGACTACATCAATCATGATCCGGAAGTGACAAAGGTCTTCGATGACTTTGTTTACTATCTATCTAAAGTGATTGCGAATGTTTCCACGGCGTTCGCGCCGGATGTGGTTGTGTTGAACACGACCGTTCTAGAAATCTTGCCACAACTATTAACTAATGTTCGGGAGAGCACGGCCAAGCTAACTTCGCCAAGCCGGCAAGTTCCAATCATTGCAACTAAGAACGTACAATCGGCGGCCTTGTTGGGTGGCGCCTCAGTTATTATTCACCAAGCACTAGGATTAGAGAGCTTAAAGATGCAGTTCTCATAAGTCATTAAGTGTTTATTTAAACGAACGTGTGAAGTTTATCGTACGATTAGTGATAAACTTGACACGTTTTTTTGTTGATTCACAACGGCCTTTTAATTTTTATTGCTGAGACTTTCCGTTAGAATGGGAGTAAGGGAAAGTAGAGGGGTGGATTTTGTGGAATTTTGGTCACAGTTAATACGAAATGTGCGCTGGCGGCGCGCCTGCGTATTGGCGTTGATTGTGTTAACGCTATACTTGGCATCAAGTATGATGAGTATTATTTTATTAACGTTTATTTTTACGTTCTTAGTGACGCGGTTAGTTCGGGCAGTTCGGCGGTGGGTGAAGATCCCACCGACGATCATTGTCCTAGTGGTCTACGCACTAGTCATTCTTGGAATTTACTTTGCTGTATCGATTTATTTACCGCAGTTGATCAAACAAACTTTTTTGACGTTTGAATCAGTCTATCGGTTTTATCAGAACCCATCACATGATACTAACCAAGTGTTGACGTGGGTGACATCGTATTTTCAAGAATCGGATATACTCAAACAATTGAAGGGCGGCATTTCAGTTGTGTTCCAGTATATTACTAATATTGGTAATATGGGACTAACCTTCTTCTTATCATTTATTTTAAGTTTCTTCTTTACGATTGAGGATCATCAGATGCGGGTCTTCACGAAGCGCTTTTTGACTAGTACGTTTGGCTGGTTCTTTCAAGACGTCCATTTCTTTGCCAAAAAGTTTGTGAATAGCTTTGGCGTTGTTTTGGAAGCACAGTTTTTGATTGCGATTGTCAATACGGTGATTACGGTGACCTTCATGGCAATCTTGAAGATGCCTCAACTGATTAGCTTGGGATTAATGATCTTTATTTTAAGTCTGATTCCAGTCGCTGGGGTGATCATTTCAGTTGTACCGCTGAGCTTGATTGCCTATTCGGTTGGTGGGTTGCGCTACGTGGTCTATATGCTCTTAATGATTTTGGTTGTGCACGCCCTAGAAGCCTATGTCTTGAATCCCAAGTTTATGTCGAGTCGCACGGAGCTGCCCATTTTTTATACGTTTGTCGTATTGCTAGTGAGTGAGCGTCTGTTTGGTGTCTGGGGATTGATCGTCGGTGTACCGATTTTTAACTTTATTTTGGACATCATCGGCGTGAAACCGGTTCACCGGCCGCGACCTAACATTAATCTGAAAAAAACGATTACTTTCCACCCGGATTCTGAAAATAAGCGCTGATATTGTTTTGATTTTTCGCTTTTTCAGTGTAAAATAGGGTGAGTAAATAACTTAAGAAAGAGGTCATTAACTGCTATGGCAAAATTAGTATTGATTCGTCACGGTCAAAGTGAATGGAACTTATCTAACCAATTTACTGGTTGGGTTGACGTTGATTTAAGCGAAAAGGGTGTTGAAGAAGCTAAGGCTGCTGGTCAAAAAGTTAAAGAAGCAGGCTTAGAATTCGATTACGCCTTTACTTCAGTTTTGACTCGTGCCATCAAGACTTTGCACTATGTGCTTGAAGAATCCGACCAACTCTGGATTCCAGAAACCAAGACTTGGCGTTTAAACGAACGTCATTATGGTGCATTACAAGGATTGAACAAGAAGGAAACCGCTGAAAAATACGGTGACGACCAAGTTCATATCTGGCGTCGTTCTTATGATGTTTTACCTCCATTATTGAGTGCCGATGATGAAGGTTCAGCCGTTAACGATCGTCGTTACGCTGACTTAGACCCTAACATCGTCCCTGGTGGCGAAAACTTGAAGGTTACCTTGGAACGCGTTATGCCTTTCTGGGAAGACCAAATCGCACCTAAGTTATTAGACGGCAAGAATGTAATCATTGCTGCCCACGGTAACTCATTACGTGCCTTAAGCAAGTACATCGAACAAATCAGTGATGATGATATCATGGATCTTGAAATGGCTACTGGTGAACCAGTTGTCTATGACTTTGATGAAAAGTTAAAGGTTCTTGGTAAGGAAAAGTTAGGCAAATAATTTAATAGTTATTTACTAGTTTTTTTGGAGCACTCCGCTGTCTCAGGGGAGTGCTTTTTTGGGCGCCAAGTGCCGATAACGTCTGATGAGGTTGGCATTTTATGACAAATGGACGCTGGTTGTCATTATGAAACCTAAGATTTGAGTTTCAGAAAATAATTATATTAAATATTTAGATGAATTATAATCGCTAGTAGTGAGACTCGACTTGAAAGCTTTGGCGGGTTTCACTAACTAGGTGATAATAAGTTAAATTAATGGATTAATGGTGGTGGTCGCTAGATGGTCACTACCAGTTAAAGTAGTGATTAAGAAGTAGGTGCGACGGTGACCTAGTTGTAAAAGGTGCCCGTCACGCCCATTCTACCCGTGAAGATGGGTGGAATTAAATCGGGGATCTTTTTTAAAAGGGGACAAAGCTGGATGAATATTAAAAGGTACGGGGTCGATGCACCGTTCGCGTTGCTGATCTATGCCGTGTTTGGCATAGGGTTACTATGGCACGCGTACGTGAATCGGTTGAATTATCCAATTGGCATTGAAACGACGGTTGGTATTGTATTAGTGTTGGGTGCGTTGATCTTTTTACGCACCACGACTCGGGGAAAGTACAAAATATTTGATGACGCGATTCGGCACTTAAATTTAAAACCAGACGGTCAAGTCTTAGATTTGGGCTGTGGTCGGGGTGCTTTATTGACTCGGATTGCTAAGCAATTAGGATCAGCTGGTAAAGTAACGGGCCTAGATTTGTGGTTGTCACGGGACCAATCACATAACAAAATGGCCGTTACGCAAAAGAACGTGGACGACTTAGGCTTAACGGATCGGGTTAATTTGGTGACGGGCGACATGACCAAGTTAGATTTTCCCGACGCGAGTTTTAACGTGGTGACGTCCAGTTTTGCCATCCATAATATCAAGAATGAACAAGCTCGAATCAATGCGGTCAAGGAAGCCATTCGGGTGTTAAAGCCGGGTGGTCACATCATGATCATTGATACGGGACGTAATATTAACGAGTACGGCCAGGTCTTCCAAGACGCGGGCTTACAAATTGCCCAGCCTATGGATTTAGGTTTTAACGGTTGGTGGGCTACCCCACTGACCGATAGTTACGTGGTGGCGGGTAATAAACCAGCCACTAAAACGGCAGCATAAGATTAAGAAGAGAATTGGGGATACAACTAAAGATGAGTGAAAAAGCAGCAGCAAACGAAGTAACGCAACGTGAAATGATTCGAATTATTGGGTTGTTCCGGAAGCAAGGGTTCAAAGGTAACTACCTGAGTTTCCAACACGTCGTTGACGAAGGCGCCACGTACTTCGTGGTCATGGGTGACGAGAACAACGGTAACCAAGGACTATTCAAGGCTAACTTGTTGACTGGTGAGGTTGCTTTCCAGTATATGTTGGATGAAGACCACGTTGTAAGTTCAAAATAATCAGTTTCTAAAGGCACGACAACTATTCAAAGTTGTTGTGCTTTTTTATTATTAAGTAAAGTTACTAAGTCCATGAAATTGAAATAATATTATCTTCTCAACTTCAGTAATCGCAATGCTTAAAACAGATTTCTGTGAACATTATTGGATACTCTATCCATTGAAAATTTGTTTAGTACTGAGTATGATCGGCATAAATGGGGGATAATATGAAAATTAATAAAATTTCTAATATCTATCAATTAGCATTTTTACGTCATGTTTTTCCAATTAATTGCTATTTAATTGACGAAACACAGGGATTAACTCTGATTGATACTGGTATGGGCTTTTGTAAAAATGGCATTCTAAAAGAAGCTAAAAAACTAGGTAAACCGATAACGAAAATTATATTAACACACCCACATGTTGATCATATTGGTTCGTTGGACAGTGTTAAAAATGAGTATCCTGGAGCATCGGTATATGTATCGGCTCGTGATGCACGGTTAATGAATGGTGATTTTAGTTTGAATAAAACAGAACCCAAGTTACGAGTTAAAGGTGGTTTTAATTCCAAAGTGAAAACTAAACCAGATGTTTTAATGAATACTGGAAATATGATTGGGTCTTTAAAAGTGATTGCAGCCCCAGGGCATACTCCAGGATCAATCGTATTGTATCAGCAGACATCAAAAACGCTGTTTGCTGGAGATACCATGGTGACACACGGTGGTATATTTATTGCTGGTGGTGGGAGCTGGATTTTTCCATTCTCAGCCAAGGCCACTTGGGATAAGGAACTAGCAATTAAGAGTATGGAATCTATTAATAAATTGCCAATTGAGTGGCTGATGGTTAGGCACGGGAAATTGATAAATCATGCTAATTCAAAGATTGGTCAGGCGATTCAACACGCTAAGGCAGCTTTAAGTGTTTGATTTAAGGATAACGTCATTTCAATGACTCATTAGTTTAGTGAAATGTTAGTCAGGACTTGAATGTACTTGAGAAGGGGTGAAAAATCCATGGATATAAAAGGGGTTATATCTAAAGTGGAATATTGGGTAGCAACACTAGTTGTTTTGCTAGTATATACAAGATTTTTAAATAATTGGTTGATTTTCGGTGCTTTCTACTTGGTGCCGGATTTGGCAGCAGTAGGGTTTGGTTTATCACCTAGAATTGGTCAGACCGCTTATAACACGACACATACGTTGATTGGACCGCTTTGCCTACTCTTGTTGGGATTGATTTTACCGGTTCAACAATCAATAAAAAACTCCTTCATGAGTTTAAGCTTAATTTGGCTATGCCACATAACCGTAGATCGTGGGATCGGATGGGGTTTATTTCCACGGGATTGATAGATAAATATGCATTTCAGACTAAGCAACGTGGAATTTAAGGGACAATACTCAGGACTGACTCGATTGCGAGACGGTCCTTTTTTTATGGACGGTTGTTCAACCAACCGCGTCTTGTTAGTTGCGAAATAATGAGTGTCATTGGGATAATAATGATAATGATTAAAGAACAAGCTAAATTGAAATAATTTTAAGACGGCCTTAACCAACGGAGAAACAGTAATTGAACCGTCTGCGTAAGACGATTTTAATAATTTTGTTTATTGAATCAAAGTGGTATCTGCTTAAAATGTGGGGTTGAACAAAGCGTTCAATTAAGCATTTTAGGGGGAATTAATATGATCAGAGCTGAATGGAAAAAGTTATTTAAAAATAAGACTTTGCCGCTAGTTTTAGTGGCAATTGCCTTAATTCCAACAATCTATTGTTGGCTATATTTATCATCCTTGTGGAATACGTACAGTAAGGTCACCGATATCCCTGTAGCAGTTGTTAATCACGATGTTGATCAACATTACCAGGGTAAGACAATCCAAATTGGGCACAATCTAGTCGCATCGTTGAAGACTTCTAAGACTATGGATTACCATTTTGTTAAAGCAAGCACAGCACATCGTGGGCTAGCAAGTGGGCGTTATTACCTAATCGTGACGGTTCCAAAGAATTTTTCACAAAACGCGACAACCTTGTTGTCCAAGCATCCTCAGTCCATGCGGTTGTATTATCGAATCAGTTCAGGCCGGAACTTTGTTATTTCAAAAATGATCACCGGTGCCACGACAGCCATTGAGCACCAGGTTGGCCTCAAGGTGACGCAAATGTACGTCGGGGTTTTGTTAAGAACTGTCCATCAAACTGCCAACGGTTTTGGCGTCGCCGGAACGGGTGATCAGCGATTGGTCAACGGGCTAAATCAGGTCCAGACGGCTACCCAAAAGTTAGCCACTGGTCAGGCAAGGCTTACAGCGGGCATGAATAAAATATCGTTCGCGGTACCAAATGGGTCGGTAACAGGCCAACTTAAACAAGGACTTAATCAACTGGGACAGGTTAGTGCTGGCTTAGCAGCGGGACAAACGGTCGTTAACACTGGGCTTAGTCAGCTTGCTCAAGGGGGAGCGCAAGGAGCTCATCGACTATTGGCCGGTCAGCAACGACTGTTAGCGTTGAATGATTCAACTAAAAATATTGACCGTTTAGCACAACCCGTTCAGTCAACTTTAACGGATGATTCGGCCGTACCGAACAATGGGACTGGTATGTCACCGTTTGCGGTGGCAATTGGTTTATTCGTTGGCGCGCTAGCAATGGGAACGATGTTTGATGCCTATACTCCAGTGACTCGGCCTAAATCGGCAATTAACTGGTGGTTAGCAAAATTTTCTGTTATTGGAGTTGTGTGTGGTCTACAAACGGGATTTTTAGGAATTGCTTTAAAGATGGGTCTAGGGTTAAAAACAATGTCAGACGCACAATTATGGTTAATGCTATTCGTTGGTAGCGTCTTGTTCTTGTCCGTTATTTATGGTTTCCGGCTTCTTTTGGGCAACTTTGGAATTTGGTTAACGACCGTATTTTTGGTATTACAATTGGGTTCTTCGGGCGGAATTTATCCCGTCCAGTTAACGAGTAACTTTGCTACGGTGTTAAATCCATTTTTACCAATGACTTATCTGATTGATGGATTACGGCATGCCATTTCATTGGGGGGCTCAATTACCACGGATCTCTGGACCATGACCTTGTTTATCGTAGGGGTCCAGCTCTTGATTTTCGGTAAATTCTTGTTAGCGACGCGACAAAAAACGTTTGAATCGTTAGTAACAAAGTAAAAGGGGGGCGTTGGAATGAAATTTCGGCAAAAAACAAGCGAGGATCGAATTCAGCGAGCCTTCATTAAACTGTTATCGGAGCAAAGCTTCCAACAGTTAACGGTCCAGAATATTATTACTAAAGCTGGAGTTGCACGGGGGACTTTTTACCGTTATTACTTAGATAAATTTGACTTGTTGAATCGCTGTGAGGACCAATTGACCCATGAGTCGGATTATATTTTCAGGCAGTATCGACGACCAGACTTGGCCCGGATAGCGGCGCACCCGACAAATGATGCTTTTTTTAAGTTGATGGAGTACTTATATCAGAATCGACAGATTGTAATTACGCTGATCAACTGTTCGGCTTCGGACCTTTGGCGTAAAATCCATGATCTAGTGGCAGTCGCTATCGGTACGCATGCGACCGACCAAATAGATCAAAACTTTGAAATTACGCCAGACTTAGCCCGAGAGCTTTTAGTTCAAAACGTTATGACACTCTTGAAGTACTGGCTGACCCAGCCGACTGTAATAACACCGACCGGCGCTTATCAAGTTTTCATTAAGAGTCGCACCTTGTCACCAGTTGATCTGGCTCAAGAGTTAGCAGCAAATAAACCGGTATCGCGATTAGACTAAGCAGGTGGTTCTGGAAATAGAGTAGTTTAAGACGAACCGGTTGACTGGGTGAATGACGTTCCAATCTATGCTAGATGAGTATAATGCCGTTACTAAATAAGTATGTCGTGATCAGTATAAAAGAGTGATTCTAGATTTCTAGGAATCACTCTTTTGTCGGTCAGCTAGCGTATTTTAGTTAGTGAAAGGATTGCCATAAATTTGACAGTACTGATAAAATCCTAGTCGATATAAATCAGTTGATTGATCGATTTATTGGTCAGTTGCAAATTTAGTTAGTTTCAAAACTGCATTCGTAAACTCTAAGGCAGCGGTACCGTTGGCAGTGACTAAATTTTTGTCAGAGACAACTTGTTGTTCAGAAAAATCAGCGGAGTTTTGATACTGTGGATAACTTTTCCATAAGTATTGCGCATTACCCGTATGTTGATAACCTGTTAATAACCCGTTTTTTGCTAGGTAGTCGACTGCTCCGCAAATCGCACCAATTCGTTTTGAGGTAGCGAGGTGCGTCGTAATTAAATTTGAAAGTTGACTGTTTTCTACGTCCCAGGAATTACCCCCGATTAGTATTAATAGGTCGGAACTAGGTAAGTCGCTTAGTTGATAGTCAACCTTCGTCGTTAAGCTGCCGATTGAAGTGACTGTCGAATTAATCGAAGCCGTCTTAACTTGCCAATCTTCGTTTTGATTTAATTGGCTGGAAAGGTAGGCGCCTTCCTGTTCAAGGACTCGCTTAACTGCTGGGTGTTGACGCATAATCTCATCGAGTTTTTTGAGATTTGGTAACCCTTCGAAGGAATAGTTAAGTAATTTCATGAGGCTGTGACATAAGTCTCTAGAAACAAAGCAGGTCTGGAAAAATCTTCGGATTTTTCCAGACCTGCTTTTGATATAATAGAAAATAAAAAAAAAAGCATCGGTCGCACCCGATACTCTACGAA
>NZ_JBVAYE010000011.1:0-80859 GCF_055413545.1 Lactiplantibacillus sp. 3062
GTCGGTAGATAAAAAGAGAAGCGTCATAATGCTGGTATATCAGCATTATGACGCTTCTCTTTTGCTAATTGGTATCAAATTAAAACCCCAATTTTGCGTTTTGGCTGTTGTGATCACAACAGCACTGTTAAGCGCTCATAAAAAAGGGTTTTGGGATCGTGTCACAAGTAAGGGTCCTATGAATTAATTATTACTCGTTAATAGTGTCTGAAAGGCCGTTAGCGACATTCCAGGTACGACCCGTTGTCGAGTGAGATTGTATGGGTTCTGTGTGCTGGTGGCGATGCCAGGTGCCGTTGATAGGGCATACTGATAGCCAGCCTGTTTATCGGCTTTAATGGTCTGCTGATTAGCACGGCCGGCTGGGTAACAAATAACTTGTGTGTTCTGTTGTAAATTATGATCGAGCCATTTTTTGGAACTTGATAATTCCGTAAGTTGAACCTGGTAAGTTAAATTATTTAAATCCAGATGGCGAACGGTGTGACTTTGAAAATCAATATTACCGGATGCTTGCATCCGCTTAGCATCAGCTAAAGTTAAGTGGTTTTTCTTATGGGTAAAGCCGGTAATAAAATTAATGGTGGCGTGTTGGTGCGTCTGTTTCAAAATTGGCCAAGCTGCTGTCATGTTATCTTTATAGCTATCGTCGAGTGTGATCCAGACAATCTTCTTTTGTGGAATTCGCCGATGTTTGAGCGCGTATACGGCTTCATTGGCAGTCAGCGTTCGGTAGCCGTGTGCCTTTAGATAAGTCATTTCAGTTTGAAATTCTTTGGCGGGGACACGTAACTGGTTCCCGCTAGAAATACTGTGATACATCAAAATAGGCAAGTGAACATCTTTGACGGTATGCCAATGTTGATAAGGCCGTGCTTGTGCTTGGTGTTTAGCCGAGCTGTGAACGCTTTTAGCGCTAGTCTTAGATGATTGACTGCTGGCTTGTTTAGTTGCCGGTGAAGCCGCCTGACAGCCTGCTAACAGGCCGAGCGCGACGCCGAGACCTAATACAAAGTTGATACCCCGCATGTGCATGATAAATCCCCCCATGATTTAAAAACTACTTCCTATTCTAATAGAATAGCATGCAAAGCGCGATAATTATTGAATTATTGTTAAAATAATTTCCTTAATGTTTAAGGAAAATCGAATTTGATTAGTAATCGTTTAAACTGATTAAGAAAGCCTAGTTAGGGTAGCCAGAGGAGCTTTACTCCGATACGATTAATAAAATAATTAATTCGGGGGATAGTATTTATGAATAAAAAAAGGGCTATTTGGTTGGCGGCGATTATTATGATGATTAGTGTAGGTACATTGTTAATTGTACCGACGATGACGAAGAATCAGGGGAGTGAGCTGGCAATGGCGGTGGATAACTTAAACCCATTTGTTAAGGTACAAACGGTCTATGGTCGGACTAATCAGGCAATCGGCCACTCGACTGGTCAGATGGGCGAAGATATCTATACCTATCGAATGCTGACCAGCGATGCGCAAGGTAAGCAACGCTGGTTGACATTTACCGCAGATCACCGGCTAAAGCAACGACACTATTTAAAGATTGAGACGAAGGGACAAAACGTGAATTCATGGGAGGCCGTTGCGACAAATCAGGTACCTCAAAATATACAAGAAGTATTGGCTTAAATTTAGGCATAGTGCCGTGTCAGCGATTAGTGACGCAGCACTTTTTTTGTGTTATTACGAAGGCGAGCTTAATAAATTCTTAAATCCTTTTGAGTGCTAAACTGCGATGAGTGCGTTACAATATTTTACGTGAGACTTGTAAAGATGGTTGACAAAAGGACCATTTTTAGTTAGATTAAGATACTGCATTATTATGTAATAATGAATGAATGAAGGGGAGCGTGCAAATGCTTAAAATAGCAAAGGGTCGGATTTCGTATCCCGCGGTAATCGGTGCGGTCTTATTTATGATCGTGCAAGTGATTGCGACCTTAAATCTGCCTAGTTTGACATCTAATATTGTGAATAACGGGGTGGCTACTGGTGACATTAGTTATATCTGGAAAATCGGATTTGAAATGATTGGTTTTTCATTGTTATCAGTCGTCGCAGCGTTTGGCAACGTCTTTTTGGCGGCGCGGTCATCACAACAATTAGGGAAGAATTTACGGTCGGATATTTATAAAAAGGTCATCAACTTTTCAAATGATGAATTTGATAAAGTTGAGACGTCTTCACTAATCACTCGAACGACCAATGACGTCGTCCAGATTCAAAACGTGGCCATGATGGCGTTACGAATGATGATTATGGCACCAATCATGCTGATTGGTGCAAGCTTTTTAGCGTATACCAAGAGTCATGAATTAACTTGGATCTTCGTGGTTTCTATTCCGGTACTATTGATTTTTATTGGTTTGATCATGGCGTTTGCAATACCGTTGTTTCGGGCGATGCAAACTAAGACTGACCGCATCAACCTTGTTTTTCGTGAAGGCTTAACGGGAGTACGCGTTATTCGGGCATTCCGTCAAGATAAATTTGAACAGGACCGTTTTGAAGACGCTAACCAAGATTACACGCACAATGCGATTAAGGTTAATACGATTGTGGCCTTGGCTTACCCGGTAATGACTTTGATTATGAGTGGGACTAATGTGGCAATTGTCTGGTTTGGTGGCCAATTGATTAGTAGTCAAACAATGCAAGTTGGGAATATGATTGCGTTTATGACTTATGCCATGCAAGTATTGATGAGTTTCATGATGCTTGCCATGGTATTTGCGTTCATTCCACGGGCGGCCGCTTCCGCTTCCCGGATTCAAGAAGTCTTAAGTATTGAACCTAAAATTACTGACCCTGACAAGGCAGCAACGTTACCAGCGACGACTGAACACAGCTTAGAATTTGATCATGTCAACTATCGATATCAAAGTGCGGAGCAATTAGCGCTGGCAGATATTGACTTTAAAGCCCATTCTGGACAGACCGTTGCCATTATTGGTGGGACCGGTTCTGGGAAGACCACGCTCGTTAATTTAATCCCCCGATTCTATGATATTGAGAGTGGGGCGGTCAAATTAGATGGGAAAGATGTTCGGCAGTTGAAGTTAGCTGATTTACATCAAGCCGTTTCGTTTGTTCCGCAAACTGCTACTTTATTCACGGGGACGATTCGTGAAAATATGCAATTCGGTAACGAACACGCGACCGATGATGAAATCTGGCATGCGTTAGAAATTGCTCGTTCAACTGACTTCGTTAAAGAAGAAGGCGGCCTGGATGCACACGTTGAACAAGGTGGGGGTAACTTCTCTGGTGGTCAACGGCAACGATTAGCAATTGCTCGTGCACTTGTCAAACAGGCTTCCGCTTATGTATTTGATGATTCTTTCTCCGCATTGGACTTCAAGACTGATGCTCAATTACGGGCTGAATTACGCCAGGATAAACAGATTCAACAGAGTGTCGTAGTCATCGTGGCGCAACGGATTGCGACGGTGGCGGATGCTGATCTGATCTTGGTCCTAGATAACGGTAAGTTAGTCGGCAAGGGGACCCACGCTGAATTGAAAGCTAATAATGAAGTTTATCAAGAAATTATGAAGTCACAATTACGAGAGGAGGATCAGCTGTAATGAGCGAAAAGAATACGAGTTCTACTAAGCCTGCACGTCCTGCTGGCGGTCATGGCCCCGGTGGTCATGCTGGACTAGTTGAAAAGCCTAAGAGTTTTTGGAAAACGGCGATTCGATTGATGCGCTACATGTCAGACCGGTGGGTCGGTTTGGCAGTGGTCATGATTTTTGCTATTGCTTCCGTGATTTTCCAGATTCGAACACCTAAGATTTTAGGTAAAGCAACGACCGAACTTTATAAGGGAATTATGAAGGGGGCCGCGCAACAGAAGGCTGGTATCAGTCAATCCGGTTACCCAATCAACTTTGAAAAAATCGGTCAGATTATTATGATCGTTTTGATCATGTACTTGGCCTCAGCACTGTTCAACTTTATTCAACAGTACATTATGACGCGGATTTCCCAACGGACCGTGTATAAGTTGCGGCGTTCATTTAAGGGTAAGATGCAAAAGGTGCCGATTTCATATTATGATACCCATTCGAATGGGGACATTATGAGTCGGGCCGTCAATGATATGGATAATATTGCCAACACGTTGCAGCAAAACCTAACCCAAGCGGTGACAAGTACCGTCACCTTTGTTGGAACCTTATGGATGATGCTGACGATTAGTTGGAAGCTGACCTTGATTGCACTCGTTACCATTCCACTGAGTGTCGTGGTGGTTGGTGTGATTGCGCCGAAATCACAGAAATTCTTCGGAACACAGCAAAAGAGCTTGGGGTTGTTGAATAACCAAGTTGAAGAAAACTATGCTGGACACGTGGTCATCAAGAGCTTTAACAAGGAACAAGATGCCATCGATGATTTTGAAATCCAAAACAATAATTATTATCAATCAGCCTGGAAAGCGCAATTTATTTCAGGTATTATCATGCCACTGATGATGTTCTTAAATAATATTGGCTACGTCTTTGTTGCCATCATTGGTGGGATTGATGTGGCTAACGGGAACGTTTCGTTAGGTAACATTCAAGCGTTCTTACAATACACGCAACAATTTTCACAACCGATTTCACAAATGGCGAACTTGTTGAACACGATTCAATCGACCGTGGCTTCCGCTGAACGGGTCTTTGAAGTGCTTGATGAAGAAGAAATGAAACAGACGAAATCCAACTTACCAGCCGAACCAGATAGTGATAACTTGATTAGTCTGCAACACGTTCAATTTGGTTATGCGGATAACGACCTGTTAATGAAGGATTATAATCTGGACGTTAAACGTGGGCAACAAGTGGCCATCGTTGGGCCAACTGGTGCTGGTAAGACGACCATCATTAATTTGTTGGAACGTTTTTATGACATCAAAGGTGGTTCTATTAAATTGAAAGGGACCGATACACGGGACCTGGATCGTGAAGACTTGCGGTCACACTTTGCGATGGTGCTTCAAGATACCTGGCTCTTTACTGGGACGATTTTTGACAACTTGAAGTACGGCCGTGAAGATGCGTCAGATGAAGAGATTTATGCTGCGGCTAAAGCGGCCCATGTTGATAGCTTTGTTCGCAAATTGCCAGATGGTTATCAGACGGTTCTGAACGAAGAAGCTTCAAATATTTCACAGGGACAACGCCAATTATTGACGATTGCCCGGGCGTTTGTGGCTAATCCAGAAATTCTGATTTTGGATGAAGCAACGAGTTCGGTTGATACGCGGACTGAAGTGCATATTCAGCATGCCATGGAACGACTCCTGAAGAACCGGACCAGTTTTGTGGTTGCGCACCGGTTATCAACGATTCAGGGTGCGGACAACATTATTGTGATGAACCATGGGTCAGTGGTTGAAACTGGGACGCATGAACAGTTGATGGCTCAAAATGGGTTCTATGCGGATCTATATAACAGTCAATTTACTGGCAATATTAGTCTCGACTAAAGGAGGGGTGTCAATTGTTCCGGAAAACAGCAATGGTTGCCGTTACTGCGGGTGCGCTAACGTTCTTATTAGCGGGCTGTGGTAAGACAACCTTATCAACGACTAAAACCACATACAAGCCGAACGGGTTAGTAGCGGCCGTCAAAGGAAAATCCAACGTTAAAAAGGTTCATTATCAGCTTGACGGTGGTCAGACGAAGACGGCGACGGTGCGTAATCATACGTTTGTTATTCAAGTTCCGACCAAGACGACCCGCCAAACGGTGAAGATTAAGGCCGGTTCGGATACCACGACGGTGCACGTAAAGGGCGCCAAGAAGCTAGTTGGCTATCAAAAGATGGCGACGACTTACAATCAGGCTTTGATTGCTTCTAAACTCAGCAAGTCTGATCAACAGGCGGCTAAGAAGTTGCAAACTGAGGGTGCAGCCCTTAAAAAGCAACAAGCAACGATCCAAGCCAAAGTCAAGCAAGCCCAGGCCCAAATCAAGGCTGGCGGTACGGCGGCTGCCACGGGTGCTAAGACACTCCAAGCCCAACAAACTGCTGCGGCGCAGCTCAAGACCAAAGCAGCTAGTTTGCAAACGACTCAGAAGCAGGTCGAAGCGGCAATGGCAATGGCAACGGCGAAAAAGCAGGTCAAGTCGCAATTGTTACCGACGAAGACGCCAAGTGATGGCATCACGAACGTGTTAACAACTAAGGATTATAAGATCCGGCTAAATGTTCAGAAGGGTGACGTATTAGGGGCAGCGATGATTGTTCCAACCAAGGCCTTTAAGAACAAGACCCGCCAGAAGAACTTTGGGACGGCGTTTGCTTTGATGACGACAACAACGGGCGCCAATGCCAAGAAGGTTATGAAACAGTTCCAGAAGGAAACCAAGGATAATAGTGGTAGTACGACGACAATCGATCCGATTACCTCTAAGGGCGTTCGCTTCACGATTGGTGTCTCCACGTCTGACTTGTATATCTTTATGACTAAGTAATGTTTTATGAGCGCGACTGGACTTTGATTAGTCAAGTAAAGCTCACTATTCGAGGTTATGACGGGACGAACCCGTAGTTCTAAGTCGGCTGCATTTTACGCTTGTAAAGTAATCAAAAAATCACCACCTGGATGAACATAATCCAGGTGGTGATTTTTTGATTGATCCATTTTAAATTTGATTCCAAATAGACCGTAAAGGTTACGTGCGTTAAATTACTCAAATGATAACTCTAAGAAGTATAAGTGTTTGGCTGGTAAATGGGCCGAAGAAACCCACACTTCATGGTAGTTAGGGACTTTTTTCTCTGTGTAATCGAAGAAGAAATCAAGTAAGTTGCCGTTTTTAGCGACAAAGTCATCCTGAAATCGGTTGACTAATAGCTTGTTGTCAGGAAAATAAATTTCGGGGTTAGCGACCTTAATATGATCGGGGACACCCATCCGAACGACATTCGTGTATTCCGGTTGGGTAAACTGAATTTCAGTCGGGTGATGGGTGATATAGAACATGACGTTATAAATTGAATCTGAATTACTAGCCACGACAAACCAGTCCTTTGCTAAATTTACACTCATTATACCAAAAAAATCTTAAAGCGTTGGAAATGTTTGACGGGCCCTTGACAAACTTCTAATTAACCATTAATCTTTTAATTAAATTCAAATTAATTAATTTGGAAAATTACATATAAAGGAAGTCGAAGCATATGGCAGACGTACAATTAGACTGGAACAACTTGGGGTTTGAATATCGGAATCTTCCGTACCGTTATCGTGCGTATTGGAAAGATGGTGCTTGGTACAAAAAAGAATTAACGGGAGATGCAACTTTACATATTAGTGAAGGCTCAACAGCATTACACTATGGTCAACAAGACTTTGAAGGCTTAAAAGCTTACCGCACTAAAGATGGTAGTGTTCAATTATTCCGGCCAGATCGTAATGCAGCCCGAATGCAGACCAGCTGTGAACGGTTATTAATGCCACAAGTGCCGACAGACATGTTTGTGGACGCTGTTAAACAGGTTGTTAAGGCTAATCAAGATTACGTGCCACCGTATGGAACTGGTGCGACTTTATACTTACGGCCATTGATGATCGGGGTTGGGGGTAACATTGGTGTTCATCCAGCTCAGGAATACATCTTCACGGTCTTTGCAATGCCAGTTGGTAGTTATTTCAAAGGCGGGATGACGCCAACCAACTTTACGACGTCCGAATATGATCGTGCGGCCCATAAAGGAACCGGGGCTTATAAAGTTGGTGGGAATTATGCGGCTAGCTTATTCCCAGGTCAAGAAGCTCATGCCAACGGTTTCTCCGACTGTGTTTATCTTGACCCGGTTGAACATCGTAAGATTGAAGAAGTAGGTTCAGCGAACTTCTTCGGGATTACTAAGGATGGCACTTTTGTGACACCCAAGTCACCATCAATTCTACCTTCCGTTACGAAATATTCATTACTCTACTTGGCAGAACATAAATTTGGGATGAAGACTGAACAAGGCGACGTCTACATTGATGATTTAGACCGGTTTGCTGAAGCTGGGGCTTGTGGGACAGCTGCGGTTATTTCACCAATCGGTGGCTTGGAACATCAAGGCAAGTTACACGTGTTCTACAGTGAAACGGAAGTTGGTCCGGTAACGAAAAAATTATATGATGAATTAACTGGAATTCAATTTGGCGATCGGGAAGCGCCTGAAGGTTGGGTCCAGAAAGTTGAATTAGACTAAGTACAGTGTTGTTTGTGTGAATAAAAAGACGGCTTTAGTAAGACCCGTGATACGGGTGGAACTAAAGTCGTTTTTATGTGCGTGCGCATGATGCACGTGGTATTGTGAATAGTAAGAAATGCTGTCTAATCAGTAGACGCATGATCGGAACGACAGTTATTCGGCTAAGGGGACGTTACGGTTAGGTTAAGATTGCTGATTGTGATGTAAAGTTGCTGAAGAAACGCTAAAATTAAAGGGAGTTGGGCAAGATGATAAAGTGGAGTAATCGACATTGGCAGGCAGTTGAATGGGTCAGCACGGGAATTTTGGTGGGCTGTACGTTACTGTATAATCATCAGGTTGTCTCGAATCAATGGCTTCTCGTCATTGGCGGGGCCGCTTTAATCAGTTATTGGTTGGTCACATTACCGCGGTTATTCGGAAGTCAGCACTAGCTTCGGGCAGGTCGTTGATGCAATCAGGTCAGTTCGTATCCGCAGAAATTGTCAGGGTAAAACGTGGACACTTTGCCAGGTTACTTGGTTGATACTGACCTTGAAGGCGGTTTAGCCACAGTCAATCCCAACTTGAATCATGATCCTAATAAGAGAGAATGAATAAATTAATGTTAACTTTTAGTAGAACCGCAGCACTAATTAACCAAATGGTCCAAGATCAAGTGATCCCAGGGGCGAGTTATGCCTTGATTGATGGGGCTGAGTGGCACACGAATCAAGTGGGCGTTGCTCAAATAAAACCAACGATCAAACCATTATGGCCGGATGCGATGTATGATTTAGCCTCGGTTACTAAGGTCGTGGGAACAACAACCGTGGCGATGCAGTTGATGCAAAATGGGCAACTTGAAATTGACCGCCCCGTGCATGACTACCTACCGGCTTTACAGTCCACAACGATTACGGTTCGTAATTTGATGACCCATACAAGTGGGCTGAGTGGTTATATTCCAAATCGGAATGCGTTGTCTGCAGATGCGTTATTAGCCGCGATTCAACAGCTACCAATCAGTGAGCGTAACCGCAATCATCGGGTGGTTTATACGGATTTAGGCTTGATCATCATGGGGCAAGTCATTGAACGAATTCTTGGAGCGGCCATTCAGCCAATTATCACTGAGCGCGTTTTGCAGCCATTAGGGTTAGCACACACGAGTTTCCAACCTCAACTAGCGCAAACCGTTCCGACGACGTATTCCATGAAAACTGGGTTGTTACGGGGGATCGTTCATGATCCTAAGGCCAGAGTCTTAGGTGAACACTGTGGTTCCGCCGGTTTATTTGCCAGTGTGACAGACCTTGTTCGGTTTTCACAATTGATGCTCGGCCAAATCGACGTACCAGCTGTGCTATCACAGGCCACGATTGCAAGCTTGTATCAAGATTGGACGCCCAATCAACACTTACGCCGGAGCTTTGGTTGGAACCTCTGGCACCGTTCTAATGAGACGCTGCCGGTGATTTTTCATACTGGTTATACTGGCACGCTCCTGATGCTTGACCGTCAACGGCAACGGGGCCTTGTTTTCTTATCCAACCGGGTGCATCCAGTTGCAAATAATTCGGTATTCCTTCCAGCACGTCGCCGGTTAATTGCGGCTTGGTTGGCGGATACGGTTACAAATTAGCTACTTCGGTTTCACAACCGCTTTCATTTATGCTAAAATTTAGATATTAAATTCAACAATGGAGTGAGTAGATCTTATGAGTGAGCCATACTTTTTAAAGCCGGTGTTCCATGAAAAAATTTGGGGCGGTACCAAATTACATGATGATTTTAATTATGATATTCCCAGTGATCATACTGGTGAATGTTGGGCTATTTCAGCTCATCCGCATGGTCCGGCGACCGTTGAAAATGGGCCGTACGCTGGCATGACACTGGATCGGGTATGGGCAGAACATCGTGATGTGTTCGGTGATGCTAAGGGAGATGTCTTCCCACTATTAACGAAAATCTTGGATGCTAGTGAAGATTTGTCGGTGCAAGTGCATCCTGATGATGCGTACGCGGCTGAACACGAGCACGAACTTGGCAAGACTGAATGCTGGTACGTGATTGCGGCTGAACCGGGTGCAACGATGATTTATGGTCATCATGCGAAGACCCGTGAACAGCTCGCTGAATGGATCAACAACGGTGAATGGGATAAGCTATTACGGCGAGTGCCCGTTAAGCCTGGTGATTTCCTTTATGTTCCATCTGGAACGATTCACGCCGTTGGTAAGGGAATTATGGTGTTAGAAACGCAGCAGAGTTCTGATACGACTTACCGGCTATATGATTGGGACCGGGTCGACAAGACCACTGGTCAGAAGCGCGAACTGCATTTGCAACAATCCATTGATACAACTAACGTTCCGCATCATGACCCTGACCTTGACATCACAACCACCCAGGTTGGGGATGCAATGGTGACCAAATACGTCCAATCACCATTCTTTGGTGTTTGGCAATGGCGGCTAACAAATGGGCAAGCAACTTTTAACCGGGGAACAGCACCTTATACGTTAGTCTCTGTACTGGATGGTGAAGGTAGCATTGTCGTTGACGGTCAAGACTATCCATTGAGTAAGGGCGTCCACTTTATCTTGCCATTTGACGTAAAACAATGGACATTGAAAGGCGATTTACAAATTATTGCTTCAGAACCTGGGGCTAAGGCGTAATTAGTTAATCCCTTGATGGGATAAAAAAGATTGATACTGGTTGGAAGCCACTATCAATCTTTTTTTGTGTATCTACTGATAGTATCAGTTTATTAATAATCACTATCTGAAAGTATATAAATATTTATTATAGTTTGAAGGGGTTTACTAATGAGAAGGCTTCCAAAAACTGTTATCATTGTAACCAATTAATACGGATCAAACTAAAAAAATCGTCACTGGCTGGTAACTAAGTCAGTGGCGATTTTGAGTGATACGTTTTAAGGTTTCACGATAACGTTTTTAGTGAGGTCTTCGTTGAGTTGATCCAGTGCATCGAAGTTGCCTTCAGGGTACTTACGTTGTAAGGCCAGTTTCAAGATTCGTTTGGCGAGGGCTTCATTGCGTGCAAGGATTGGACCATGGAAGTAAGACCCAAAGGTGTTCTTGTAGATAACGCCCTCAGATTGATCTTTGCCATTATTGCCGTTACCTTGGAGTACTTGACCAAGGGGCCGTTCACCTTCGCCCAGGAAGGTCATCCCGTTGTGGTTTTCAAAACCATAGTAGGTCTGGTGGGTTTCGGCGTTCTCAATGGTTATATTACCAATAAAGCGATTGTTATCCTGACTGAGCGTGTAATGATCTAAGGCACCGATACCCGCGATCTTTTCACCATGGGCCCCAATGTAGTAATGGCCCAGCATTTGAAAGCCACCACAGATTGCTAATAATGGGCCACCGGCTTCGATATATGCGGTCAAGGCGTCTTTTTTCGTTTGTAAATCCTTGGAAACAATCGTTTGCTCGTAATCTTGACCACCGCCGAAGAGGGCGAAGTCATATTTTTCTCCGTCAAACGGATCATCCAAGCTAACTAAGTCAACAGTGATGTCGGCCTCCACTGCTTTAGCATAGTAACGCATTGCTAAAATGTTACCGATATCACCATACGTGTTCATTAGATCGCCGTAGAGGTGTGCGGCGTGTAGTGTATAAGTCATGGTTAAGCCATCCCCCCATCGATAATGCCTTGGCTAGCAAGTTGTTTTCGTAATTGCAACATCGCGGTGTAAGTTGCGACGACGTAGACTTGCTTGGTCGGTAGTTTTTGAATTGCGGTCGTCATGTTGGTCAGGTCAGGAATAATGGTTAACTGATCTTCCGGTACGCCAGCAACTTTTAGCCGGAACGTGATATCACGATAACGTTCACCGCCACTAATATAGGCGGGAATATTCAATGCCGGTAATTTTTCAAAATTACCATCCCAGATCCAACTAGTATCAATACCATCTGCATAGTTTGCGTTGAGCAGGGCGGCAAATGAGAATGGCCGGTCATCGGTGCTGATTGTTTGCAAGACTTGGTTAAGGCCCACTGGATTCTTGACGAGAATCAGTGTGACGTCCTTTTCGCCAACGTGAAAGGTCTCTTGACGACCAAAGACTTGTTCATCGTTGTCGCTAAGGGCGTGCGCGATTTTGGCCGGCGTGACGTCCATGAAGCGCCCAACCGCGTAGGCAGCTAGCGCATTATAAATATTGTATTGACCACCGATATTAAGATGCATGGCCTGACCGTTGATTTCAAAGTCTGAGCTAGTCGGTGTCATAGCGGTTAGGGCGTTTAATTTGTATGTCAACTGTGGACGCTCAAAACCGCAGTGGGGACAATAATACTTGCCCATATTGCTATAAGTTCGACTATGGTAACGCAAAATATGCTGACAACGCGGACAAAGCAGGCCATCCGTATTTGCTGGCGCTTGTTGGTCATGGTCGGGCTGGTAGTCAAATCCGTAATACAGTATCGGATTAGGCAATTGTTTGGCATTGAAGAGTGGCAAATCACCGTTGGCAATAATTGTCGCTTCAGGTGCTAAAGCAACCCCGTCTAAGATTTTTTGATATGTCGTGTAGATTTCACCATATCGATCCATCTGGTCACGGAAAATGTTCGTGAAGACAAAGGCTTTTGGTGTGATGTACTTGGTGACCATGATTACGTTAGCTTCGTCGACTTCTAGAACTGCGAGTGGCTTTTGGTGCGCTTTAGGTGCCCGTAAAAAGGTCGTGACGATACCTTGCTTCATGTTGGATCCGCTTGGATTGGTTAAAATGTCAGGGTACTGTTCACGTAAAACCTTGACCGTCAAGGCGGTCGTTAACGTTTTACCGTTGGTCCCAGTGATGACAATGACGTCGTAGTTTTTAGCGAGATGCTTTAAAATCGTTGGATCGAGCTTCAGCGCTAACTTGCCGGGGAGTGAGCTCCCACCGCCACGGAAGGTGTGTAAAAACCAATATGCGGATTTACCCGTCCAGGTGGCTAATGTACTATTAATTGACATAAGTTATCGGTACCCCTAATTCTTGATTTACCTGGGAAATGATCAGTGTGACCAACTACCGGGTATTAAAATCATAATTACCGGACAAAATGTCCTACTCTCAAGTATTTTATACTGAACGTCCCTAAAAGAAAAGTGATACTCCCGCCATTTAACCGCATATTATCAATTCGTTAATTAGTTTTAATGACAGAATGCTGAAATTCACGGCCAAATCCGCTATAATTGACTAGAAATGTGTAAAAAAGGGGAATGAGTCGCTTGGCACAGTTATTTTTTCGATATGGCGCGATGAACAGTGGTAAAACCATTGAAATTTTGAAAGTTGCCCATAACTATGAGGAACAAGATAAGTCGGTCATTATCTTAACGAGTGGCTTAGATAATCGTGATGGTGTGGGCTATGTTGCGAGTCGCATTGGCCTTAAACGTGAAGCAACGCCAGTATTTGATGATACCAATATTTTTGAGATCGTTAAACAAACGAATCCGGATGCTGCGTGCGTTTTAATCGACGAAGCCCAATTTTTGAAAAAGCATCACGTCCTAGAATTGGCTGACATTGTTGATGAGCTAAAGATTCCAGTAATGACGTTTGGTTTAAAGAATGATTTTCGTAACGAATTGTTTGAAGGTAGCAAGTACCTACTGCTATATGCGGACAAGATCGAAGAAATGAAGACGATCTGCTGGTTCTGTCGTAAAAAAGCAATTATGAATTTACGGTTCCACGATGGTCAGCCCGTTTATGAAGGCGAACAAGTTCAAATCGGGGGTAATGAGGCGTACTACCCAGTTTGTCGTCATCATTATTTTTACCCGCCGAAATTAACAAAGTGAGGATTAACTGAGAATGGATAAGTTTTTTGATAAGTTACAAGCCGTTGCCGATCGGTATGAGGAACTCGGTGAACTATTAAGTGATCCGGAAGTTATTTCGGATTCTCAACGTTTCATGAAGTTATCTAAGGAAATGGGTAATATTCGTGAAACGGTTGAAAAATATAATCACTACAAGGAAGTCACGAGTCAGATCGAAGAAAATGACGAATTGCTTCATGAAAAGCTCGACGATGAGATGAACGCGATGGTCAAAGATGATTTAAAGAACCTTAACGCGGAAAAGGATCAATTGGAACATGAAATCACGTTATTGATGTTGCCTAAAGACCCTAACGATGACAAGAATATCATCATGGAAATTCACGGTGCTGCTGGTGGTGACGAAGCTAGTTTGTTTGCTGCGGACCTGTTCAACATGTACTCGAAGTACGCAGAACGTCAAGGCTGGCAAGTAGAAGTGGCTGATCGTAATGAAACTGAAGTTGGTGGCTTTAAAGAAATCGTTCTGATCATTTCTGGTGACAAGGTCTACTCTAAGCTGAAGTATGAGAGTGGCGCGCACCGGGTACAGCGGGTGCCAGTGACTGAATCAGCTGGGCGGGTTCATACCTCAACTGCAACAGTCGGCGTTATGCCGGAAGCGCAGGATGTTGACATTGATATTGATCAAAAAGATATTCGGACCGATGTCTTTCGTTCATCTGGTGCTGGTGGTCAGCATATCAACAAGACGTCTTCAGCGGTGCGGATGACCCACTTACCAACCGGTATCGTGGTCTCGATGCAAGACCAACGTTCGCAACAGCAAAACCGGGCCAAAGCGATGGAAATCTTGCGGGCACGGGTCTACGACTACTATCAGTCACGGGAACAAAACGAATATGATGCTGAACGTAAATCAGCCGTTGGGACGGGTGACCGTTCTGAACGTATTCGGACTTACAATTTTCCACAAAATCGGGTGACGGATCATCGAATTGGGTTAACGCTCAACAAACTTGACCGGGTGATGAACGGCGAGTTAGACGAAGTTATTGATGCCCTCGTTTTAGCTGATCAAGCTGAAAAAATGGAGCGCTTAACTAATGAATAAGCCCACTCAACCCACTTATTTTGAAGCCCAGCAGTGGGCTTCTTTTTGTCTAAAAACGGCCCAGTTGCCGACTGATAGTGCTCGCTTCCTGTTATTGGGCTTGAGTCGGCTAGACCAGACACAATTACTCATTCGTTACCGCGAGCCGCTACCCAGTGCTGTTTGGCATGCTTATCAGCAGGGAATTGACCGGGTTGTTGCTGGTGAGCCAGTGCAGTACGTACTCGGAGACGCACCGTTTTATGGACTCACGTTACAAGTTGATCCAGCAGTGCTTATTCCTAGAGTCGAAACAGAAGAATTGGTAGACTGGATTTTAACGGATGTCCCAGCGACAGCGCCAGTTCGACTCTTAGACGTTGGTACCGGCTCGGGCGCCATTGCATTGGCAATCAAACACGAACGGCCGGCATGGGAGATTACGGCCAGCGACATTTCAACCGCTGCGCTGCAAGTTGCCAAAGCCAATGCGGACCGCCTACATTTAGATGTTAAGCTGGTTCACAGTGATCTATTGACCAGCGTATCTGCGCAGCCGTTTGATATTATTGTCAGTAATCCGCCATACATCGCTGCGAGCGAAAAAGACGTCATGGACGCCAGCGTCCTCGCCCACGAGCCACAAACGGCCTTATTTGCTGACCACGATGGGTTGGCACTTTACGAGCAGTTAGCGACGACGGTTGCCGATCATCTGACTTCGACCGGTCGCTTATACTTGGAATTCGGCTACCATCAGGGACCGGCCTTGCAGACGCTTTTCGCGCAGTCGATGCCCGACGCGACCGTGACGCTGCGACAAGACATGGTGGGTCACGATCGGATGCTGCGAGTTGCAATGACTCTGACTCGGCAATAGTTGCGCGTTATCCTGGAGAATGCTGATAAAAGCGGGCCGATTAGGTAGATTGCTGTTTGTAATCCGCGTCCCATTCCGGCCTTCGGGGGTGGGTGAACGCAGTCGTTGATTTGAGCTCGCGCATAACCCGCGTTATCTCAAATGTGAGTCTTATCCTAAGCGGGCTGTTTTTAACCTGGGAGGTACGGCGTGAATTTATGAGCAATTGATTAAGTCCGTGATGTAAATAATAAATAATATTATATAAAAGTAACGATGAATTAATAATAAAGTAGAGGTTTGAATATATTATGGAAACGAAAGTATATACGCCGGCGGAGATTCCGGCCGCTGCGGCGTTGTTAACTGCGGGGCAGTTAGTGGCATTCCCAACGGAGACGGTCTATGGGCTAGGTGCCGATGCGACAAATGTGGATGCTGTTAAGCAAGTGTACTTAGCTAAAGGCCGCCCGAGTGATAATCCTTTGATCGTGCATGTTGCTGATGTGGAAACCGTTGAGCGGTTTGCTCAACCGTTATCGGAAGCAGCCAAGAAGCTGATTAAGGCGTTTTGGCCAGGCCCCCTGACGATGATTTTTAAATTGAAACCAGATGCGTTGGCACCAGAAGTTACTGGTGGGCTGCAGACGGCGGCTTTCCGTAATCCTGATAATGAGGCAACCCTGGCTTTGATTCGTGCGGCCGGAACGCCTATCGTGGGACCATCCGCTAATACATCTGGTAAGCCAAGTCCGACGACGGCGCAACACGTATTGCATGATCTACGTGGTAAAATTGCTGGTATTCTGGATGATGGTCCGACGAAGGTTGGCGTTGAATCTACAGTTCTGGATCTTTCAACCGACCAACCAGCAATTCTACGGCCCGGTGCCGTAACGCCTGAAGCAATCGAACGGGTCATTGGCATGCCAGTTCAAACCGAATTGCACCATGTCGGAGCTAAGGAAGTTCCTAAGGCGCCGGGGATGAAATATAAGCACTATGCGCCAAACGCACAAGTTTATATCGTTGATCGTTCGGAAGATTGGCCAGAAGCGCTGGCGTGGGCAGCCCAGCAAGATGTGCCAATGGGCGTTATGGCAACAGATGATATTTTAACTAACAATCAAATTCCGGCTAATTGCGAACAATTTTCGCTTGGAGAAGATATTCAATCGGCAAGTCGGGAGCTGTTCGCGGGCTTGCGGCACTTTGATACTGAGACGGAAATTAAAGATATTCTGTGCCAAGCCTTTGAAAATAAAGGACTTGGGCTTGCCTACATGAACCGATTAAATAAATCTGCCGGTCAGACTCATTTTAGTGTATAATGATTGCAAGTCGGGAAAACCCGAAAGTTGTCACTTGCGAAATGGAGGAGATTTATTCATGAATTACCAGGAACAAGATCCAGAAGTATGGGCTGCGATTAGTAAGGAACAGGCACGGCAACAACATAATATTGAGTTGATTGCTTCTGAGAACATCGTTTCAAAGGGCGTCCGGGCAGCGCAGGGGAGTGTGCTGACCAATAAATACTCTGAAGGCTATCCGGGTCACCGCTTTTACGGTGGTAACGAATACATTGACCAAGTGGAAACCTTAGCCATTGAACGGGCTAAGAAATTATTTGGTGCGGAATATGCTAATGTGCAACCACACTCTGGTTCCCAAGCCAATGCGGCTGCATATATGGCACTGATTCAACCTGGTGACCGGGTGATGGGGATGTCACTAGATGCTGGGGGACACTTAACACATGGATCTAGTGTGAACTTCTCTGGTAAACTTTACGATTTTCAAGGTTATGGGCTCGATCCTGAAACTGAAGAATTAAACTATGATGCAATTCTTGCACAAGCACAAGATTTTCAACCAAAGTTAATCGTTGCGGGGGCTTCTGCTTATAGTCGGTTGATTGATTTCAAGAAGTTTCGCGAGATTGCGGATCAAGTTGGGGCCTTATTGATGGTTGATATGGCTCATATTGCCGGCTTAGTTGCGGCCGGGCTACATCCTAATCCAGTGCCATATGCTGATGTGGTTACGACAACGACGCACAAAACGTTACGGGGGCCCCGTGGCGGTATGATTTTAGCGAAAGAAAAGTATGGCAAGAAGATCAACTCGGCCGTTTTCCCTGGCAATCAGGGTGGGCCGTTGGATCACGTAATTGCGGGTAAAGCGATTGCTTTGGGCGAAGACTTACAGCCTGAGTTTAAGGTTTATGCCCAACATATCATTGATAATGCCAAGGTAATGGCGAAGGTCTTCAATGACTCTGACTTGGTTCGGGTTATTTCTGGTGGCACGGACAATCATTTAATGACGATTGATGTCACTAAGTCTGGTTTGAACGGTCGCCAAGTACAAGATCTGTTAGATACGGTTTATATTACGGTCAACAAAGAAGCGATTCCGAATGAGACGTTAGGGGCTTTCAAGACCTCTGGTATTCGGTTGGGAACACCTGCGATTACGACCCGTGGTTTTGACGAAGCTGATGCAACTAAGGTCGCTGAATTGATTTTGCAAGCGTTACAAGCACCGACAGATCAAGCAAATCTAGATGACGTTAAACAGCAAGCAATGGCTTTAACAGCGAAGCACCCGATCGATGTTGATTAAGTAATTTATATCAGGTCTGGTTTTTTCTCTCTAAATTAGCTACAATAGAAAGAAATCACTAAGGAGTGTGCGTAGCAACATGGGTAAGTTTGAGGTTTTGGATCATCCGCTCATTCAACATAAATTGACGATCATTCGGGAAAAGAACTGTGGTACTAAGGTCTTCCGGGAAATGGTTAACGAAATTTCAACGTTGATGGCGTACGAAGTATCACGCGATATGCCGTTGAAGGACATTGAGATTGAAACACCGATTGCCAAGTCAACGCAAAAAACGTTGGCAGGTAAGAAAGTCGCCATTGTACCAATCTTACGGGCTGGCTTAGGGATGGTTGACGGTTTCTTAAACATGATTCCGGCAGCTAAAGTTGGGCACGTTGGGATGTATCGGGATGAAAAGACCTTGAAGCCGGTCGAATATTTCGTTAAATTACCAAGTGATATTTCACAACGGCAATTATTTGTCGTTGATCCAATGTTAGCCACTGGTGGTTCAGCCATCATGGCGATGGATATGTTGAAAAAGCGCGGCGCAAGTAATATTAAGTTTATGTGTTTAGTTGCGGCGCCTGAGGGTGTTAAGGCACTTCGGGACGCACATCCAGACATCGACGTTTACACGGCAGCACTTGATGACCATTTAAATGAAGATGGCTACATCGTTCCTGGTTTGGGCGATGCGGGCGACCGGTTATTTGGTACGAAGTAAGTTGCATTGACAAAAGGTAGCACCGCCAGGCAATGTCTGGGGGGCTACCTTTTTGTTTTCCAAAATTATTAACAACTTTAGCTATAATCATCCGCATTCTGTGAGTTCATTAGTCATGAATCGTGACTAAAACGTGCTAATTTCTAAGATTAAAAGCAGCCAGCTATGGACCACTGGAAACGGGTGTAAGTGGGCGTAAACATGCTTTGCTGGTTCGTCCTAAGCCGACTTCCAGTCGTGACAGTGTTCGAATGGCTGACGAAGATGTACCTAACTTTTGATGAATTTGTCGTTGCTTTTTACAACCAGTAATTTTGTCAATCAACTGGCAGACTGAAAATGATATTGAGATAGCTCACTAATCCTGAATTGGTGTAGTAAAATTTAATCTCTTGACAAAGTGCCAATGCACCTAACGCTTTGTTTAAAGTTCCAGTGACAAAATAGTCAGCGACAAATTGTACCAAGTTAAGTGGCCGTTCATCAGCCATTTGAGCGGCTTACCGACCGGAGGGGCTGGGTGACAATGCCCAGTAGCCAAATTATTCTTAGCTGGAAGTGGTCTGCTTCCGGCTTAGAATAAGACTCGTATTTGAGATGACGCGGGTTATGCGTTAGCTCAAATCGATGTCGGCTGCGTTCCAGCAATTGTCACCCAGCCCCGGAGGTCGGAATAGGACCCACACCGGCTGACGCACAACAATCTAATTAGCACGTTTTAATCACCGTTAATGCCAAATAATAATTTGTACAATGCGTATATTATAGGTAGTTATTGACATTAACTGTTGGGGGACACTGGATAATTAGGGTGTTTTAGATGGCGATTACGCTGTATTGGTCGAATATTCGGTAACGTTGGGTGAGAAAGTCACATTATTTCAGGAATGTTGTCACAAATATTATGATGTTTTGAACTAATATCGTTTTTAGGGGCTGCTACTGGTTCGGTTCAAACATTGAGTTGACAATTATTTCGGAGACGAGTAGACTAATTGCAATTAAACAGTTCCTTTAAATTAGCTCAGAGAGGCTGAAAAGGATGAACGGACGTGCGCTTTCAAGGAAGCCGTGCGTAATTTCGGACAGCCTAGCCGCTTTGAGTGGTGGGCTGTCTTTTCTTTTGCAATCATTCATAAAAAGGGGTGCGTTATGACAAAGAAAGCGGCGTTTCATAATGATGAAGTCGTGTTAGATATTCATGACCGACCAAAATTAGGTAGTTGGTTAGGCTTGTCGGTGCAACATCTGTTCTCGATGTTTGGTTCCACGGTATTGGTGCCAATCCTGGTGGGATTGAATCCAGGTATTGCGCTGTTTAGCTCTGGTGTTGGGACGCTAATGTATATCCTCATCACGCGCGGAAAGATTCCGGCGTATATGGGCTCGAGCTTTTCATTTATCGTTGTGATGCAGTCTCTGATGAAGACCGCAGGATATCCGGCCATCGCTCAGGGGACTGTCGCGGTGGGCTGTGTGTACCTGCTAGTTAGTTTATTAGTTACTTTAATCGGTTCTGACTGGATCGATAAGGCGCTTCCCCCGATCGTCGTGGGGCCGATTGTGATGGTAATTGGGTTGTCACTCGCAGGGACGGCAGCTAAGGACGCAACGATGAACGGGAGTAGTTATGATATTAAATATTTCGGCGTCGCGATGGCGACGATGTTACTGACCGTCATTTTTAACATGTACTTGCGTGGATTTATGAGTTTAGTACCGATATTGTTGGGAATCGTCTGTGGGTATATCATTGCCGTGTTAGTTGGAATCGTTGACTTTTCTGGTGTGGAAAAAGCGCAGTGGTTTGCGATGCCCGCCTTTCAATTGCCTTTTATTAGTTATCATCCTGACATTTATTGGGGCGCGATTCTGAGTATGGCACCAATCGCCTTTGTGACGATGTCAGAACATATGGGCCATATTATGGTACTCAATAAGTTGACTAAGCGGAATTTCTTCAAGGATCCAGGTTTGAACCATACATTGGCTGGCGACGGGACAGCCTCGATTATCGCCGGCTTTGTCGGTGGACCACCCGTGACCTCCTATGGTGAAAATATTGGGGTGCTGGCAATTACGCGGGTCCACAGTATTTATGTGCTCGGTGGGGCCGCCTTTTTTGCCATCGTCTTTAGTTTTGTGGGTAAGTTATCCGCGTTGATCGAGAGTATTCCATCACCCGTCATCGGTGGGGTCAGTTTTCTACTGTTTGGGGTAATTGCTTCAAGTGGGATGCGAATTCTGATTGATAATAAAGTTGATTTTAATCAGAAGCGAAATTTAATGATTGCATCAGCGATTTTGGTCATTGGAATTGGCAATGCCTATTTACAACTGGGAAGCTTTCAGTTCAGTGGTCTAGCAGTTGCAACGGTGCTCGGAATTGTGATGAACTTGGTGCTGCCAAAGACGGCGGTAAATGAGAAGTAGGCCGTCATTGCGCGTGCCAAGAATGAAAATAAAGTCAAAATAATGAAAATCCAACGATTTGAAAGCTTAATGAAAGCTTGATATTGTTGGATTTTTATTGATTGACGAAATGTTGAAATTATTTTGAATTTTTTCGACGGTGGTGGTATTATTACCTTTGTATTTTGATTAGGGGTGTCTCTAATCTACCATTTCAGGTTACGATAAAATTGACGTTGACTAGCTCAAAGGTTAAGGTTATCGTAGCACCGAAATTAAAGGAAAGAGGTGATATTCAGTGGGTGATCCAGTTCCTACAGTCAAATTCCTTGGACTGACGTTTAATATCGCGAATGACATCTCAGTAATTGTGACTTGTCTGATTGTTTTCTTGTTTGTTTTTTTACTTTCGCGACATTTAACAATGAAGCCCAAGGGTGGACAAAATGTGCTGGAGTGGCTCATCGAGTTCACGAATGGCATTGTCAAAGGGTCGATCAAGGGTAACGAAGCGTCTAACTTCGGTTTGTACGCATTTACATTGTTTCTCTTTATCTTCATCGCTAACCAACTTGGATTGTTCATTCACGTTCAGGTCGGGCAGTATACGTATCTGAAGAGTCCAACCGCCGATCCGATTGTGACTTTGACGTTATCGTTTATGACCGTTGCACTTGCACATGCTGCGGGTGTTCGTAAGAAAGGTATGGGTGGTTATTTGAAAGAATACACACAACCTTTTGCTGTTTTCTCGGTTATTAACGTCTTTGAACAATTTACCGATTTCCTAACTTTAGGTCTTCGGCTGTTCGGGAACATCTTTGCTGGTGAAATGTTACTAACGAAGGTTGCTGATTTGGCAAAGAGCAACGGTTGGTTGAGCTATGTTTACTCATTTCCAATTGAACTCTTATGGCAAGGTTTCTCAGTGTTTATCGGGAGCATTCAAGCGTTCGTGTTCGTAACCTTGACTTCAGTTTATATTTCTCAGAAGGTTAACGACGAGGAATAATTTCTAGTTTTTTAATTTTAAGGAGGATACACAGATTATGGGAGCAATTGCTGCAGGTATTGCTATGTTTGGTGCCGCTTTAGGTGCTGGTATTGGTAACGGTTTGGTTATTTCTAAGATGCTTGAAGGGATGGCCCGTCAACCAGAATTATCTGGTCAATTACGGACTAACATGTTCATCGGTGTTGGGTTGATCGAATCAATGCCTATCATTTCCTTCGTTGTTGCTTTGATGGTTATGAACAAGTAATCATTGGTCAACGAGTTCATTTTAATGAAAATGAAAGAAGGAGGTGTCATTAGATGCTCTCGCATTTAATTATCGGTGCATCCGGTCTCTACCTTGGTGATATGTTGTTTATCGGGATTAGCTTTATTGTTTTGATGGCATTGATCTCTGTTGTTGCTTGGAAGCCCATCACAAAAATGATGGCTGATCGAGCTGACAAGATTGCGAACGACATTGATTCAGCACAAAAGTCACGGCAAGAAGCGAGTGACTTAGCTGATCAACGGCGTGATGCGCTATCACACTCTCGCGCTGAAGCGAGTGAAATTGTCGCTGACGCGAAAAAGAGTGGCGAAAAGCAACGGTCAAGTATCGTTGCCGATGCGCAAAACGAAGCAACGCAGTATAAACAAAATGCGCGTAAGGATATTGAACAGGAGCGTCAAGATGCCTTGAAGAACGTCCAATCAGACGTCGCTGACATTTCGGTTGCGATTGCTACGAAGATTATTAAGAAGCAATTGGATCCGGAAGGCCAACAGGCATTAATTAATTCGTATATTGAAGGGTTGGGAAAGCATGAGTCTTGATAATCTTACAATTGCAAGTCGTTATTCAAAGGCACTCTTTGAACTTGCAGTTGAAAAAGATCAGACCGAAGCATTCCTGGCCGAGTTAAAGCAATTACGGCAAGTCTTTGTCGACAACCCGCAATTGGCAGAGGTCCTCTCAGGATCATTGCTTCCGGTTGATCAAAAACAGACAACGTTGTCAACTTTGACTGACCACGCTTCAGAATACATTAAAAACTTTATTCAAATGTTGTATGATTACGGCCGCATGTCGAACTTAGTTGGCATTGTTGACGCGTTTGAAGCACGTTTCGATGAGAGTCGCAAAATAGTGCATGCCGAAGTAACGTCTGCGGTCAAGTTGTCAGATGAGCAAGCTGATGCAATCGCAAAGGCATTCGCCAAACGCGTTGGTGCCAATCAGGTTGTTTTGTCACGTAAAGTCGATGAAGCAATCATTGGCGGTGTAATTGTGAAGTCAAATAATCAAACGTTTGATGGTAGCGTTGCGTTACAACTAACGAATTTAAGACGAGCACTCATCAACAATTAGTTTACGAAGAGGTGAAACTTTTATGAGCATTAAATCTGAAGAAATCAGTGCTCTAATCAAACAACAATTAGAAAGTTATCAAACTGAGCTCTCAGTTGCTGAAACCGGTACTGTCACCTACGTTGGTGATGGGATCGCCCGTGCTCACGGACTCGACAACGCCTTACAAGGTGAATTACTCGAATTCAGTAACGGAGTTTACGGGATGGTACAAAACCTCGAAAGCAACGATGTTGGTATCGTTGTTTTAGGGGATTTTGATGGTATTCGTGAAGGCGATACTGTTAAGCGGACTGGCCGCATCATGGAAGTTCCAGTCGGTGACGCCATGATTGGCCGGGTCGTTAACCCATTAGGTCAACCAGTTGACGGTTTAGGTGAGATTAAGACCACGAATACGCGGCCAATCGAACATAAAGCTCCTGGTATTATGCAACGGCAATCAGTTAGCGAACCACTTCAAACTGGGATCAAGGCCATTGATGCCTTAGTTCCAATTGGTCGGGGCCAACGTGAATTGATTATCGGTGACCGTAAGACTGGGAAGACGTCCGTTGCCATTGATGCCATTTTGAACCAAAAGGACCAAGACATGATTTGTGTCTACGTTGCAATCGGTCAAAAGGACTCAACTGTACGGGCCCAAGTTGAAACGTTGAAGAAGTTAGGTGCGATGGACTACACAATAGTTGTAACTGCCGGACCTGCTGAACCAGCGCCATTACTGTACTTAGCTCCTTATGCTGGGGCAGCGATGGGTGAAGAATTTATGATGAACGGCAAGCACGTTTTGATCGTCTATGATGACCTTTCAAAGCAAGCAACGGCTTACCGTGAACTTTCCTTGATCCTCCGTCGTCCTCCAGGTCGTGAAGCTTATCCTGGGGATGTCTTCTACTTGCACTCACGGTTACTCGAACGGGCTGCCAAGTTGAGCGATGAATTGGGTGGCGGTTCAATGACGGCCTTACCAATTATCGAAACGCAAGCTGGGGATATTTCGGCTTATATTCCAACTAACGTTATTTCAATCACCGATGGGCAAATCTTCTTGGATAGTGATTCATTCTATTCAGGTGTGCGGCCAGCGATTGATGCCGGGGCCTCTGTTTCCCGGGTTGGTGGGGATGCGCAAATTAAAGCGATGAAGTCCGTTGCTGGGACCTTGCGTCTTGACTTGGCTTCTTATCGTGAATTGGAATCCTTCTCACAATTCGGTTCTGACTTGGATGCTGCAACCCAAGCAAAATTAAATCGTGGGCAACGGATCGTTGAAGTCTTAAAACAACCTGTTCATTCACCATTGAAGGTCGAAGAACAAGTAATGATTTTATATGCTTTGACCAACGGTTATTTGGATAAAGTGGCAGTTGATGATATTGCCCGTTACCAAAGTGAATTGTTTGAATTTATTCATGCTAGTCATCAGGACCTCTTTGATACGATTTTGGCAACCAAGAAGTTACCAGAAGCTGATAAGATGAATGGGGCCTTAGATGCGTTTGCAGAACAATTCCAGCCAACCGCTGCCGCTGCGAAGTAGTTATGGCTGAAAAGGATGGTGAGTAGTGCATGGCAGAATCATTAATGGATGTCAAGCGCCGAATTGACTCAACAAAGAAGACTCATCAAATTACGTCGGCAATGCAAATGGTCTCAACTTCAAAATTGAACCAGATTCAAAAGCATACCAGCACGTATCAGGTGTACGCTTCTAAAGTTGAAAGCATCGTTTCACATCTTGCCAAAGCTCATCTGATGTCAGCAAGTGCCGGTGTTGCTAACAGTAATTCGAATACGATTTCAGTTAGTGAATTGCTCGCGCAACGCCCCGTTAAAAAGACTGGTTTATTGGTAATCACTTCGGACCGTGGCCTCGTTGGTAGTTACAACAGTAACGTGTTGAAACAGACTAACGATTTCATGCGGACGCACAAGGTTGATGCCGATAACGCAGTCGTTTTGGCGGTTGGTGGCACTGGTGCGGATTTCTATAAAAAGAACGGGTTAAACGTGGCTTATGAGTACCGCGGCGTCTCTGATGTCCCAACTTTTAAAGAGGTTCGTGAAATCGTTAAGACAGTCACATCAATGTACCACAACGAAGTCTTTGATGAACTTTACGTCTTCTACAACCACTTTATTAATCGGCTCTCTTCTGGTTTTCGGGCCGTTAAGATGTTACCGATCTCCGAAGAGACCTTTGAACAAAGTGAGTCAGATAATCGTAAAGCCAAGGATAGCCGGGTAGATGTCGGTCCCGAGTATGAAATGGAACCGTCAGAAGAAGCCATTTTGTCGGCCGTGTTGCCACAATATGCTGAAAGCTTGGTTTATGGTGCAATCTTGGATGCCAAGACTGCTGAACATGCTTCGTCGTCAACCGCGATGAAGGCTGCATCAGATAACGCTGGCGATTTAATCGATAAATTAAATCTGAAATATAACCGCGCACGTCAAGCTGCTATTACCACTGAAATCACTGAAATCACTGGTGGTTTGGTTGCGCAAGAATAACGAAGTGGGAGGAATTAACGACTAATGAGTACAGGTAAAGTTGTACAAGTTATTGGACCCGTTGTTGACGTTGAATTCTCTCTAAACGATAAGTTACCCGATATTAATAACGCCTTGATCATTCAAAAGGACAACGATGACACTTTAACGGTGGAAGTATCGTTGGAATTAGGTGATGGGGTTGTTCGGACCGTCGCGATGGATGGTACGGATGGCTTGCGCCGGGGAATGACAGTTGAAGACACTGGTTCTTCAATTACTGTTCCCGTTGGTAAAGAGACGTTAGGCCGGGTCTTCAACGTTTTAGGGGAAACCATTGATGGTGGTCCAGAATTCGGTCCAGACGCAGAACGTAACCCGATTCATCGGGATGCGCCTAAATATGATGAATTAACGACCAGTACTGAAGTATTGGAAACTGGAATTAAAGTTATTGACCTCTTAGCACCTTATGTTCGTGGTGGTAAGATTGGGTTGTTCGGTGGTGCCGGTGTTGGTAAAACTGTTTTAATCCAGGAATTAATTCATAACATTGCCCAAGAACATAACGGGATTTCCGTGTTTACCGGTGTTGGTGAACGGACGCGTGAAGGGAATGACCTTTACTTCGAAATGAAGGCTTCCGGCGTTTTGAAGAATACCGCCATGGTTTATGGTCAAATGAACGAACCACCTGGTGCCCGGATGCGGGTGGCCTTGACCGGTTTGACGATTGCGGAATACTTCCGTGATGTTCAAGGTCAAGACGTGTTGTTATTCATCGACAATATCTTCCGGTTCACGCAAGCTGGTTCTGAAGTTTCCGCCTTACTTGGTCGGATTCCTTCAGCCGTTGGTTACCAACCAACCTTAGCCACTGAAATGGGTCAATTACAAGAACGGATCACTTCTACCAAGAAGGGGTCAGTTACTTCGATTCAAGCCGTTTATGTACCTGCCGATGATTATACCGACCCGGCACCTGCAACGACTTTCGCCCATTTGGATGCGACGACCAACTTGGAACGTTCTTTGACGGAACAAGGGATCTACCCAGCCGTTGACCCATTAGCTTCTTCTTCAATCGCTCTGGACCCATCAATCGTGGGCGAAGAACATTATCAAGTTGCAACGGAAGTTCAACGGGTCTTGCAACGTTATCGTGAATTGCAAGATATTATCTCGATTTTAGGGATGGATGAATTATCTGACGAAGAAAAGACAACTGTTGCGCGTGCACGGCGTATTCAATTCTTCTTGTCACAAAACTTCTTCGTTGCCGAAAACTTTACGGGCCAACCTGGTTCGTATGTGCCAATCAACGATACCATCAAGGGCTTCAAAGAAATTCTTGAAGGTAAATATGATGACCTACCAGAAGACGCATTCCGTCAAGTTGGTAAGATCGACGACGTGGTCGAAAAAGCGAAATCGATGGTAACTGATTAGGAGGGGTTTACATGGCTGACAATGCAAAATCATTAACCGTTAGCATCGTAACTCCAGACGGTCAGGTCTATGAGAATAAGACGCCAATGTTGATCGTGCGAACGATTGACGGCGAACTCGGAATTTTGCCGAACCATATTCCTGTGATTGCATCGCTTGCAATCGATGAGGTTCGGATCAAGCAACTTGAAAGTGATCAGGAAGATGACGAAATTGCCGTTAATGGTGGTTTTGTTGAGTTCAGTAATAATACGGCAACGATTGTTGCCGATAGTGCTGAACGTCAGAATGACATTGACGTTGCTCGAGCTGAAAATGCACGGAAACGCGCTGAAACACGGATTCAAAATGCCCAACAAAAGCACGATGATGCTGAGTTGGCGCGGGCCCAAGTCGCTTTGCGGCGTGCCATGAACCGTTTGAATGTTGCTCGGCATTAACAACTTAAAATTCTGAAAAGCATCTGCAATTATTTGCGGGTGCTTTTTTTGTGCGGTTCAGTTAAGCCGCGATGCACAAGTTAGTCAAACTTACCGCGGTGAGTCGTACCCGTTACTGTCCAGTTTTAAGCTTGCACGGTTCAAAGCCGATTGGAACCGTGGGTTGATCAAGGGCCAAGCACTGGCTTACTAATGGCGATATCGCGTTGTTAACTAGAAGAATCGGTCTGATTCGAATATTTTTCGCCAATATTGCATCAGTATCTGGCAGAGCAGTAATTAAGACGTGGATCGCGACTTAAATGGGTGATCATCACGTTCCGACAATTGGCAGCAATTCCAAAGGTCGGCATAGGAAACATGAACAACTAAGTTTACAGCGAACTTAAACGTTTCAGCGGCCAATTTTGTCGCGACGTTGAAATGTTTTGTCCAGTCGGCGCGGATGTTCGTGAACTAGATTTTACTAATCGATTGAGCGTATTAGGGGCATTGCGATAAGTGGAATGGTAGAATGCAACTTATAGTGAGATTACAATAAAGAAAACGATTACAAACGAACGATACTGCTAATCAATATGGGTATGGCTTGTCAAATAATTGCACGACGGACTTCTAATTAGTTAACTAATCATAAGTATTTAATATTTGTGTTGAAATTGTAACGAAAATGTAAAATGTAATATTTATCCACTAGTGTTCTATGGTATGATGATTAGGAACCGATTTGAACCTGCATGCTGCTATTGGCACGTTGCCATGGTGTGTCCAGGTTGTTTTGATGGTTGAGCTGGTGTTTGGATTGCACACCGCGCGTTGCCGATTTGCTTAGTACAGCGGTGAACAGTGGAATTTGGGCAGGTGCGAGGCATCTGATCCAATCGGGTTCTTTTAGTAAGTGTGCTTTTTACGCAATCCGAAATCTCACGTAACTTGTTTGTTGATTATCGTTTAGTGATGGAGGGTTTATCCATGGAGGAAATTGTAGTTCATGGCGGTCAACGTTTGACAGGAAATGTCCATATTGAGGGCGCTAAAAATGCCGTGTTACCAATCTTAGCCGCAAGCTTGTTGGCTAGTTCTGGTCAGACACATTTATCAAATGTACCAGTGTTATCAGACGTTTTTACAATGAACAACGTCTTGAAATTTTTGAATACTAAAATTGATTTTGATGAAATTAATAAAACAATTGATATTGACGCTAGTCGTCAATTATCATCCGAAGCACCATTTCAATACGTATCCAAAATGCGTGCTTCAATCGTGGTCATGGGACCACTATTAGCACGATTAGGCCATGCGAAAGTCGCGATGCCAGGTGGCTGTGCGATTGGTTCACGACCAATCGATTTACACTTAAAGGGGCTGAACGCGCTTGGTGCTGAAATCGAACGCCACGATGGCTATGTTGAAGCAACCGCGAACCAGTTACACGGAGCGGCCATTTACTTAGATTTTCCAAGTGTTGGGGCAACGCAGAACATAATGATGGCGGCAACACTTGCAGATGGCATCACGACGATGGAAAACGTCGCTCGTGAACCTGAAATTGTGGACCTAGCGAACTATTTGAATCAGATGGGTGCTAAGGTTACCGGGGCCGGTACTGAAACGATCCGCATTGAAGGGGTTAAAGCGATGCATGGCTGTGACCATAGTATCGTTCAGGATCGGATTGAAGCTGGGACATTCATGGTCGCTGCTGCGGTGACTCAGGGAAACGTCTTGGTTGAGGATGCTATTGCCGAACATAATAAGCCATTGATCTCGAAGATGCGTGAGATGGGCGTCACAGTAACGGAAGAACCGGCTGGTATTCGGGTCATTGGTCCAGAAATCTTGAAGCCAACCTCCGTTAAGACGATGCCCCATCCGGGTTTCCCAACGGATATGCAACCACAAATGACAATTTTGCAGTTGTGTGCGCAGGGCACTAGTTTATTAACTGAAACGGTTTTTGAGAATCGCTTCATGCATCTTGATGAGTTACGGCGAATGAACGCCGACTTCAAAGTTGAAGGGCGCTCCGTCATTATGTATGGTCCCACTGACTTTAACGGGGCCCAGGTCACTGCGACGGATCTTCGGGCAGCTGCAGCGTTAGTAATCGCTGGACTGGTCAGTCGGGGTTACACTGAAGTGACTAATTTGAAGTATCTTGATCGGGGCTACTTTAACTTCCATGGTAAGCTGGCTAAATTAGGTGCTGAGATTAAACGAGTTGATGTTCCCGATGGCACCGTTTATGCGTTGAATCCTGATTTTGCGAACGAAGCTGCGGAATAAATCGAAATAAATGCTTACAAAACCTTCAAAGTGCGATAAACTCGTTTTTGAAGGCTTTTTTGTGGCGAAGCGGGGTAACCCGGCGCCAACATTCAGGAGGACAGCTTATGTTTATTAATATTATCGACAAACACATTTCATTGAAACCAACTGAAGTGGCTGACGCGGAGCCGCTTTTCGACTTAGTTGATCATAATCGCGACCATTTGAAGTTATGGATGCCGTGGGTTGATGCGACGGCGACCGTGCAAGACGAGCGTCATTTTATCGAATCAATGTTGACCAAGCAGGCTCATGGACAGGTGTTTATCACCACCATCATTGTGGATGGCGAAGTCGCTGGGATGCTAGACTTGCATAATATTAGTGCCATTAATCACAACGGTGAGATTGGCTACTGGCTGGGCCAGAAATATACTGGTCGTGGCGTCATGACTAAAGCGCTCGAACGATTAGAAGAAATTGCTTTTACGGAGCTTGATCTGCACAAGGTCATCTTAGGTGCAGACGTTGCCAACCAGGCAAGTCGGGCTGTTGCTGAGCGACGCCAATATCATTTGGATGCGACCCTGCCAGAAAATATCTTGTTAAATGGTCAATATCGTGATGAAGCAATTTATTCGCTGACGGTCGATGAGTGGTCGAAACGACAGGATGATTAGGCACAGCCAATTGATTGGTAGTGACAAATGAACGAGTGGCTAGGACAGCCGTCAGTTCTCATCAACTGTAGAGTATGGTATAATGATTAGTCGTATAATTGTATGTTTGAGAGGAGCAAAAACATGGCTTTAGATATTGGTATTGACTTAGGTACTGCCAATGTTTTAATTTACGTATCGGGTAAGGGCATCGTCCTTAACGAACCATCCGTGGTCGCTATCGATACGAACACGAATCAAGTGTTGGCAGTCGGGTCCGAAGCCTACCAAATGGTTGGAAAGACGCCTAGTAACATTCGGGCAATTCGACCATTAAAAGACGGAGTAATTTCGGATTTTGATGTCACCGAAGAAATGCTGTCCTATTTTATTAAAAAATTAAATGTCCGTGGCATTATGTCGCGGCCAAGTATCATGATCTGTACCCCAACGAACACTACTGAAATTGAACGCAAGGCAATCTTGCAAGCTGCTGAAAAATCTGGCGGTAACAAGGTTTACTTGGAAGTTGAACCAAAAGTGGCGGCTATTGGCGCAGGGATGGATATTTTCCAACCACGTGGGAATATGGTCATTGACATTGGTGGTGGGACTAGTGATATCGCTGTCCTATCATTAGGTGACATTGTGGCAAGTAGTTCGTTACGAATGGCCGGCGACCGGATGAATCAGGACATCGTGAACTACGTCAAAGATCAACATCACTTGTTGATCGGTGAACGCAGTGCAGAACAAGTTAAGATTCAAATCGCACAAGTTTTCAAGCAGGACGGCGATGATGATAAGGTCACCCAAGTTCGTGGTCGAGATACTGTGACGGGGATGCCGCGCTCAATTGACATTGACTCCAATCAAGTTGAAGAAGCTATTCACGAAACGCTGATGCAGATCGTTAGCACGGCCCATCACGTGATGGAAACTTTACCACCAGAAATTGCGGCCGATATTATTGACCGTGGAATTACGTTGACTGGTGGTGGCGCACTGTTGAGTGGCCTCGATCAATTGATCAGTGAAAACTTAAAGGTGCCCGTAATGGTTGCCGAACACCCATTGAACAACGTTGCTCAGGGGGCTGGAATTTTACTTGAACATATGCAGAAAACTGCTAAGAACAAGAAATAAATTACGATGCGACGGTTATTAATGAAAGGCATCCGCTTTTATCAGCGGGCCTTTTCTGCGTTTAGTCCGGCTCATTGTCGCTATTATCCAACCTGTTCTAATTACACGTTAGAAGCGATCGATCGGTTTGGCGCAGTTAAAGGCGTTCTAATGGGAGTTGCACGTATCTTACGTTGTCAGCCCTTAGTTAAGGGCGGCTTTGATCCGGTACCAGCCCATTTTTCATTGCGTCGTAATCCGCAATACAAGGAGGAAGACCACCGTGGCAAGAAAAGATAAGGCGATTTCGGTCACTTTAAACGAAACTAAGGTCAACGGTCAACCAGTTACCGAAGTTTTGATCGGTAAACAAGTGATTGGACAAGTGACTCAAGTCGGTGAACGATTTGAAGCTGAAATGGTTAGTGACAACCAACCATTTGCGCATACCAAATCTTTTGATGAGAGTCTGCAAGAGATCTTGTCGGCTTACCATCTACACAAAGGCTAATTTTTAGTAAACCTTCAACCTGGTTCCGAGAATTCGGCACCAGGTTGTTGTATAATAAAAACTATCTTAAAGTACAAAATGATATTGTGAATAGGGTTAGTCTGACGCGTGCGGTGGGCTAATCCCAACAGGTTAGGAGCGTTATTTGTGGCAGAAGAATCTAGACTCCGCAGTCAAGACGAGGATTCAAGAATTGACTGGGGTATCATATTTTCAGTGATGATGCTAGGATTGATCGGGCTGGCGTCGATTTATGTCGCCGCAGTGCACGACTCTAGTTCAGTAAACGTCACGAAGCAGGTGATTTCTCAAGTCATGTGGTTCGTGATTGGGACCGCGATTGCCGTAATTGTGATGCAATTTGATTCGGAACAGTTATGGCGAGTGGCACCGATTGCCTATTGGTTTGGGATCTTCCTGCTTGCGGCCGTTTTGGTCTTGTACAGTAGATCACTGTTTGCGAGCACTGGGGCTAAAAGTTGGTTCGCAGTTGGTTCCTTGACGTTGCAACCGTCTGAAGTCATGAAGCCCGCCTTCATCTTGATGCTTGGACGAGTCGTGACAATGCATAACACGGAGCACCCAACACATACGATGGCGAGCGATTGGCAACTCATTGGGAAGTTAATTGCGTACATGGTGCCAGTTGCTATCCTTTTGAAGTTACAGAATGACTTTGGGACGATGCTGGTGTTCTTCGCGATTCTTGGGGGCGTTATCTTAGTTTCTGGGATTTCGTGGCGATTATTGGCACCGACGTTTGCCATTGTGGCGGCGATTGCGGGGACTGCGTTATATCTCGTGATCTCGCAGAGTGGTCGCCATATTTTGGAAGCTATCGGTTTTAAGCAATACCAATTTGCGCGGATCGATACGTGGTTGAATCCGTCGACGGACACGTCTAACAATGCTTATCAAGTTTGGCAGAGTATGAAAGCGATTGGTTCAGGTCAGATTACTGGGCGGGGATTTAACGTTTCCCACGTGACTGTTCCTGTGCGTGAATCTGATATGATTTTCTCGGTAATTGGTGAAAACTTTGGCTTTATCGGTTGTGCCGTGGTCATTTTATTGTATTTCTTATTGATTTACCAGATGATCCGAGTGACGTTTGATACGAAGAACGAATTCTACGCTTACATTTCAACCGGGGTCATTATGATGATTCTCTTCCACGTGTTCGAAAATATTGGGATGAGTATCGGACTGTTACCAATGACTGGGATTCCCTTGCCGTTTATTAGTCAAGGGGGTTCGGCGTTGATTGCCAATATGGCTGGGATAGGTTTAATGATGTCGATGCGATATCATTACAAGTCCTACATGTTCAGTCGTAACGACCGGTTTGAATAGTAAAATTATTGTAAAGGTATGGTGTTTAGTATGAGTGAAGATGCAGCTTATTTTTGGACAAAAGACGTTGATGGACATACGCGGTTAGGTTTAACTAAGGCCGCCCATGAGGCTCTTGGTGAAGTGAAATATGCTGAGTTACCAGCTATCGGTGACAAGGTCAGTCAGAACAGCGCTTTTCTGAGCGTTGAAGCGACCAAAGCCGTTTCTGAATTCAACTGTCCAATCAATGGGACCGTGGTTGCGGTCAACCCGGCGTTGAGTGAGAACTTCGATGCGTTAAATAGCGTTGAAGACGGCGTTGCTTGGTTAATCGACGTGGACTAATTGCCAGGCCTTGACAATTAGAAACAGGCTCGGTATACTCGTTACATTAACAATTGATTAAAAAAGTTATCATTTTGAAAAGATGAGTACGCGGTTATGATTACTTAGAGAGTCCCTGATTGGTGAAAGGGGATTAATCGTGAAGCTGAAGATGGTCTTGAAGTAATGAAGTTTAGTGAGCAGTCGCAAGCTAAGCTTGGGTCGCACCCATTATCATGCGGAGTTCAAAGTAACTCTTGAGACAACTGGCGTGAGCTAGTTGTGAAGATGGGTGGTACCACGAGGCTAAGCTTCTCGTCCTATTGATGATTATTGTCGTAATTGTCTGGGATGAGGAGCTTTTTTTGATGCGTAAGGAGGAATTGACTTGATTGAATTTAAAGATGTGACGAAAACCTTTGATGCTAAGCAAGGGGCGGTTCACGCCGTTCAAGATGTTAATTTAAAAATCGAAGATGGTCACATTTATGGCATTGTTGGCTATTCGGGTGCTGGTAAAAGTACTCTGGTACGGATGCTGAATGGCTTAGAGACACCCACTAGTGGGTCAGTTGTGATTGATGATGTCAATATTACAACGTTGAGCGGGGCCAAGTTACGCGCCCAACGTCAAAAGATCGGCATGATTTTTCAACATTTTAATCTATTATGGTCGCGGACCGTTTTGGAGAACATTATGTTTCCACTTGAAATTGCTGGTCTGTCCAAGGTGGATGCCCGTAAGAAAGCCGAACACTTAGCAGACTTGGTTGGGTTGGCCGGTCGGGAAACGGCTTATCCGTCAGAATTATCAGGTGGTCAGAAGCAACGGGTCGGGATTGCCCGGGCACTTGCGAATGATCCTCAGATTTTACTTTCTGATGAAGCCACTAGTGCCCTAGACCCGCAGACAACTGATGAAGTGTTGGATCTGTTGTTATCGATCAACCAGAAGCTCCATTTGACGATCGTATTGATTACGCATGAGATGCACGTGATTCGCAAGATTGCTGATCATGTCGCGGTGATGGAAGCTGGTAAAATCATCGAACAAGGACCAGTACTTGAAGTCTTCAAGCGACCACAGCAGGCTGTGACTAAGCGGTTTGTTAATGAAGAGGTCACGCCGTCGCTGAATGACACAACGGTGGTCGTGGACCAGCTGCTGGCGAAATATCCAAAGGGAACCATCGTACAACTGACGTTCCATGGCGATCAAGCCCAGCTACCGATTGTTTCAGAGATGTTGAAGAAGTATCCGTTAGATTTAAATATTATTGAGGGTGGGATTCACCAAACCCAAGAAGGGGCGATTGGTTCGCTGTACTTACAACTAACGGGTGATCAGGAACAGATTAAGGGCGCTCTAGCGTACCTACAAACGATGCGGGTGGAAACGGAGGTCTTGAACCGTGAATGATCAAGGATTAGATTCATATTTTAAATTTGCAAATGTCGATTGGGGTAGCATGATGTCGGCCACGTGGGAAACAATTTGGTTGACGATTGTGTCGATGGTCGTAGTTGCCATTCTCGGAATCGCCTTAGGTCTGTTACTTTATGAGACGGCGGGGAGTCAGAATCCGCTGGCTAAGGCCTTGAATTGGATTGTTGCGCTGTTCGTCAACGTTTTCCGGTCGATTCCTTTCATTATTTTGATCGTGCTATTATTGCCGGTAACGTCTAAGTTAGTTGGAACGATTATCGGACCGCGCGCGGCCTTACCATCACTGATTATTTCTGCTGCGCCATTCTATGCGCGGATGGTTGAATTGGCCTTCCATGAATTGGATCATGGAGTGATTGAGGCCGCTGAATCAATGGGGGCGACCCGGTGGCAGATTATTCGAAAGGTCCTATTGCCAGAAAGCATGCCGGCATTAGTTTCTGGAATCACGGTCACGACGATTTCATTAATTGGCTACACCGCGATGGCAGGAGCCATTGGTGCTGGTGGTCTGGGTAATTTGGCCTACCAAGACGGGTTTCAGTCCAATAACAACGCCATCACATTAGTGGCGACGGTAATCATTGTGATTATCGTGTTTATCTTCCAATTTATCGGGGATATTGCAGTTCGGCATATTGATAAACGGGTTAATTAAAGTTCGTATAGGAGGAAACGGAATTATGAAAAAAAAGGGAATTCTAGGATTATTAGCAGTTGCGGCAACGGCAATTTTGTTAGTCGGTTGTGGGAAGTCATCGTCAACAAAGACAACAACCATTACTGTAGGGGCTTCTTCAGTGCCACACGCACAAATCTTGAAGCACGTGCAGCCAGAATTGAAAAAGGAAGGCGTTAACTTGAAGATCAAAGTCTTTCAAGATTACGTCTTACCTAATAAGGCATTGGCTTCGACAGAATTAGATGCCAACTACTTCCAACACATCCCATTCTTGGATAACTGGAATAAGGAAAATAATGGGAGCCTCGTATCAGCGGGGAAGGTTCACTTGGAACCAATCGGTGTTTATTCCAAGAAAGTTAAGAGTCTAAAAGACTTGAAAGACGGCGCAACCGTTCTGGTCAGCAGCAACGTGGCTGACTATGGTCGGGTCCTGACGTTATTTAAGGATGCGGGTTTAATTACTTTGAAAAAAGGGACAGATTTAACTTCAGCAACTTTTAATGACATTAAGACCAACAAACGTCATTTGAAGTTTAAACATTCATACGAAGCTAAGTTAATGCCAACATTCTACAAAAATAACGAGGGTGACGCGGTCGTTATTAACGCGAACTACGCGGTTCAAGCTGGGTTGAATCCTAAGAAGGATGCGATTGCACTTGAAAAATCAGATTCACCATATGCCAACATTGTGGCTGTTCGTAAGGGTGATAAGAACAAGCCAGCTATTAAGAAACTAATGAAAGCTTTACGTTCTAAGAGCACCCAGAAATGGATTGAAAAGAAGTACAAGGGTGCCATCCTGCCAGTTTCGGCCGACTAAACGGACCATCTTAAATCAGAATATTGATTGATTGAGCTAGCTTCAGGGATTCCCTGAGGCTAGCTTTTTTCACGGAGTTTGACTACGGTAACTTTCCGAAGCGGGTTAATGAAAATGCACGTTTGATATTATCTAAGTAGTACTATTGATTAAATTCTTATGAGACAGCGTCCTGCTTGACTTTATAGCGGTTGCAAGGTACGCTAACCAAGTTAAATAAACTACAGATTGGGGTTTGCAGCATGCGTAAATATGGTGTGATCGGGTTAGGCCAAGTCGGTGCGACAGTGGCTTATACGTTGGTTCAACAAGGAACCGTTGATGAATTAGTTTTAATCGATAAGAATGAGGCCTTGGCCAAGGCGCAAAAACTCGATTTAGACGACGCGTCACCTCGTCTAAGCTCAACCACTAAGATTATTTTAAACGATTATTCAGCTTTGGCCGATGCCGAAGTGTTGATCGTGGCTTCTGGCAATATTGGTGCCATTGATATGAATAGTTCCAAGGGTCGCTTTGGTGAGTATGATTTAAACCAAGCGATTGTACGGGAGATCGCGCCCAAGATTGTGGCATCTGGCTTCAAGGGTATTTTGATCGATATTATGAATCCGTGTGACGTCATGACGGATTATTTACAACGAATGACAGGTTTTCCACGGCAACGGGTTTTTGGTACGGGGACCTTCTTAGATACGGCGCGGATGCAAAAGTATGTCGGACAAGCAGCTGGTACGAATGGTAAAAATGTTGCGGGGTACGTATATGGCGAACACGGCAACTCACAATTTGTAGCTTGGTCAACGGTTAGCGTCAATGGGCAGCCTATCAAAAATTTCCCAGGTCTGAACCTTGATCAACTTGAAGAAGATGCAAGGCAAGGGGCATTTGCAGTCATGGCGGGTAAGCATTATACAAACTTTGCGATTGCTACTTGTGGTGTCCGATTGGCAGAAGCTGTCAGTGCGGATGCACAACTGGCTTGCCCAGTTTCAGCTTTTGATCCGCAATATGGGACATACGTTGGCATGCCTGCTGTGATTGGTAAAAACGGGATTGAATCATTAATTCAACTAGATCTGACCACTGATGAACGAGCGTCGTTAGCAGCGTCAGCGAAGTTTATCAAGTCGCAAGTGGACGTTTTACCGCAAGCATAAGCTTTTTCTAAACATGGATTGAAACATCTTGTCATTAAACGTGGCCTAATCAGGGTGTGCGGTGTGGACTTGGGTATTGGCTCAGGTTGGCTTCGTGACGTCTATAATTAGGTCACGTTTTATGATTGAATGGTTCTTTTGGGCAGACAGGCGCTGACATGCTAAAATAGAAGGTAAATTCGAGATTACGAGGTCATTATGCAAGCAGAGAAATTGATGCAGGTTAAGGATGCAGTGTTAAAGTTAAGACAACAACTTCGAGCGGGACAAATCTATCAGTCACTGCCCAGTCGAATGGCAACGCTGATTAAGCAGTTACCGAGTACCGTGACAACCACGGTAACGATTCCGAGCGACGAAGAGGTGCTTCCACTGATTGCAACACTTCATGAGCAGTTGAAGAAAGGCACGTTGACCGCGATGAGCGACGATCAAATCAAATTATTGATGGCACACGTTGGTTCGCTGAATCCGCTGGTTCGTGATCAAGGCGTCTACTATTTGTTAAACGAGGCATTACAGCAGCAGGTACTCACACCGGAACAGTTGGGCGATATTTTTGATCAGTTGATTCAAGATCAGATGTTATTTGCACACATCGATGAGCCGCAAAATGATGCCATTTATCAGCGGTCATTTGCGATACTATTACTGTCAGTGCTCTTGTATGCGGACCATGCGGGTCTCAAGTTTATGACACCCGCGCGGCTGGATCTAGTTGTTGAGCAAATGACAGTCTACATTTTACTCGAAAAGGATACTCGGGGGTTTGTGGGCACCACCGGTTGGGCGCATGCGTACACGCATATTGGCAATATCTTAGATGAACTGGCAGATGAGTCTCAACTCGCACGTGCGGATAAATTATTACTGTTGGCCGCATTGATTGCTCGTTATCAAAAGTTAACAACGCCGTTGATTTTTGGCGAGCCAGAACGACTATCGACTTATTTGACCTTGATTACAAACAAACATGAGCTTTATTGTGATTATTTGTTAACTGCGATGAAGGACTGGCATCAGCAGTTGATGATGCATACTCGTCCGGCTAGTGAAGCTGAATGGACGCAGATTTTCAATCGTAATCGATTATTGGAAGCACTTGCATTACACGATGATCTGCCAACGGCCGTCGTAGATTATTTGGATGATGAATTAGAATTTTTAGGTTAGTTTTGGAAGGAAGTCTTTTGAATGCAGGCAAAAGCAGTTGGATTAACGCAAGGGTTGCCAGTGAGCGATCCGAATAGTTTACAAGATGTCACCATTAATGTAAATCAACCTCGTGGCCGTGATATCTTAGTAGCCGTCTTAGCAACCGCAGTCAATCCAATCGATACGAAGCAGCGGCAAGGTCAATCGCCAGTGACAACGCCGCGAATACTAGGTTTTGATGCCGTTGCTAAAGTGTTGGCGGTCGGTGAAGCAGTGACAACGATTATGACAGATGATGTCGTTTATTATGCTGGCGCCGTCGATCGGCCGGGGAGTGATGCTCAGTATCAATTGGTTGATGAACGGTTAGTTGCGTGTGCCCCGAAAACGTGGTCGCCGGCGCAGTCAGCTGGTCTGCCGCTAACGACACTGACAGCTTGGGAAGCATTGTTTGAAAAATTACCATTCACTGCAGCGGCTGACGCGAATCTTGGTCAGAGCGTCCTTATCATCAATGGTGCTGGTGGGGTTGGCTCGATGGCCATCCAGTTGGCAAAGTGGGCGGGTCTTCAAGTTATTACGACGACTGGTAAGCCAGAAACCACTGAATGGGTTAAGCGGTTAGGTGCTGATATCGTCTTAGATTACCATCAAGATCTGGGATCGCAATTAGCTGCGGCCGGTTTGCAGGCTGTCGATCATGCGATACTATTACACTCTACGGATCAATACTTGCCATTAGTGACACCGCTAGTCCGGCCACTTGGCACGATCGTCGCCGTAGTGACAAATCAGCACCCCTTGCCAATGGCGTTACTAAAGCCGAAAAGTTTGAATTTTGCTTGGGAGTTTATGTTTACGAAGGCTAACTATCAGTTGCCATCGATGGCGACGCAGGGGAGTATTCTGGCACAGGTAGCGCAACTGGCCGATGCCGGGGTGATTGTACCGACGACCAAGCGGACTTTAGCTGGAATTAATGCAGCAAATTTGCGAACTGCGCACACAATCGTAGAGACGGGGCAAATGTTGGGTAAGATTGTCTTGACTGCGCCATTTGACGCGTAAAAAACAACGTTTTATTGTAAAAATGTTTTCAATTGTGCTCAGATATTGTAGAATTAACTAAGCCGTAGTATGAAATAAACCTTGATAGGATGAACAAAATTATGGAGACACAAAAAAAGATCCATGTTGGTATGTTGTTTGGTGGTAACTCTTCAGAACATGATGTTTCGAAGCGTTCAGCGCACAACATTTATGATGCCATGGACAAGAATAAGTACGAGATTGACTTGTTTTTAATCACGAAGAACGGGATTGTCTTGAGTGATGCTGCAACTCGGCGCGTATTTGATGGTGAACCAGAAGATCAAGTCGTCGCCGAAGAAATGCCAAAGTTGGACATGAGTGATCCATTAGCTCCCATCAAGAACCTGACACTGGCCAAAGATATTGATATCTTCTATCCAGTGGTTCATGGTAACTTAGGGGAAGATGGTACTTTACAAGGGCTGTTCAAGTTATTGAAAAAGCCGTATGTTGGTAGTGGTGTCTTAGCGTCGGCAGCTAGTTTTGATAAGGATATTACGAAGCAGATTTTAACGCATCATCATATTCAAAACACCAAGTACGTGGTGGTTACACCGGAAAACCGGGACCAAATGACGTACGCTTATTTACAAGTCCACGTGGGTGATCATTTATTCATTAAGCCAGCCAATCAAGGATCGTCGATTGGGATTCATAAAGCTGAGAATGAACAAGAATACTTGGATGGTTTGGCCGATGCGTTCAAATATGACTACAAGATTTTAGTTGAAGAATCGATTGACAATCCGCGTGAAGTGGAATGCTCGATCTTAGGCAATGAAAATCCTAAGGCATCTAAGCTTGGTGCCATTGATGTGCCGAAGACGGACACGTTCTACGACTATAATAATAAGTTCGTGGATGCGAGTGGTGTGACGTTCGAATTACCAGTCGAATTACCAGCTGATTTGACGAAACGGATTCAACAGATGTCGCTAGACGCGTTTAAAGCGCTTGGTCTAAAAGGAATGGCACGCGTTGATTTCTTAGTGTCTGAAGATGGTGAACCATACTTGGGTGAAATCAATACGTTACCTGGTTTTACTAACATTAGTTTATATCCAAAGCTATGGGAAGTTTCGGGCATTAGTTATACGGCGTTGATCGATCAATTGATCCAACTTGGTTTTGATGAATTCAAACGTCAATCTGATATTCACTATGATTTCGTTGCGTTAGACGCGGAATAAGATAGTAATGAGTTTTGTGGTGGTTGGGATGAAGCGATTCATCACGGCCGCCTTTTTTTGTGAGGAGGGGTCAGGTTGTTAAGTCGCGGATGGCACTTAGTGATGCAGGGAGCGCGCCAACTGGCTGGACCGCTAGCCTGCTGGTGGTTGGCCGGCATATTGCTGGCGGTACTCGCTAAGGTGCTCGGGATTCTGGTCGGTGGGGTAGTCAGCTTGCTAGGCTTGTTGCTTTTGAGTGCCTGGTTACCAGCCATGGTCGCTCGTAGTAATCATGAGTCGTGGCAGGCCGGTCAATTTTTGTATCGCTGGGTGCTGTTAATGTTTACGGCGGTGTGGTGGTTACCACTCGGTTGGTTAGGCTATTTAGCAACTTTACAAGCGAGCATACAATTGCCAGCGACTGTTCAAAATATAATCTTTAATACGCGTTATGACTGGCTTCCTGTGGCGGGACCACTTTGGCTGTTGGGCTGGCTGATTAACTGGAAGTGGTTACCAGCACTCCAACGCCAATTGACCGCTCCGACCAGCTGGCGTAATTATTGGCGAACGGGTTGGCGGATTTCCTGGTGGACAGTCTTTAAAAAAAGTCGAAATGTGTGGCTGTTCCTGATTAGCTGGCTCGTTATGGCAATCATTGGTGGTGGCATAGTGTGGGCTAGTGGCGCTGTTAGCCAGCTGGTCAGTCAATTTGTTGCAGTTTTCATGATGACTGTGTTGCAACTGCTGGCTTGGTTAATGTTTATGGGATGGTGGTCGCGCCTTTGGCCAGAAACAGCAATCGCCGGTCACTCTAACTGGCAAACTGGGCTACTTACGTTGACCGGTTTGCTAGTCTTGGGTGGTTACGCAGGCTGGTGGCTAGGAACGCCACCAACGGCGCCGCTAGCAATTATTGCACATCGGGGTGTTAATGGTCGTGACGGTGTCCAAAATACCACAGCGGCGCTTAAAAGGACTGTAAAGCAAGTTCAGCCTGATATGGTCGAAATGGATATCCAGCCGACAGCGGATCGCCACTGGGTCGTCATGCATGATCCAACGCTGAAAGCTTTAGCGGGTCAACCCGGTCCCGTTCATGAGTACCCCGTTGATAAGTTGAGTGGATTACCACTACGGGAGCATGGTCAAAAAGGCTACTTGAGTACGTTTAAGCAGTACTTTGCGGTGGCACACAAATTACAGCAACCTTTATTAGTCGAAATCAAGTCAGTTGGGACGGCTGATCAACTAATGGGGATTTTTGCCGACAACTATGCACAACGACTGATACAACAAAAAGGGGCGGTACACTCTTTGGACTATCGTGTGATTGAACGATTACATCAACGGGCGGCGCAACTACCGGTTGGCTTCATAACGCCGTTTTATCTGACGGATTTTTCTAATTCCGTCGCGGGATTTTATTCTTTACAAGCACTGACCGCGACCCGTGAGCAGATCAGTGCGGCCCACCGCCAACATCGGATCGTCTACTTCTGGACTGTTGATCGGCCGCTTGCAATGCAGCGACTGACGGCCATGGGGGCTGACGGGCTGATCACAAATCGACCGGGCCAACTACGAAGATTACAGGGTCAATCTAAGCATTATTATTTTTATCAATTGATAAATTGGTTAGTTAGTTGGTTATAAACTACTGAAAGAAGTATGAGAACTAATCTTAATTATTAAGCCACGTCAACCGATTAATTGAGGGTGTCATGACAATTGATGTTTGCTGTTAATAAGGTTAATTCGCTCCCCTTTAAATCGCTTTCAGTAGTTCTCACTTTTAATGAACAAGTCCTTGATTAGGGTGGTTAACGAACTGTAAGCCTGGATAATTAATAAATGACCTTCGGCCGATATCATGGTATAAACTTAATATTAAATAAGAATTACGCGTATTTCTTGCTAAAATTCCGTTATGTGAATATAATTATATGCGTAATTGGTATTGTCCAATTGGTTAGTGCTCAATTATTCGAACGGATTAACGAGGATTGATTAGGTGTCACGATACCCTTGTTCATTTAGTGGGGGCAGCAAGGGGAGTTACAAAATGAGTTTGGTTTAAGGCAATCAATGAAGAGGGGTTAAGCATGAGAATATTAGGAGAAAAAGTGCGGCAGTTCAGAAAGCGGAAGGGCATGTCGCAGAAGGAACTGGCTGATGGGATTTGTACTCAGGCAACGATTAGTCTAATCGAGAAAAAAAGTAAAATTCCAAGTATGAAGATTATGATGAAAATTTGTAATCGATTAGGAATTCGTTTATCGGAAGTCATTATTGAAAATGACGACCAGTTATATCGGACCTTCAAAAAAATTGATACTTTGATTCGACATACACAACTGGAAGAGGCTCAGGATGTGTTCCAGCATATCCGTCCGAAGCAGTTACGTAGTAATACGGATAAGAAACAGTATTATTACTATGAGGGCTATCTTCAATTAGTGCTCAATGACAATGCTGACGAAGCCATCTTTAACTTTGGGATGTTGCTTAATCAGTTCGTCAAGTCTAGTCACGATATGTTTGCCATCCTGGCCACACTTGGAACCGGCTTAGCTTATGAACGTAAGCAGGCCTATGACAAGGCTGAAATTTTTGTCAAACAGGCAGTTGCTACCTTACACACAATGGATGCGCAAGCAATGCCGATGGGTGACGACGATTACTTACAAAATGAAATTTTGATTTACGCCTCAGCCGCACAATTGTATGCTAAGATCAATTTTCCAGAGGAAGCTTTGGAGTTGATCGACTTGGCACTCAAGAAGGCTCAGGAGAGTCAGTCACTTTATTTATTAGACCGTTTGTATGCACAAAAGGCGGCCAATGAAGTTGTTTTAAATAATGTCCAGTCAGCGCATGATCACTATTACGTGGCGTATGCGTTAAGTCTGGTGACACATAACAGTAGTTTGACCGAAAAAATCACGAAAGAAATGGCCGAGTACCATATTGCACCCTTGCAAGTGGCTAACGACGCTTAGATAACGTGATAGGACAGTTAGCGGTGAACGGCCGCGCTTAATGGGAGATATTGCGGTTCCCATTAGGCACGGCACACCGCTGACTGTCCTATTTTTAATACCGGGGGAAATGTGAAGATGAGTTGTCAAAACTGTGGTTACCAAAATTCACCGCATGCCGTGACTTGCCTAAAATGTGGTCATCGTCTAACGCCAGTGAATGGTGATGTCAATCAGCAAAGCCGAGTCCAGCGGCGGCGTCAACAATCACGGCGGACAACTTTTTCGAGTCGCTTTAGGCCACAAACACTCCTTGGGGTATTAATTGCGGGGTTACTATTGCTGGGTGGCGGCTATATCGTGGGACAACTATTGTGGTCGTCTACGACATCGGCAACTGCCGAGTCGGCAGGTAAAAGCCAGGTGCATAAGCCGGCTGCCAGCGATTCTGACGCACCGATGAAGGCAACACAGACATTTCCGACTACGACAGTTACTGATCTGGTTGCGCAAGCAACGAATGGGTTGGCTGGTCAAACTTCGGTAGCGGTGATGCCATTAACGGGTAGCCAGACCGTGGTTTTGAATAATCGAGCGCAACGTGCTGGCAGTTTGATCACGTTATTTATTATGGTCACTGCCTTTGATCAGGTCCATCAAAATAATTGGCGCATGCAGGATCGTTATACCCTGCGTGCTGCCGATAAAGTTGGTGGAACCGGGACGTTGCACACATTACCAGCTGGAAGCCAGTTGACGTATGCTGAAATCACGAAACGCATGATTACGGAGAGTGATAATACGGCTGCTAATATCATGTTGGATCGTGTTGGCGGCTTCTCGGCGGTCAACACGGAAATTGCACAGTTGGGTCTGACTGATACAAAAATGGCTCGGCGGTTAATGGATACTGCCGCACTAAAGGCCGGGCATGATAACGATACTTCGGTTCGGGATGTGGCAACGGTGCTGAAACGACTGGCGAACCTGCGTTTGATCTCGAACAAAGCCGATCACGCGATGTTAACGATTTTGAAGGCGAACACGGATCACAGTAAGTTGGTCAAAAATCTGCCAACACGCGCGACGATCTATAACAAAACTGGGGACTATCAAGCATACGGTGTTCAAAATGATGCGGCCATCGTTCAGAATCGTCAGGGAACTTTTATCATGACGATGATGACTGCTAGTGGGGAACGTACCGCGCAAACGGTCGCGATGAATGATCTTGGTCAGGCGCTTTACCGGGCAATTTTAGAGCAGTAAGTGGTATGATTTTGGCAAATAGTAAAAAATCGGCCAGTGAGGTAAGTAACTTCACTGAGCCGATTTTTATTGTACGTGTATCAAAAGATTACTTTTTCTTTGGTTTAGGAGCTGGCTTATTTTCCAAGTCAGTCCGGACAACGAGAACGTCACAAACAGCCATCCGAGTGACATATTCGGTGACTGACCCGATCAATAAGCGTTCAACCGCGTTGAGACCAGTTGCGCCAATCATAATTAAATCGATGCCCATATCCTTAGGAACGTCGCGCGCAATAATCGTCTTAGGTGCGCCATATTCAATCGAATAATCCACGTTATCTAAGCCGTCCGCCTTAGCTTCTGCAACGTACTTGTCCAACGTTTTTTGAGCAGTATCGGTCACTTGTTCAACCATGGTCGTATCAAAACTAGAAATGTTTTGGAAAGCACGGGTATCAACCACGTGGACCATGTGAACTGAGGCGTTAGGTCCGTTCCGTTTCGCGACGGCAACCGCCTTTTTAAATGCTAATTCCGCTTCATAAGAACCATCAACAGGAACTAAAATGTGTTGGTATTGTTGTAACATCATTCTCACCCCTCATTACTTTATAACTATATTGTAAAGGTTTTCGCAAAAAATAAAAAGCGTTTTCTATGAGATTTGCATGAAACTCACTAAAATTAGTGCAATTGCCATCATAATCAGTGAACCGCTAGCCAGTACAATGGCAATTAGCATTGTCGCTTGAACAAAGATGGTCACGAAACAGGCGATGGTAACTAGTAACATTAAGCCGCCACCATAGCGTGCGACGTGTTTGATTGTCGGCGCTTTGTTCGGGTCAAAAAAGAGAAATGGTCGGGACTGGTGCGTCAGCAGATAATAACTGAGCCAACCCGCAATGAGCGTGTATATGACAAGCAGTAATGTAATCAAAATGAACCTCCAACAGGTGATGTTAATCTTATTTTAGTTGATTCCGGAAGAGAAGACAAATGCAATGCTAGCTAAAGATAAGCGATTAGTACTAGTAGTTCACACAACACAATTTAGCGTCAAATGATTGCGACACACGTCATGCTGGTTTTATGAGGATGAGTAATTGTTCAGGAGTGCCGGATTGTTGCAGAAATACCCAAACCAGCGTGATGGACTGTATTTCAGTAGCCGAGATTAGTCATGTATAACCGGCTTCCCAATTAACCATTCTCCCCATGAGTTTTGGACGGTGTTAGTAAAATGACGTTGTGAACTTGGGTCGCTTTCACGCCACAAAAAAAGGCCAGGAACAAGTCCTGACCAACGGAAGTAAACTTCCGGAAAAACTAGTGGTGCCGTTAATCGCCCTTCAGTATTGACCCGCTTTAAGGCAGGTGGGACGTTCTGACTAATTCGCTAACTACCAAAGGATAAGGCATGTTATGGAATTAGCTAACGGACATCCCAAAGTAGTATTAATTGTTCGGCAACACTTTGTTTAGAGCAATGCGCACACCTTAGTAATTTCGACTCTTAGTCTAGCATATAAAAATAAAAGTTGCAATTATTAGCACAACCAAGGTATTGTTAGCGATTTCTCTCGTTAGCCTTTAATAATTTTTCGTATTGTTGCGCAAGGGCTGTTTCGTAGCGGCCATTTGTTTTGGGCTCGTAATACTTGGCTGATTTGATGGCATCTGGTAAATACTGTTGAGCGACCCAATCACCCGGGTGATCGTGTGGAAAATCGTATCCAACACCATGACCGAGTTTGGCAGCGCCTTGATAATGCGCATCCTTGATGTCGGCCGGGATATCACCGAAATGGCCGTCACGGACCGTTGTGAGCGCGGCATCAATGGCACTGATCCCTGAATTTGACTTTGGCGATAAGGCTAATTCAATCACAGCGTCAGCTAGCGGAATCCGTGCTTCAGGAAATCCCAATTGATCGGCAGCTTGAACAGCTGCGACGGTGTGGGCACACGCGGCTGGATTAGCTAATCCAATATCCTCATAGGCAATCACCATCAGCCGACGCATAATACTCTTTAAATCCCCCGCCTCAACTAGCCGGGCTAAGTAGTGTAATGCAGCGTTTACGTCGGAACCGCGTATGGACTTTTGAAAGGCCGAGATCACGTCGTAGTGGGCGTCACCATCTTTATCTGCGGATAAGGCTTTCTTTTGCAAGCATTCTTCAATTGTTTGTTGTGAAATGGCGATGGTGCCGTCATCGGCCGGAGACGATGATAATACGGCCAATTCTAACCCATTGAGGGCACTGCGCAAATCCCCGTTGGTAGCGGTGCACAGGTGGTGCATGGCCGCGGGTGCTAAATCAACGTGGTAACTGCCAAGACCGTTTTTTTCGTCAGCGAGGGCTCGTTCCACCGCGTGCTGAATATCATCGTCAGTGAGCGGGAAAACTTGAAAGATCTGTGTTCGACTACGGATGGCTGGATTAATGCTAATATATGGATTTTCGGTCGTAGCACCAATCAAAATGATGCGGCCACTTTCTAAGTGAGGCAATAAAAAGTCTTGTTTAGTTTTATCCAACCGGTGGATTTCATCCAGCAGAAGAATGACCGTCCCGCTCATTTTGGCTTCTTCGGCTACGATTTGAAGTTGTTTTTTACTGTCGGTAGCTGCATTCAGCATTCGAAAAGCATACTTGGTGGAACCGGCAATGGCGCTCGCGATACTAGTCTTGCCAGTACCTGGTGGGCCGTATAGAATCATTGATGATAGTCGTTTGGCTTTGACCATCCGGGCGATGATCTTGCCTGGGCCGACCAATTGTTGCTGACCGACAACGTCTTTCAGCGTTTTTGGTCGCATCCGGTAGGCTAATGGTTGTTGCATCGTTTGAAATCCCTCCTTGCAAAACTAGTCCCAACTATTATAGCATTTACAATGAAGGACACCGAATAATCAGTTTAACGAACAAAATAATTATAAAGGATTGATCATTATGGAATTAGATGCCGTTGGTAAGGCAATTGTACAGTATCACTTAGTCCCACTCGTTCATCAGGCTAATTTAGGACTAGAGGTCACCATGCACCGGGTGGACGCCCATGGTCACTTAGCGACGACAGCACACCCGCAAGCGTTTGGATCAGCGCAACAAAATCATCAGTTACGTCCGGGCTTTTCCGCAAGTGCTTTAAAGTTTACTACGCCGGTGCGTCGTGACATTCCTGCATTGATGGCGTATCTGAAGGGCTTGAATACCGCAGCACGGCGGTCACTCGATGCGGACGAACGACTTTGGCCACTGTCGAGTACGCCTGTGTTGCCGGATGATCTAACGAACGTACCACTGGCTGATGTTGATCAAGTCAGCTATCAGCGTCGTCGCGACTTAGCTCGTAAGTATGAGTTACAGCGATTAATGACGACTGGTAGTCACGTGAATATGAGCTTGAATGAAGCTTTATTCACCCGTTTATATACTGAGACTTTCCATCAGCAGTATCACAGTTATGTTGACTTTCGCAATGCAATTTATCTGAAAGTCGCTCAGGGATTGGTGCGCATGAACTGGCTGATTCAGTATTTATTTGGCGCTTCACCACGCCTAGCCGTTACGGATACTACGAGTCGTCCACAGCGCAGTAGTGTTCAACATCCCGATGGTCGCTACAGTCAAGTGACGGGAGACTATACGTCAATTGATCGCTACGTGGCCAAGTTGACGGCGGCTGTTCGTCAACAGCAGTTGTTGTCTGTCAATGATTTTGACGGGCCAGTTCGGCTTCGGAGTAATGGGCAGCTAGCTATGATGGCCCGGCAGGGGGTCTATTATCTTGAATACCGGGGCTTGGATCTCGATCCAACTAGTCCAGTCGGGGTGGACGCGAACGCGGTGGCATTTGTTCGTTTGTTGGCGAGTTATTTCGTAATGATGCCGGCACTTCCAGCTAAGATGGTATCCCAAGTCAACGCTCAAGCTGACCAATTGACCCGTCAAGTTTTGGGTGAAAATCCAACGACGGCTAGTGCTCAGGCCGTGCCGGCTGTTCAAGTTTTAGATGCACTTGCTGATTTTGTTAAAACCTATGGCCTACCAAATGAAGATGCCGTGTTACTCAAACAGTTGAAGTCGCGGGTCACTGATCCAAAGAAGACGCTGAGTGCGCAGATTGCCATGCAAGCCGATCCGTTAGCATGGGCACTCGAACGGGCTGCACGCTATCAGGAATCGAGCAATGAACGTCCGTTTGAACTTGCGGGCTTTACCGCGCTAGATCTATCGAGCCAGCAACTAGCCCAGCAGGCCTTGACGCGGGGAGTGCAGGTGGACGTTGTTGACCCACACGCTAACATTTTACGATTGACTAAGTTAGGACGGTCGCAATTAGTTGTGAATGGGAGCGGAACGGATTTAAATCCACAGGCGCTAACGACCGTACTGACACATAAAGCAGCGGCCAAACAAATTCTGGCTGAGCACGGGGTTCCGGTGCCGGCTTCACAGACATATCATACAGCTAATCAGTTGATTGCTGATTATGATCGGTACGTTCAAGCTGGTGGGATCGTATTAAAAGCGGCGGATGAGTCGCACAAAGTAATTGTCTTTCGGATTATGCCCGAACGCGGACTGTTTGAACAAGTCGTCCGGCAACTATTCGAGCAAACGTCCGCGGTAATGGCCGAGGAAGTGGTAGTCGCATCAAGTTATCGCTTTTTGGTTATCGATGGTCGTGTGCAAGCAATCGTCGAACGAATTCCAGCCAATATTGTTGGTGATGGTCGCTCAACGGTCAAGACGTTACTTGATCGCAAAAATGGTCGAGCGTTGCGCGGGACCGCTTTTAAGTGGCCTCAATCAGCGCTACAGTTAGGAACGATCGAACGGTATCGCCTGGGCTCATATCACTTGACCTTAGATTCTGTGGTCAGCCGGGGAACTCAGATCTTATTACGAGAGGATGCGACTTTTGGTAACGGGGCGGACGTGCTAGACGCGACGGCTGATATGCATCAATCCTATGTGCAGGCGGTGGAAAAGTTGGTAGCAGACTTACACTTAGCGGTCGCTGGGGTCGACGTGATGATTCCCAATCTCTATGCCGAATTAGTGCCAGAGCATCCTGAAATGACGGTATACTTGGGTATTCATGCGGCGCCGTACTTGTATCCGCACTTGTTCCCAATGTTTGGTACTGCCCAACCAGTGGCGGGGCAGTTGTTGGATGCATTGTTTAAAAATGAAGATTAAGTTGCGATTGATTTAAGCTGTAATCATACGGAATTATACCGAAAAAATGAGCTTGACAAGGTAATCTTGTTAAGCTCATTTTTTATCCCTGGAAAACGCATTTGGACATTTTTAGATAAAATTTACGTTTAAATAAATACAACAGAAAAATATGAAAACGATACCAAAAAATGTTGACAATCAAAATATAAGCTTGTATTATGATGAATGAAGAAAGTAGTTCTATTAAGGAGGGCGTAAATGGCAACGATTTCAGACGTCGCAAAGTTAGCGGGTTTGTCAGTCTCAACAGTTTCACGGGTTATCAATAACAGTCCACACGTATCAAGTAAAAAGAGAAATCTTGTTAAAGCAGCAATGACCGAATTGGGTTACGTTCCACGGCCGGCCGCTCGGCAACTGCGCGGGTCTAAAACGAATACAATTGCGGTTACAATTCCACGAATCGTGAATCCGTTCTTTGCATATTTGGTAGATGCTATTGAACGGGTTTTAGATGAGCAAGGTTATAGTACGCTGATTGTTCAGACTTTTGGTCGACCAGAAGAAGAGGTGACAGCATTAAATTTATTGAAAAATCAACAAGTTGATGGTGTGATTCTTTGCTCAATTGAAAACTCATGGGCAGTTATTGGAGCATATCAAAAATATGGAAAGATTGTCCTAGTTAATGAGTATCTAAAAGAAAAAGATGTCCCCGTTATTCGTTCGAATCAATATAAGGGTTTTTATATGGCAACCAGTTTTTTATATGATCAAGGGTATCGTAAAATTGCCTATGCTACTGGCCGTAAGAATATCGTGATTACAGAACGTGGAGAGGATTTTGATTCGGACCGGTTTGCAGGTTTTCAAGATTCATTAAATGAGCATCAATTACGTTTCAATCGGCAGTGGTTATTCACTGGCGCTCATACTTTTGAAGATGGTCGTAAAATATTACAACAAATATTGACACTGAATGTACGACCCGATGTGTTGATTGCGGGGAGTGATGAAGTTGCCATGGGTGTTGTTCAAGAGGCAGAACGATGCAAAATTAATGTTCCTAGTGCCATTGGAGTATTGGGCGTGGACGACCAGCCAATGTCTGCGAATCTAAAAATCCCGTTATCAACTGTACAACAACCGGTTAAAAGAATGGGACAAGCAGCTGCCGAAGTCATGTTAAAACAGATCAGTGGCACAGAAACGTCTACTGAAACAGTATTTGAGCTAAAGGTTATTAAGAGAGCATCAGCCTAATGCTCTTTTTAAAATAAATAATTTGGTATCGATACCAAAAATGGAGGAATTAATTATGTCAGTAATTTTAGCACGGGTAGACCAACGTTTGATTCATGGATTAATTGTTAATCAATGGGCACAAGCATTACAAGTTAAACGGTTTATGGTGGTTGATGATGAATTAAGTACTAACGAGGCCATTAAAGCAAGTATGCGGATGTCTAAGCCAGCCGGAACTGGGATGTCTATTATCAATACGGAAAAAGCTATTACTAACTTCAACGCTGGTAAGTATGATAATCAACGGGTATTTGTTTTAGTAAAAGAACCCGCTACATTGATTAAGCTTATTGAAGGTGGCGTCGAAATTCCTAAAGTTGATCTTGGTATTCTATTTAATGAAAGCGGTCGCAAACCAGTTACGAAGTTTGTTGCCTTAGATGATGAGGAACGTCGTGATTTGCAAATATTGGAACAGAAAAATGTCCCTTTGGTAATCCAGTACGTGCCAACTGATCCAGAAGAACCTTTTAAAGCGTAGACGAGGAGGAACTAATAATGTCAGGTATTCAAATATTACAAGATATTCTTATTGTTTTGTTAGCAGGGTATATGACGATTGATCAGAACGGTCTTGTGATTATGTCTTGGTTCCCGGTAATTGTCGGAACGATTACTGGTTTGATTATGGGAGATTTACCCACTGCGTTAACTATTGCTGGGACATTTCAATTAATGATGTTAGGTGTCGCCGCTTTAGGTGGTGCGTCTGCGCCTAATTACGGATTGGCAACAATTGTCGGTATTTTTATTGCTGTACGAACTGGATCTGGGATTAAGTCAGCGATTGCTGTTGGGTTACCAGTTGGATTATTAGCAATCCAGTTAGAAGTCATTGCACGGATCATCGTCAATTTCTTAGCGCATAAGATGTTAGGTGATGTTCAAAAGCATGATTTTCAGAAAATGCGTCGTGAAGCCTGGTGGGGTCCGGCCTTGTTCAGTTTGCAAACTGCCTTACCTGCAATTCTAATTGTTTTCTGGGGCGCCGATGTTGTCAAATTTATTTTGAACGTTGTGCCTAGTTGGGTTACAAACGGACTAACTGTTGCTGGCGGTATGTTACCTGTAGTCGGAGTTGGCATGCTATTACGGTATATGCCAGTCAAAAAGTTCCTTAGTTACATTATTGTTGGCTTTGTGCTAGCGGCATATTTGAAGATTGATGTCTTGGGTGTTGCCTTAATTGGATTTGCTGCAGCTTATTGGTACTTCTTAAGCGAGTCCAAAAAGGTCAGTCAAGTAGCAACAAATGCCGGTGTGGTTGAAGATGAAGGGGACGATTATGATGAATAAGCAACCAACAACTAAGATTACGAAAAAAGATCGTCGGCGGGCCGCGGTACGCTATAATTTTATGGCTTGCAATATCTTTAATTATGAATCCCAAATGGGACCTGCGGTGGCTTGGGCACTGGCACCAGCCTTACGAAAAATTTATGATGATGACGATGAGTATCAAGAAGCATTAGAAAATCATTTTAATTATTATAATTCGACAACTGTAATGTCTTCGCTGATTTTGGGCGCTTCATTAGCCATGGAAGAGCGTGATGGTATTAAGGCTAAGACAGCAGTTCAATCATTGAAGACAAGTTTAATGGGACCGATGGCTGGTGTTGGTGATACGCTTGTCTGGGTATTGTGGCCGACAATTATGGGATCGATTTCAGGGTATATGGCCTTACAAGGAAACCCATTAGGTGCAATCGTTTGGTTGATTGCAAACATTGTTTTTTGGTTTGTGAAACTTAAAATGTTTGATATTGGCTTTACCAGTGGTACGAAGCTTATTACGTCATTGGGTGAACGACTAAATATTTTTACAGAATCTGCCTCAATTGTCGGACTAAGTGTTGTTGGCGCTCTGGTTGCAACGGTGGTTAAAATTTCAATGCCTGTTAAATTTGCGGTAGGTAAAGTAACGCTTAATCTTCAAACCGGAATTTTTGATAAAATCATGCCTGCATTGTTGCCGGCATTACTGACTTTATTAATTTATCATTTGTTAGGCAATAAGAAATGGACACCAACAAAAATAATCTTACTAGTTATTGCAATATCACTGGTAGGAACATTTTTAGGCATCTTTAAGGCATAGGGGAGAGTTGTGAATTATGAAACGTAAAATTATTTTAGCATCACATCATCAATTTGCTAGTGGGCTGGCTGACACCGTTAATTTTATTTCTAATAATGCAGCTGATATTGTTGCTTTAACGGCATACATGGATAACCAGCCAGTAGAACAACAAGTTAAATCATTAATGGCTAGTATTCCTGCAGAAGTGGAGATCGTTATTTTGACAGATATGCTGGCGGGCAGTGTAAATCAGCAATTTTTTAATTATCGAATGCGCCCCCACACACAAATTATTAGTGGCATGAATCTTCCGTTAGCGTTGGCAATTGCACTAGAACCGACTGATCACGAGTTAACAGATCAGCGGGTTTGCGATTTAATCACCCAGGCTCAAGAATCAATTGTTTCAGTTAATCAAATGAGTATAGAAATGGATGATGATGATGAATAAAACAGAGTGGTGGCGGAAGAGTGTTGTTTATCAAATCTATCCGAAAAGCTTTAATGACAGTAATGGCGATGGAATTGGCGATATAAGAGGTATCATTGAAAAGTTAGATTATTTGAAGCAACTTGGTGTGGACGTTATTTGGCTGAATCCTATCTATCAATCTCCACAAGTTGATAATGGTTATGATATTAGCAATTACCGAGAAATTGACCATCAGTTCGGGACGTTAGCGGACTTCACTGCATTACTAGATGCAGTACATCAGCGACATATGCGATTAATTTTGGATTTAGTCGTCAATCACACATCAAGTGAACATCCGTGGTTCAAGGCGGCTAAGCAAAGTACAAGCAATCAATATCATGATTATTACATTTGGAAAGATGGGAGTAAAGAACAGTTGCCTAACAACTGGGGTTCCTCATTTGGCGGCTCAGCTTGGGAATATGTTGATCAACTCGGTCAATACTATTTACATTTGTTTGCAAAGCAACAGCCTGATTTAAATTGGGAAAACCCTAAAGTACGTCAGGATGTATATGAAATTATGCGTTTTTGGTTGAACAAAGGCGTTGATGGTTTTCGGATGGATGTCATCAGTCTGTTGTCGAAAAAACCAACTTATCCGGATGGTCCGGTCATTCAAAATAAAGCGTATGGCAGTTATTATTATGGTGCAGCCAATGGGCCTAAAATCCATGATTATTTACGTGAGATGAATCAGCAAGTATTAAGTCATTATGACATTATGACTGTTGGCGAGACACCCCATACTAGTGTTGCTGAGGCTGAAAAATATACGGATGAACGACGTAAAGAATTAAACATGGTTTTCCACTTTGACCATATGCATTTAGATTATGATGAAAATGGTAAGTTTTCTACGAGACGCTTCAAATTATCCGCACTAAAACAAGTGTTTAATAAGTGGCAATTAGGCATGGCTGAACATCATGGCTGGAATAGCTTGTATTGGAGCAATCATGATCAAGCACGTCCGGTAACTCGGTTTGGTGTCGATGATACTGAGTACCGAGTTAAATCTGCGAAGCTGTTGGCGACTGTGTTACATTTTCAACAAGGAACACCGTTTATTTATCAAGGTGAAGAACTAGGAATGACAAATGCCAAGTTCACCTCAATTGATGACTATCAAGATATTGAAACACATAATATCTATCAAGACTTTATTAATCATAAACATCTCAGCAAAGAGTACACAATGAAGGCCATTTATTTGAAGTCACGGGATAATGCGCGGACCCCGATGCAGTGGACCAGCAAACATAATGCCGGTTTTACAACGGGAACGCCATGGCTTAGCGTCAATCCTAACTATACTAGAATTAATGTGGAACAAGCGTTAAAGGATAAAGACTCAATTTTCTATTATTATCAGCAACTGATCAAGTTGCGTCATTCTTTATCGATTGTGACAACGGGTGACTTTGAGTTGCTTGATCCCGACAATGAACAAGTATTTTCATACTTAAGACGAGATCAGAAGCAGATACTATTAGTCGCCGGGAATTTTACCGAAAAACCAAAAAAAATTGTTTTGCCAACAGAACTGCAGAATAGACCATGTGAGAAGATCATTAGTAATGATCAAAACATTGCAGAAGAGACTAACAGTGTTGTTTTACCAGCATATGGTGCTGTTGCTTATTTGTTCAGTATTGATTAAATTTAACAGAGGCTAACAGTGCAACAATCGAGTTGTCCAGTGTTAGCCTTTTATTTTATGTAAAGGATTATAGTCAATACACGGTGTCGTGATTGAAAACACCTATTTCGAATTTTATCTAAATATCTCTTGTTGAATTCCTGGTTGCCTGTTATACTCTATTTAGATATATATCTAAATAGGTGATTGGAGGTAGCCCGTATGGCGTTGAATACGACCTTTAAAGCAATTGCAGATCCTGTCAGACGCCAGATTTTGGAAGATTTACGCCAGAATCGGCAATCGGCTGGTGAGATTGCGGCTCATTTCAAGTTAAGTAATGCAACGGTGTCTTATCATCTCAAGCTTTTGAAGCAAGCTGGTTTAGTTACCGTGACCAAGGAAAAAAATTATGTGTACTATGAGCTAAATGCGAGCGTATTTGAGGAAATGTTGACGTGGCTATATCGTTTTAGGCCAAAGCAGGGGGATGAAAAGTGATGACAAAAAGGAACTTGCAGTTGTGGCTGAGCTATATTGTTATTCTGTTACCAATGAGCTACGGCGTCGTGAATTATGCGGCCTTGCCCGCCAAAGTGGCTATTCATTTTAATTTGGATAATCAACCTAATGGAATGGCCGCAAAATTATTAGTGGTCGTTGGCTTTCCAATTATGATGATGGCGTTTCAGCTGATTTGCGTTGGGGTGACACGGTTGAATGCCAATCATAAGGCACCGGCGCCACGGTTTGAACAGATGATCATTTGGATCGTGCCTGTACTATCAAGTGTGATCTATGCGACAACTATCAGTTATAACTTAGGCCATCAATTGGATATTTGGCGTATTGCCGTTAGTTTGATTGCCTTTATTTTCATGGCCATCGGGAATTATTTGCCAACAATCAGTGCAAATCAATACGCGCAGATGCACCGAGGTGGTCACACGATTCGGCCAATGATTTGGCGGCGTGTTCGTTATTGGTTGGGCTATACGCTAGTTGGTGGTGGGATATTGTTACTACTGAGTATCGTCACAACAGCATGGGTTTCAGTCAGCCTCATGGGGATCATTGTTGCGGCCTTAGTTATCATGAGTCTTTATGGCACTCTAGCGCGTAATTAACGCAGTCAAACGTAAAAAGGTCCTCATCCGTGCGTGGATGGGGACCTTTGTTGTATTAAAGTAACTTTTTGAATTTATCTAGCAACCCAGGTGTTTTCTCGGCCTGGGGTGTTGCTGATGAAGCCTGCGAGGGATAACGCTGCGCAACATCAATAATATCTTGGTTAATGGCGCTTGCAGCAGTGAATACAAGCGCGTAATCATCATCAGCAGTGTGGTAGATGTCATCCGTTTTGATAGTGAATTTGATATTGGCTTGACTAGCCGCCTTGATATACGGCCCAATCAGTTCCTGGTCTAAATTACCATTAATATATAATTGGTCATCCGGATGGCTCGTAAATGCTTGATGAAGTGCGTCGACGTAATTGGCCTGTTTAATTTGGGCAACGGTCACTGCGACTTCGACGCGTTCCCGAAAGGTCCCCAGGTACTTGCGTTGTTCGTCGGGATGCAACTTTGGCGTCCCGTGCATGGCCGTTTCGATGCGGTCAACTGGTTGTTTATCTGTTTCAGCCATTGTCTAACATCCTTTCCTTGATAGTAATTATCATTGTAGCATGTTCCTCCAATAATAGCGAAGGGAAGGGGGGTAGCGTTGCGTTAGTGAATGCGGTATGGTTAATCTAAATTAGTTTTGGGGATGATAAAACTTGTTTACAAATCAAGATTTTGAAATTTTTAATGACCAGACGTTAGCGGGCCGCATGCATTTAATCAAAACGGTGATCGATCCTAAGTTCGAACAGGTCGCACCAACGATTATAGCGAGTTTACAAACACCTAGCGAGCCACCGTTCTACGCGCACATTGCCAAACATTTACGGCGATTTAAGAATCCGCCGGTAGACACTTGGGTCGCTTTTAGTCAAAACAAACGGAGCTACAAAGCCTGGCCACATTTTGAATTGGGGCTATGGCCTGACCGTTTGTTTATCTATTTTGATATTTTGGATGAGTGTAAACCGGCCGTGCAGGCAAAGATGCAACTCGCAGATTTAACACCACTTTTGAAGGCCTTGCCGGCGGGCTATGTTATCAGTAATAATCATGGGATGCCGGCCACGCAACTTGCAACACCGGCCAATATTACGCAGGCCATCAAGAAATTCGATCAGTATAAACACAGCGAGTTGGTAGTGGGCCGCGCAGTCTTGGTCGGTGATCCGTTATTTGAAGATGCTGATACGTTGAATAAATTGATCATCACAACATTCAAACAATTATTGTCGATTTATCAACCGGTCATGGCGGCTGTGAGTGCTGAGCGTCAGGTCTGAAATTAACAGAACATACAAAAAACCGCCGCAAACGCGACGGTTTTTAAATACCGGAAATTAAAGTTTGTTGTAGTATTCAACGATTAATGATTCGTCGATATCTGCTTCAAGTTCTTCACGTTCTGGTAAACGAGTTAATGAGCCTTCAAGCTTATCAGCATCGAATTGAACGAAGTTAGGGCGTGCAACAACGGCTTCAACAGCACCAGTGATAACAGCCAACTTCTTGGACTTTTCACGAACTGAGACAATTTGGCCGACACTAGCTTCGTATGAAGGGATGTCAACACGCTTGCCATCAACAGTGATGTGACCATGGTTTACTAATTGACGAGCTTGGCGACGAGTTGTTGCTAAGCCTAAACGGTAAACCATGTTATCCAAACGACGTTCGAGTAAGATCATGAAGTTAACACCATGCTTACCTTCGCGAATCTTACCAGCTTTGATGAATAAGTTAGCGAATTGACGTTCAGTTAAACCGTACATCATCCGTAACTTTTGCTTTTCACGTAATTGTGTACCGTATTCAGAAAGCTTACCGCGACGACCTTGGCCATGATCACCAGGTGCGTAAGGACGACGAGCTAATTCTTTACCAGTACCTGAAAGGGACATTCCCAAACGACGGGAAATTTTCCAACTTGGACCTGTATAACGAGACATAAAATGTTTCCTCCAATAATTTTAGTTGGAGTAAAATAATCCGATGTAAGTTCGATATTCGTTCAGATTGGACTGCAGGTTTCACCATTGCAGCCGCAGGTTACTAACTGACCAAAATATTGGCACCAATCTGTTGACGAGCTTACCCACTCACTGCTGCATTATTTTACACAAGGAGTAGCATAACACGTTTAATGCTGATTAGTCAATGTGTGACGTTAGAATCGCCACAAACTCAGTCAATTCAGCTTCGTTATCAGCATTGAATCGGTCTAATGATGGAGAGTCGACATCGAGTACGCCGATTTGGTGGCCGTCCTTGGTGATTGGGACCACGATCTCAGAGTTGCTGGCACTGTCACAAGCGATGTGGCCGGGGAATTGATGGACATCGGCTACCCGTTGGTTCGTTTGCGTTTCAAAAGCAGTTCCGACGACACCAGCCCCAACTTTGATGTGCATGCAAGCGACTTTGCCTTGGAAGGGACCTAAGTCGAGCTCGCCAGTTTGTTCGTTAAATAAGTAAAAGCCGGCCCAGTTAAGGTTGTCATAAGTACTGTTGAGGAGGGCACTAGCATTAGCTAAGTTCGCGACCAGGTTAGTTTCTTGAAACAATAGGGCGTCGAGTTGTTGGTTCATAAGTGATGTTTCCGTGGTAGCCATGTAAAAAATCCTCCTTGAATGTTAACAAATTGTTACTGTCCGTTAGTTACGTCTATGTTATAATTTAAGATAGATTTTAATTGGATTTTCAGAAAAAAGCAAGGTTACGGTTCTCAACAGGGTGAGGCGCAACGCAATTAAAACGGAATAAATAATGTAAGGGGTATTCGTATGCAAGTAGCAATCGGCATTGTTGTGGTTGCGATTGTCATCTACGCGGCGGTCAAAGGCTTTCAATTTTATATCGACAAGCAAGTCCGTCAATTGACGGAACGGCAACAGGCGCTAGTCAAGCAATCGCAGACCACAGATTTCGAAAAAATTGAACAACTCGGACTAACGGGCGGATCGTTAGCGAAGTTGGAAGCGTTGCAGAGCGCTGGTCAAGAAGTTGATAATGATCAGTTACCCGCCGTTAGTGAGCAATTAACAGCCATTACTTCGCAGGCGCGGGGCATCAGATTTCTCGATGCTCAGCAGAATCTGAAGAAGGTTGCGGCCACATTAGATACGATTGAACAACGACAGGCAGAAATTCGTCAGGGCTTGCAGGCCTTAGATGACGCGGATGCCGCGCACCGCCAAGCAGTGGCTAGTTTAGAGAAGAAGTACCAAAACATACGGAAGACGTTATTATCGCAAAACTTTTCATTTGGTCCGAGCATCGACAAATTGGAGGATCAGTTAGCTAACTTAGAAAGTGATTTTGATCATTTTTCCGAATTAGCCAAGGCTGGCGATCATGACGCGGCTGAAAAGGTTTTGGATCAGTTACATCACGATACTGGCACTCTTGAAATGGATATTGATCGGATTCCACCGATTTATAAGGACCTAGTGAGTGGGTTTCCTGATCAGTTAGCCGAACTGGCTAGTGGTTATCAACAATTAACGGCTCAACATTTTCACTTTGAGGTCGAATCGATTGAACCAGAAATCAAAGCGTTACAGCAAGCAATCGACGATAATATTGCGTTACTTGGTGATTTGAAAGTTACGGATGCTGAAAACGGCAATCATGCGATTGAAAAGCGGATCGACCACTTATATGACGTGATGCAAGCAGAGATCGATGCTAAGGCCGTTGTTGATCAACAACAAGAAGAAATCAGTAAGTTCTTGACACATGCCATGAATCAGAATCACCGCTTACAAATTGAGTTGGATCGATTAGCACAAAGCTATACGTTGAATAATGGCGAAGTTGAACGGACGCGTGAATTGAACGAACAACTGAAGAATATCGAAGCTGTTTATCAGGCGGACGTCACAGCTATTACTAGTAAGCAAGCTGTCTTTAGTGAGATCGCAGCTCATTTTGCCGAACAAGATGAGCAGTTGAAAGGCATTGAAGAAGAACAAGTGGCAATTAACAAAGGTGTGGCGAGTTTGACCGCTGAAGAGTCAAAAGCCCACGAGACGTTGCAACGGTTCGATTTTGAAATCCACGCGATCAAACGCCAGGTTGAAAATTTGAACTTGCCTGGACTACCGAAAGACTATTTGGACTATTTCAAAGTAGTTGCCAAGGAAATCGAACGGCTTGACCATGATATTAATAAGCTCGTGATCAATATGGACGACATCACGAAACAGTTGATTGTTATTCAGGCGGACATGGCGACCTTAAAGGAAAAGACCAGTGATTTAACGGATGCTGCGGTTATGGCGGAACAGCTCTTACAATACGCTAACCGTTACAAGACGAATCATGAAGAGGTGCAAGAAGCCAGCGTGGAAGCACAACGGTTGTTTACCGAGACTCATGACTACGCGCGGAGTTTAGAAGTAATTGCAACAGCTGTGGATAAAGTTGATCCGGGGTCCTATAAACGGATTGAGGACAGTTACTATGCGAACAAACAAGCTGATAAGATGAACGATGAGGCCTGACGAGGATAGTTGGGACCGCCCATATGCACAATTTTAGTTAACTGAAAATAACCAGCTGGTGGTGATTGTTAAATGACAACCGCCACCAGCTGGTTTTTAGTTGGCATCATGATGCAAGTAGTCGTGATGGTTCTGAGAAGGGTGACTGGGAACGGCCAACAAAAATGGTGTTTAGGACGCAATTGTCGTGTGATTAATCAGAAATTTGAAACAAAAACCCTTGTTTCACTAGTAATATTTGGTATAATTGCAAAGAATTCTTATCGAAAGTAAGTGCAATGCACACTTTCTTGGAAAGAGAAGGCGTAGTAATGATTTATTTTGACAATAGTGCGACGACGCAAGCTGCTCCTGCCGTACTGGAGACGTATACAACGGTTTCCCAAAAAATTTGGGGTAATCCGTCTAGTTTGCATAACTTTGGTGAAACGGCCTTTCATTTGTTGGAACAATCACGTCAACAAATTGCCGGCTTACTAGGTGTGCAAGCCCACGAAATTTTCTTCACGTCTGGTGGGACGGAAGGCGATAATTGGGTTTTGAAGGGTACAGCGATTGAAAAGCGGGCCTTTGGGAAGCATCTAATTACCACGGCGGTGGAACATCCTGCCATTCATAATTCGATGGAACAATTGAAGGAACTTGGTTATGAAGTGACTTACTTACCGGTCGATCAGGAAGGCCGCATCAACGTGGCGGACTTGAAAGCGGCAATTCGGCCTGACACGATTTTAGTGTCAACGATGGCAGTCAATAATGAAATCGGTACGATTCAGCCTTTACTTGAAGTGGCGGAACTACTGAAACAATATCCGAAAATTCATTTTCATATTGATGCAGTCCAAGGAATTGGTAAAGGAATCCAGAACATGATCATGAATGACCGGGTGGATTTTGTGACCTTTTCAGGGCACAAGTTTCATGCGACTCGCGGGGTTGGTTTTATTTACGCGCGCAATGGTCGTAAGTTAGCGCCATTAATGAATGGCGGCGGTCAGGAAAGTAACTGGCGTTCTGGAACTGAGAACTTACCAGCAATTGCCGGCATGGCGAAGGCCCTGCGATTGTTGCTCACGGATGAAGATGGTAAGGTAGCTCGTGAGCGAGCTATCAAACAGCGAATCTACGAGCACATTAAGTCGTTTCCTAAAGTGACGATTTTCAGTCAGCCAACGACGGGGTTCGCACCCCACATACTGTGTTTTACGATCAACGGTGTGCGGGGCGAGACCATTGTTCACGCGTTTGAAGATCAGGGCATTTATATCTCAACAACGAGTGCCTGCTCATCGAAGAAACACTTGGCCTCCAGTACTTTAATGGCGATGCACGTGCAAGAAAACATTGCGACGAGTGCTGTGCGGGTCAGCCTCGATGAGAATAATACGCTGGCAGAAGCTGACCAGTTTATTAAAGTATTTGATCAACTTTATCAAAAATTCTCAAAAATTAATGCAGACGCATAACGGAAAGGAACTTGTTCATGCAGTACACTGAAATCATGGTACGTTATGGTGAACTATCGACCAAGGGTAAAAACCGGCGGAACTTTATCGATAGCTTAGGCCGTAACGTACGCAAAGCGTTGCACGACTTTCCAGAACTAAAGGTCCACGCGAACCGTGACCGGATGCACATCATGTTAAATGGTGAGGATGCCGATAAAGTCATGGGCCGTTTGAAGCTAGTTTTTGGAATTCAAAACTTTTCACCAAGTATTCGCGTCGATGCCGACATGGATGCCGTCTATGAAACGGCGATTGCGATGGTCAAAGCCCAGTTTAAACCGGGGATGACTTTTAAAATTTACACACGGCGCTCCGATCATCAGTTTGAATACGATACAAATCAAATCAATGACATGCTCGGTGGGCAAATCTTGGACCACGTTGACGGGATTCAAGTTAAGATGAAGAATCCGGACATTGTGTTACGTGTTGAAGTTCGGTTAAACGGTATCTTCTTATCATCAGAAACGATTCAGGGTGCCGGGGGATTACCGGTCGGCACCGCTGGCAAGGGAATGCTGATGCTTTCTGGTGGGATTGATTCACCAGTTGCCGGCTACCTTGGCATGAAGCGTGGTGTGGACATGGAAATGGTCCATTTCTTCAGTCCGCCATACACGAGTGAACAGGCGTTAGCAAAGGCCAAGCAGTTAGCGTCAACGCTAGCAAGTTACTCTGGTAGCGTGAAGTTTATTCAGATTCCATTCACTGAGATTCAAGAAGAAATCAAAGAAAAAGTGCCCGAGGGTTATCTTATGACCGTTCAACGGCGCCTAATGATGCGTTTGATGGACGCCATTACGCGTCAACGGCATGGTAAGGCGATTTTTAATGGTGAATCATTAGGGCAAGTGGCTTCACAAACGATGGATAGCATGATTGCCATCAATGATGTGACCACCTTGCCGGTTTTGCGCCCAGTGATTTCCATGGACAAGACGGAAATTATTAAGATTGCCGAAGATATTGATACCTATGACTTGTCGATCATGCCATTTGAAGATTGTTGTACGATTTTTGCGCCGCCAGCACCCAAGACGCATCCGAAGCTAGACCGTTCACGGTCCTACGAAGAACGGATTGATGTTGAAGGACTGATGGCACGCGCTTTGGCTGGTGTTAAAATGACTGAGATCAAGCCGGGTGAAAATTATTTGAATACACAAGAAGACGTTTTTGCTGAACTATTGTAGGTCAAAAACGGGTGATATTATTACCCTAAAAACGAGTACCCGGTAATACTGGGTACTCGTTTTTTTGATCTTTTGGATGATCAAGCAGGGACGCGCGGAAGCTCATTTCGTAATGGTAAGTCAGCTAAATAATAGGTCATAATCAGCGAACCAAGGTCGTGACTATGCTACGATAAATTTAGATTGAATCAGCGAGGTGAGTGGATGGAGTGGCAACAATTATTAATGGAAAATACGGCGTTGATCAATGCACAGGTTGTTCAGATTGGGCTGGAACGGGAAGGCCAGCGGGTAACGGTGACCGGTCATTTGGCGGATACGGCATTATCACCAACACTTATCAGCGAGTTGTCCGGCCTGCAACGGGACTTTGCGGAGACACAGTTGGAGTTAGTCACCCAACCGCAAGCAAGTGCGGTTGCTGCGTTGCACGCCTTAACGATGCTCACACAACAAGTCCGGCAAAGGCTTCTGCCTGAACTGATTTGGCCGCTAAGCATGCCGCCCACACTTCCACGAGAAGACCGGGATATTCCAATTGCTAAGTTGGATGCGGCCGCTGTCGCCTATCGACAAGGACTTGCTCACCGCTATGGCCGACGACGTCAAATGTTGTCAGGTGTTCACTGTAATGTGAGCTTGGCGGCTAGTCTGATGATGGGATTGTATCAGGCCCAGACAGATAGTCGTGATTTCACCACCTTTCAAAATCACTGTTACCTGCACATTGCGCAGAATTATTTGCACTATCGCTGGCTACTGACGTATCTTTATGGCTGCTCACCACGCTGCTGGCCACAGTCTGGTCTTACGCCACCAGCCCAGCCCGTTCGAAGCTTACGCAACAGTTCTAGCGGGTATACCAATCGGCCGGGTGTTACGGTCTCGTACGCGTCGTTAAATGATTATTGTCAAACACTGCAAGCGGCCGTTGATAATGGAAAATTAAGTGCGACCAAGGAATTTTACGGTCAGGTTCGGTTGCGTCATGCTGGTGGTCATTCACAACTATGTCAGGATGGGATTCAATACTTGGAATTACGTAACTTAGATCTGAACCCATGGGCCGGTGCGGGCATCGATCTGTCCCAACTGACCTGCTTAACGTGGTTCGTTTTACTGATGCTCTGGTTACCAGTGCCAGCTAGTACGGATAATTGGATTCAGGCGGGTCAGCGCGCCAACGAACAAGTTGCCATCGAAACCCCCATGCAAGTGACTCGACAGCTAACTGAAGGCGAACAACTAGCTGACGCGCTACAAACTATGGCTACCAGTTTACATCAACCACACGCGTTGCAAGTCGCCCAACATATCTTAACTAGTCTGCACGACCCGGCCAACACACTCGCTGCCCGCTGGGAACAACAAACAAACGATTCGCTCGAACGTGCAACCCAACTTGCACTCCAGCTGGCTACGACACCACATTTTAATGCTTGAATATACTGAAATCGGCGTACACACATGTTGGCACGTTAGGATGCGCATCGGCTGACGAACAGCAAACCAACTAATAAGCACGTTTAAACCATGACTAACGTCAAATAACGCGTCGCATGTCAAGAATGATAATTTTTGAGACGATTATTTGCGCGGAAACTGAAATTGCGTTAAATTTGAGCTATACTATTACTACCACAAATATTAGAAAACCATTAGTTATCGAAGGGGTGTTTTACGTGCAAGTATTATTTCATGATCAAGCGTTAGACTTAGTCGGTGAACCGTTACAAGATGGTGACCAGTTACCGAAGTTCAAAGTGTTCACTACCCATGATGAAAAGATTAAGACTAAGGACTTGCTAGGTAAGCCTGTCTTGTTAAGTGTGATGCCAGATATTGATACGCGAGTTTGTTCTATTCAAACAAAGAAGTTCAATCAACAGGCTGATAAGTACCCCCACGTTCAATTTTTAGCCATTTCCAATAACGCGGTTGCTGACCAAGCTGGTTGGTGCGCTAAGGAAGGCGTTAAGAACTTAACGGTGGCTTCCGATGAAGAACTATCCTTTGGTTACGCCACCAATCTATACTTGCCCAACAATGGGACGTTGACCCGGGCGATTTATGTCGCTGATGCGGCCGGCAAAATCGTTTATCATGAAATCGTGCCAGATGTTAGTCACGAGCCAAATTACGTTGCGGCACTGGATGCCTTAAAACAATTCGAATAAGGATTGACGGCACTCAGGAAATTCATTACAATAGTGACAACCAGCAATGAGCAAGAGAGTAGCGATAAACAACGTCAACAGAGAGAGCGTGAACAGTGAAACACGCTTGGCGGTTTTAGCGTGAAGGTAGCTTGCGAGCTGCTATTCTGAACTGTTTTAGTAGGAATAGCCGGACGGGATACACCGTTCGTTAACAACGATGTTTAAGCTGTAAAGCGATCACTTGTGATGGCTTTAAAATTAGGTGGTACCGCGAAGTCCATTCGTCCTAGTCTAATAGGATGAGTGGACTTTTTTAGTGCCAAAAGAAAGGATGTGCCCCAATGTCAGAAGAACCAACTACTGATATGCCAACTAAGTATGATCCGACCGCCGTGGAAGCGGGTCGTTATCAGACTTGGTTAGACCAAGATTTATTTAAGCCTTCGGGCGACAAGAAAGCTAAACCCTATTCAATCGTGATTCCACCGCCAAATGTTACGGGTAAGCTGCATTTAGGCCACGCTTGGGATACCACGTTACAAGATATTATTATTCGTCAGAAACGAATGCAAGGTTTTGATACTTTATGGTTACCAGGAATGGATCATGCCGGCATTGCCACGCAGGCAAAGGTTGAGGCCAAACTGCGCGAACAAGGGATCAGCCGTTACGATCTTGGTCGTGAGAAGTTTATTCAACAAGTTTGGGATTGGAAAGACGAATACGCGTCGATTATCAAACAACAGTGGGCTAAGATGGGATTGTCATTGGACTATTCTCGTGAACGGTTCACCATGGATGATGGCCTGTCAGATGCGGTTAAGAAAGTCTTCGTTGATCTTTACAACAAGGGCTTGATTTATCGTGGTGAATACATCATCAACTGGGATCCTCAAGCACGGACGGCTTTGTCTGATATCGAAGTGATTCATAAGGATGATAAGGGTGCGTTCTACCACGTCAAGTACCCATTTGCTGACAAAGACTATACTTTCAATGGTAAACATTACATTGAAATTGCCACGACTCGTCCTGAAACCATGATGGGCGATACCGCCGTTGCGGTTAATCCGAGTGATGACCGTTACAAGGAATTGGTTGGCAAAAAAGTCATCTTGCCATTAGCAGAACGTGAAATTCCAATTATCGCCGATGCGTACGTTGACCCTGAGTTTGGAACTGGAATGGTGAAAATCACGCCTGCTCATGACCCGAATGACTTTAAAGTCGGCAACCGGCATGATTTGAAACGGATTAACACCATGAATGATGATGCTTCAATGAACGCCAATGCGGGTAAATACGAAGGTATGGACCGTTTTGAAGCACGTAAAGCGATGGTCAAGGATCTTGAAGATCAAGATTTGATGATTAAAATCGACCCAATTGTGCATAGCGTTGGGCATTCTGAACGGACTGATGTCCAAGTTGAAGCGCGGCTCTCAACCCAGTGGTTTGTAAAGATGAAGCCACTTGCCGAACAAGCTTTGAAGAATCAAGAGGGTGACGATGCCGTTGACTTTATTCCTAAGCGGTTTGAAGATGCCTTTAAGCAGTGGATGGAAAACATCCATGATTGGGTTATTTCACGCCAGCTCTGGTGGGGACATCGGATTCCAGCTTGGTATAACAAGACGACCGGTGAAACGTATGTCGGTGTTGATGGACCAAAAGATCCAGAAAACTGGGAACAGGATCCAGACGTGTTGGATACTTGGTTCTCAAGTGCACTTTGGCCATTTTCAACAATGGGCTGGCCAAACACTGATGCGGAAGACTTTAAGCGCTATTTCCCAACGAATACCTTAGTGACTGGCTATGATATTTTGCCATTCTGGGTTTCAAGGATGATTTTCCAAAGTCTTGAATTTACAGGAAGGCGACCATTCAAGAATGTTCTTTTACATGGCCTGATTCGTGATGAACATGGTGTTAAAATGAGCAAATCACTCGGTAACGGGATTGATCCAATGGATGTGATTGAAAAGTACGGGGCCGATGCATTACGGTGGTTCTTATCTAACGGGTCGACGGCCGGCCAAGATGTGCGGTTCAGCTATACAAAGATGGATGCTGCATGGAACTTTATTAACAAGATTTGGAACGCCAGCCGTTACGTTATCATGAACCTGGGCACCATGGACAAACCGGAATTACCAGCTGCAAGTGACTGGACGTTAGCAGATAAGTGGATCTTGAGTCGTTTGAACGCGACGGTCAAACAAGTGACGACTACCTTTGATAAGTTTGACTTTGGTGAAGCTGGTCGAGCCTTGTACAACTTTATCTGGAATGACTTCTGTGACTGGTATATCGAAATGAGTAAGGAAGTCTTGACCGGTGATGACGCTCAAGCCAAGGCCAATACCCAAAACGTGTTAGCCTATGTCTTGGATCAAATCTTACGGTTATTGCACCCAATCATGCCATTTGTGACCGAAAAGATTTGGTTATCAATGCCACACGTTGGTGAATCCTTAGTAGTCGCTGCTTATCCTGTTGACCATCCTGAATTTGATGACGAAACGGCGGAAAGTGATATGGCCTCACTTATTGAATTGATTACGGCCGTTCGGAGCATTCGAGCAGAAGCTAATGCGAAGATGTCATCAGCCGTGGATCTATTAATTAAGACGGACAACACTCGGTTACAAGCTGTTTTCAAAGCTAATGAAGATTATATTCAACGGTTTGCACATCCGAAGACACTGTCAATTGGCGCCGACGTGGTTGCACCGAAGTTAGCCATGACACAAGTGATTAGTGATGCGGAAGTTTACATTCCGTTAGCTGAACTTGTTGACCTCGATGAAGAAGTCAAAAAACTTGAAAAAGAACAAGCCAAGTTTGAAAGCGAAGTCGCACGGGCGACGAAGAAGTTAGGTAACGAACGCTTTGTTGCCAATGCCCCTGAAGACGTCGTTAATAGTGAAAAAGAGAAGTTAGCGGACAATCAGACAAAACTAGCTGCCTTAAAGCAACGTTTAGTTGATATTAAGGCTGAAGCTTAATTTGCGATAATGGTTAACTGAAATGTGTGTTACTGGTAAAATGGTAATCGTCCCGTTTTGGGATGGTTACCATTTTATTATTAAAACGTAAAATATAAGGGCTCATTAGCTAGAAGTATGGTGAGCAAACGGCCAAATGATGATTCGCGCGGTTTACAGGAAGGAAGACCAACATGATTGACACTTATTCAGCAGCATTAGCCTTTATTCACGGCCGGACTCAGTTCAAAAAAGCCCCGACACTCAGTCGTATGCGCCAATTCTTACATGAATTGGGTGATCCACAGTTAAAGGTGGCCGGCATTCACGTGGCGGGGACCAATGGCAAGGGGTCGACGGTTGCGAATTTACGCGAATTATTTATGGCAGATGGGCTAACGGTGGGAACTTTCACGTCGCCGTTCATTGTTCGCTTCAATGAACGGATCAGTGTTGACGGCACCCCCATCAGCGATGAAGAACTTGTTGGTCTGGTGCAACAGATTCAACCGATCGTTGCCAAGCTTGACGCGACATTGGCAAGTGGGGGCCCCACAGAATTTGAGATCATTACCGCAATGATGTTTCTTTACTTTGCTGCTCAGCCAATCGATATTGCCATTATTGAAGTTGGGTTGGGTGGGTTATACGATTCTACCAATGTTTGGACACCAGCCGTTAGTGTGATTACTACGATCGGTTATGATCATATGCAAATTCTAGGTAATACATTGACGGCGATTGCGACTCAAAAAGCAGGTATCATTAAGACGCAGGTGCCGGTAATTGTTGGTAAATTACCGGCTGAAGCACAGCAAGTGATGATTGATACCGCCATGAGCAAACGGGCGCCGTTGCGGACGTTGGGAGTTGATTTTACAACCAAATTATTACCGCCCCAAGGCTGGCAAGAACGGTTTAACTTTGACGGGTTAGAGGCGCATTTTAAAGACTTGACAACTCCGCTACTGGGAGACTATCAAGTTGATAATGCGGCCGTTGCAATAGCGGCGTACCTAACTTACCACCAAGCGACTCAGCTACCCGTGGTCACTAGCGACGTCAAAGCGGCTGTGGCAGCAACACAATGGCCTGGCCGTTTCGAACGCTTGAATCAGGACCCACTGATCATGATTGACGGTGCGCACAATGAGCCGGCAGTAACTGAATTAGCAGCTACTTTGAGTGAGCGATTTGGACAGCAAACCGTTTATGTCATCTTTGCGGTCTTAGCGGATAAGCAGCATCAACAAATGATTCAGACCTTGGGCGCATTACCTAATGTTCAATTACGGTTGACACAATTCGAAGGCCCGAACGCAAAACGTCCAGCGACCGACCCGACGATGTTGGCACATGAAATGCCAAATGGCCGGACCGCTGAAGTATTTGATAATTGGCAAGCTGCCTTGATGCAGACACTCCAAGAAATGTCGAGTGATGATGCGTTATTACTAACGGGGTCGCTGTACTTTATTAGTGACGTACGGGCTTATTTCAAGGATGGCAGCGACTCAGAAACTGATTAGGGGCTGACACGGATGCTTAGAAGACAATTGCGCAAGAAATAATACTGCGTCCCTGGTACTGATATTATCAAAGATGATTGTGAGTTAACTGAAAAAATTGCGTTAAAATGTCGGTGAATTAATGGTTAGCCGGTCACTTTACGAAACTACTAGGTAGAAAGGGTGGTTTCAATGACGATGATCAGCGAAGAACAAATACCGACAGCACAAGTTCGTGAATTAATGCAAGCCTACTTTGGGACGTTTTTACCCAACGACGCGGTGACTAGCGCGATGCAGGCCTTTGAGCGTGAGTACCCGATAGAGGACGCTATAGAGTGGTTACATGAGTCGTCTGAAAATCCGCGCTGGCAAGGTTTAATCGTGGCGCTCAAATGTGGGCAACTATTACCCCGGCCAAGTCGATTAATTTTGGGGCAGGTATATGGTAGTGAACAACTGGGAGCCGTTTTAGCACGGGACTTTGCCAACTTAGAGCAGGAACAGTTGCAATTGTTATGCTTAGATACGAAAAATCAAGTGATCAAACGCCAGGTCGTCTTTCAGGGCACGCTCAATAGTTGTCCGGCTCAACCGCGGGAAATTATTAAAGTTGCCCTAACGACACCGACTGCCCGGGTCGTTATTGCACATAATCATCCGAGTGGTGATGTGACGCCGTCAAAAAAAGACGTTGAATTTACCAAGCGGTTACAACTGGCTTGTGAACTGATGGGGTTACCGCTCTTGGATAGCTTTATTATCGGTGTAAACGATTACTTTAGTTTTGCCGAGCAGGGCGTGTTAAATTGTAATACGGATTCGTAACAGAATGTGGTAAAATAACGGGGTTAGGACCGATAATTTAATCGGCCTGATCGCGTTTTTTTGTTAAATTTTATCTAAGTTAAATAGTGGGACTGTATTTTTCATTAATTTACGGTATGCTAGGACTCAGGCAATGCTTTTTTAATGCAGTGCGACTATGCTATAATACTTACTATTATGACTAAATAAAAAATTAAATTTGTTAATGATGAAGGGATGAATGTAGTGTTCGGATTTGGGACAAAGAATATCGGGATCGATCTCGGTACGGCCAACACAATTGTGTACGTTGACGGCAAGGGCATCGTATTACGTGAACCATCCGTAGTTGCGAAGAACACGAAAACTGGTGAAATTGTATCAGTTGGTTCAGAAGCACGGGATATGATTGGGAGAACCCCAGCAAGCATTGTGGCGATTCGGCCAATGAAGGATGGCGTTATTGCGGACTACGATACGACCGTTGCGATGATGAAGTACTTTATTCAAAAGACACTCGGCCGCTCAAATGGTAAGCCATACGTCATGGTTTGTGTACCAAGTGGGGTTACCGAAGTTGAAAAGCGGGCCGTTATTGATGCAACACGGGTTGCAGGTGCGCGGGATGCATATGTCATTGAAGAACCATTTGCAGCCGCTATTGGTGCAGGGCTTCCAGTCATGGATCCAACTGGGAGCATGGTCGTTGATATTGGTGGTGGGACTACCGATGTTGCGACAATTTCCTTAGGTGGAATCGTATCAAGTCGTTCAATTCGAATGGCTGGCGATAAGATCGATGACTCAATCATTTACCATGTTCGCCAGAAGTTTAATCTTTTAATTGGTGAACGCACAGCCGAACAACTTAAAATCGACTGTGGCTCAGCTTCTTTGGAAGCCGCTGAAGACTTGGAAGGGTCAACGATTCGTGGACGAGATCTTTTGTCGGGCTTACCAAAGACGGTTGAAATCTCATCTGTAGATGTTTCAGAAGCCATCCAAGAAGTGGTCTCTGAAATTATTTCAGCCATTAAAGAAACCCTTGAAGAAACTTCCCCAGAAATTGCCTCTGACGTAATTGACCACGGGATTGTTTTGACCGGTGGTGGTGCCTTATTGAAGAATCTTTCCGAAGTGATTGCGGACGAAACCAAAGTACCGGTTTTCATCGCTAACGAACCGCTTGACTGTGTTGCAGTTGGGACCGGTGAATCACTCAAGAGCATCGACGTTATGAAAAAGCGATAACAGGTGAGCGGGAAGACGTCTTCCCGCTTATTTATTGTTAAATCATTGAATTTTCGACCGGGGGTTCATTATGCAAAAGTTTTTTTCTAACCGAAAACTAGTGATTGCGATTGTCGTGTTCATTATTAGTTTCGGCTTGATGAGTGTCTCAGTAGCCATTCGTGATAAGAAATCGACACCACCATTGATCCAACAATTCGGAAACGATGTGGCTGGTGCGGTTGACCGGGTGATTGCTTGGCCAGTCAATGGCTTACAAAGTGCGACCAACTCAGTTTCTGACTTGTTGAACACCTATCAAGAAAATCAAAAATTGAAGAAGCAAGTTGATCAACTGGCGCAGGCCAAGGTTAGTGCCCAGACGACGCGTGCGGAAAACAAGCAGTTACGCAATCAGTTGAAACTAAATAATTCGTTATCTGATTATACGACGGTGACCGCCAATGTTTTGACGCGGACACCATCATCTTGGATGAACCAACTCGTGATCTCTAAGGGTGCGACATCCGGTGTAAAGAAGAATATGCCTGTCATGTCACAAAAGGGTTTAATTGGCCGGGTCGTGGAAGTTAACCAAACGAATTCTAAGGTTGAATTAATTTCTAATACGAGTTCGTCTTCGAATAAGTTTGCTATTCAGATTACGAATAGTGCTGGTAAGACTGTTAACGGGATTATTTCAGGTTATGATAAGAGCAATAATCTTTTAGAGATGGGTTCCGTGACGTCTAACGTTAAAATCAAAAAAGGCGATAAAGTCGTGACGAGTGGTTTAGGCGGCAATACGCCGAAGGGACTTTATGTCGGCACGGTTGCTAGTGTCAAGCAGGATGATTACGGGCTAGCATCCGAAGTGGAAATCACACCCGCAGCGGACCTTAGTGACTTAACAGTTGTGACGGTCGCTGAACAATAGGGAGGTGTAACGGTGCGTTACTCAAGATTAAAAATCATCTTTCCAATTGGGTTATTTGTTGCACTCTTTTTAGACGGCTCGGTGTCAAATGTTTTTGCCGGTAAACTATTTAGTTACCCGTACGCCAGTGTCTTACACCTAGTTTTACTGTGGATTGTCTTCGCTGTCTTTTTAGATGACCGTGATAATCTGTCGGTTGGAATTTGGTCTGCATTCGTGGGCTTGGTGTTTGACTGGTACTATACTGGGATTTTAGGCGTTTACATGATTGGCTTACCGTTGGTAGTCTATATATGTCGACAAATCAAGCCATGGATCGACCTGAACTTTTTAACGTTACTGATGATCTATATTATTAATTTGACCATTTTGGAAGCATTTACGTATATTTGGTACACGATGAGCCATGTGATCTCTAGTGGGTTAGCAGACTTTGCGGTGTACACGCTAGGACCGACGATTGCGGTCAACCTAGCCATCTTTGTCATATTATATTATCCAATGCGTCGGTTATATCTGAGTGTTAATTAGTCGGCAGAAAGGAATTCTAACATGCAACAGAGTGTAGTTTTAAAGGCCAGTAATGACGGCTATGAACTGATTTTACGGCAAGAAGCAAGTTTCGATGATATTATGGTCGACTTGAAGGTCTTGTTGGATCGGTTGCAGGCTGATAATACGACTGATAAACAAATCTCGTTTGACCTGGATACGGCTAGTCGACTACTGACTGCGGAACAAAATCAAAAAGTGACACAGTTGATTCAACGATATCCGTTATTCAGTATTCATAAGCTAACGGCAGATGTTATTTTGACGGCGGATGCTTTAGCGATGATTGAACGTGATACGGTGCATCTGGTTAATCAGATTATTCGCAACGGTCAGGTCGTTGAGATTACGGGGGACGTGTTGTTCTTCGGTAAGATCCATGAAGGTGGGGTGCTCCGGGCGACGGGTAGTATCTTTGTGATGGGTGAGGTAAACGGTGCGCTTGAGGCCGGTTATCCCGATCACAATGATGCGGTGATCGTTAGCCCCTTAGCGACCGTCCCGCGGGTTCGAGTCGGTGAATTGTTAGAATTAGTGGACCTTGAAAAAGTTGTTGATGGGACGAACGTCGTCTATATTAATGACATTCAAGCGTTGGACTACCAGCCGCTCCAGCAATTAAAACGGGTACGACCGAAGCTATTTACTCGAAATGGAGGACGTGTTTGATGGGAAAAGCAATTGTCATCACCTCTGGTAAGGGTGGGGTCGGCAAAACGACCACTACGGCCAATTTAGGGACGGCCCTTGCTTTGATGGGCAAGAAAGTTTGCTTAGTTGATTTAGATATTGGATTGCGGAATTTAGACGTTATTTTGGGTCTCGATAACCGGATCCTTTATGATATTGTGGATGTAGTTGCCGGTCGTGCTCAAATACGGCAGGCGTTGGTCAAAGACAAGCGGTTTGATGACTTATTGTTTTTATTGCCAGCTGCACAAAATGCGGACAAGGATGCATTGAATCCTGACCAAGTTCGGGCAATCGTAGACGAGTTGAAACCAGATTTTGATTACGTTTTGCTCGACTGTCCCGCCGGAATTGAACAAGGTTTCATGAATGCGATTGCTGGTGCGGATGCGGCTATTATCGTCTCGACACCCGAGATTTCAGCAATTCGTGATGCGGATCGGGTCGTTGGCTTATTGGAACAATATCCGTTAGCCGAAGCACCTAAGTTAGTGATTAATCGAATCCGGACGCGCATGATGCAAGATGGTGAGACGATGGATATTGATGAAATTACGCATCACTTATCGATCGACTTGCTAGGAATCGTTTTCGATGACGATGCCGTCATTCGGACTTCAAATAACGGTGAACCGATCGTTCTTGATCCTAAGAATCCAGCCTCACAAGGCTACCGCAACATTGCCCGCCGAATCGAAGGTGAAACGGTGCCATTAATGAATTTGGATACACCTAAACCGGGTGTTTGGTCACGAATCGCCGGAATTTTTCATCGTGGCAAGTAAAAAAGGCTTGACGGTTGATTAATTTTCGATTAGTATGAACTCAACATTAAAAAACAGGGAACAGAAGAGTAGTTGTAAGGACCTTGCCGAGCGAGTTATCGATGATGGGAAGATGACCAAGGATTACAACGAACCACATCTGTGAGTTGGACAGCTGAAGTTAGTAAGCTGTTTCGGTTGGCCTCGTTAGCGGCGGAGTTTAGTGATAAACTCGTTGAGATTAGTTGTGTGAGCAACTAGTGAATATGAGGTGGAACCGCGATTAAATCGTCCTCTTAGTCATGCTGGCCTAAGGACGATTTTTTTATTATCACAAAACTCCCTGAGGTAATAACTGTGAAGTTATTACGAAGTGAGGTGGCACCACGGATAACCGTCCTCTTGAGTATTCGACTCAAGGGGACTTTTTTGTGTACTTGAGTCGTGACCGATTAGTGGACGCAGGACAATGTGACCTATAAATTTGGGAGGGAAAGTACATGCAGTATATTTTAGAAATTTTGCCATCATTATTATCCGGTGCCGTTATGACACTGAAAATTTTCATTTGGACCCTGATTGGGTCGCTACCATTGGGGTTAGTTGTTGGTCTGGGATTAATGTCTAACTTCAAGCCGCTGCAATGGTTATTGCATTTCTACGTTTGGTTAATGCGTGGTACCCCGTTGTTACTGCAATTAATCTTTGTCTTTTACGGCTTACCGTTGATTGGGATTGTTTTTCCACGGTACTACGCCGCGTTATTCGCATTTATTCTGAACTACGCGGCCTACTTCGCGGAAATCTTCCGTGGTGGGTTACAGTCGATTGACAATGGTCAATATGAAAGTGCACGGGTCTTGCGGCTGAGCTACTGGCAGACGATTCGTAAAATCGTTATTCCCCAAGTGATCAAAATTGTTTTACCGTCAGTTGGCAATGAAGTCATCAACTTGGTCAAGGATTCATCGTTAGTTTATGTCATTGGTCTCGGCGACTTGTTACGTGCCGGTAACGTTGCGACAGCGCGCGATGTTACTTTGGTACCCTTAGTATTAGTCGGAATCATTTACTTAGCACTGACAGCCGTAACGACTTTTGTGCTTGGACGAATCGAAAAACACTACAGTTACTGGAAATAGGGAGGCCATCATATGTTAGAACTAAAAAATATTACAAAAAGCTTTGGTTCACGGACAATTATTAAGAATTTGAATTTAACCGTTAAGGATGGCGAGATTCTAAGTATTGTGGGCCCTTCAGGTGCTGGTAAGACAACGTTATTACGCTGTATTACGGGGCTTGAAAAGGTGAATGCCGGTGAGTTCTTAGTCGACGGCCAACCATTTGACCCCTATACTAATCGGAGTAACGATAGTGTGATTGGTGTTGTATTCCAAAATTTTGAATTGTTTCCCAATTTAACAGTCATGCAGAATATTACTTTAGCACCGACCACGGTCTTAAAGCAGTCTAGCGCAGAAGCAGAACAGCAGGCGCAGACATTATTAGATCGTTTGAATCTCGGTGATCACGCTGACCAGTATCCTTTCGAATTATCAGGTGGTCAAAAGCAACGAGTGGCGATTGCCCGGGCATTAGCCATGAAACCGAATGTCTTATGCTATGATGAACCAACTTCAGCACTTGACCCGAACTTACGACAGGAAGTTGAAAAGTTGATTTTAGGCTTAAAGGCTGATGGTATGACTCAAATTGTGGTGACCCATGATTTAACCTTTGCTGAAAATATCGCGGATGAAATGTTCCACGTTGAACCAACCAAGAAGCAATAGGGGGGCGTCAGAATGAAGAAAAGATTATTTGCACTCAGTTTGATCGTTGTGATGCTCCTGGGTATGGCAACGACGTTAAGTGGCTGTGGTCAAAATGTGACTAAACGCGCTGATACCCAAGATACTTGGTCTAAAATCAAGAAACGCGGTTACGTTGTCGTTGGTTTGGACGACAGTTTTGTCCCGATGGGCTTTCGCGAAAAGTCCGGGAAACTAGTTGGTTATGATATCGACCTCGCCCGGGCCGTCTTTAAGTTGTACGGTATTAAGATCAGCTTTCAAACGATTGACTGGTCCATGAATGCGACCGAATTGCGCAATGGCACAATTGATTTGATTTGGAACGGCTACACGAAAAATCCCCAACGTGAAAAAGTGGTGGCTTTCAGTAATACTTATTTGAAGAACAAGCAAGTCCTCGTTTCTTTAAAGAAAAATCATATTAACTCATTTGACGATATGACTGGTAAGACGTTGGGTGTTCAGTCAGGTTCTTCGGGCTATGAGTCATTGGAAAACAATCCGAAACTGCTGAAGGATAAGATTGCTAAGAAAACGCCAGTTCAATACGATACCTTCACGAATGCCTTCCTCGACTTGAATGCTGGACGAATTAAAGGGCTCTTGATTGATAGCGTCTACGCGAGCTATTATATTAAGCACGAAGCGAACTCTGCGGATTACCAAGAAACGCAAGGCACCTTTAAGTCGGAAGACTTCGCAGTTGGGATGCGTAAGGGTGACAAAACGATGAAACGCAAAATTAATGCCGGCCTAAAGACGTTGAAGGCTAACGGAACGTTAGATAAGATCAACAAGAAATGGTTTGGTAATCAAAAAGTTGAAAACTAACGTGACGTGGCAGGACTTGTCATTCAGTGACCCCAGTTATCGGTGAGCAACTAATCATAAATAGGCTTTCCAAGACGGACGATGTCTTGGAAAGCCTATTTATATTGGCACGCAGACAAACTGGGATTGAAGGCTTAAACTTATACACGAAAAATTGTTGAAAGGTGCCGCTATAAGGCCAAAAACAACCAGCTAAGGCCCGCTGGAAAAAGTTCGAGTTTTGCATAAACTTGCTTGGCTAGCGTCGTCCTAAGCCGACTTCCAGGCATTTCGGCCAATTGCTGGAACGCGGTGGACACAGATTTAAGCCGAAGACCACGTCTTAAATACTGGTCTTCCACTAACCAAGCAAAGAACGCTTGCTAAGTGGAATTTCACCGCTGAGCATTGGCCGAAATGCCTTCCAGTCGGGACAGTATACGAATGGCGAACGAAGATGTACCTAACTTGTGATGGACTTGTCATTACTTTTTATAAACGATAACTTTGTCAAGCAACGGTCAGACAGAAAATGATATTGTTATGGTTCACTATTTCTGAACCAATGTAGCAATAATTGAACTTCTCGATAAACATAGAGATTTACACCTGACGCTTTATTTGAAGCTCCGGTATTAAAAGACCAATTACACCAAGTTAAGTGGCCGTTAATCAGCCATTCGAGCGGCTTAACGAAACGCGCGCGGTGACGCTGAATCCTGTGCTTGCTACGCCAACGGACTAATGCCCAAACCGCATTAATCCGTTGACTAGGCAATGCTTAAATTCAACCCGTGATCCCTCGCACACTTTAGACTGGAGGGGTTGGGTGACAATGCTCAGTAGCCAAATTATTCTTAGCTGAAAGTGGGTTGCTTTCGGCTTAGAATAAGACTCGTATTTGAGATGATGAGGGTTGGGCATTAGCTCAAATCGACGTCGGCCGCGTTCCAGCAATTGTCACCCAGCCCCGGAGGTCGGAATAGGACACGTACATGCTGACGAACGAGTATCCGGGGTCAATTGCCGGCACCTTTCAACAACAATTGATGAAAAACACGGCCATAAAAAA
>NZ_JBVAYE010000012.1:0-80415 GCF_055413545.1 Lactiplantibacillus sp. 3062
ATCTAATTCCGTGTGTTAATCGCTTAACACAACTTAATCATCATAACATCTTAATCAATATCTTGTCAACAACTTTTTTAAGAAGTAACTTGATTAATTTGTCATAGTTGCCGTTGCGACAACAGAAACTATCTTACCAATTACTGAAGAAATTGTCAACAACTAATTTCAATAATTATTTGGTGGTGAGATGCATCTGCCGTAGCAGCAACGTTTACTAATATACCAATTGAAGTAAAAAGTGTCAATACTTTTTCTGAATTTCTTTTTATTAATAGTCAAACCAGCTTTCTTTCTCTATACTATTTAATTAAAGGAGCGACTAAATTATGCTAGCTTGGCTACCATTCTTTTTGATTTCATTAATGTTTATTGTTCTACTATACGCTTGTGCGCGATCAGCGCGCACAAATATCCAGCGTTTTAAGCAACTCAGTTTAATTGCCTTTCTCTGGGTCTTAACTGCTTTTTGCTATACACCTACCAGTTACAATTTTGGTACCCAACTCGTTATTCAATATATTCAATGGGGACCCGTTAAGCTGAACGTGATTCCTTTCCAACAACTTGACATTGAATTTTGGCTCAACGTTCTCCTCACTGTTCCATTGGGCGGTTTACTGGCATGGAATTTTCCCGACTTGCCTTGGCGTCGTTTTATTTGGTTGGGATTTCTTACGGGGCTAACACTCGAGCTGGGACAATTCATCCTTGACTGGTTGGTTAACCTCAAACGTTGGGTTGATATCGATGATGTCATCACAAATTGGGCTGGTGTCATTATCGGTGCCGCTGGTTATAAAATTGCACGTCATGTTCCCGGACTTCGCTGGTTGCAAAAATAACGTATATATAGAAGCAAAAAGCAAAATAGCGTTTGTTTAGCACCCACAAGTGCCAAACACTTCAGCGGTCTAGCTGTCATGAAATCGTAATTAAATAAGCGTCGCAGCCTTAAGTGGCTGCGACGCTTATTTAATTTAACTACTAACTATTAATGAAGCTGCCATCATCAGGATTCAAAAAACAGATCGAATACTCGCTTACGATCTTGGTTCCAGACCTGATTGTCACTAGTTGGATAAACTCGATTTGTTAACACAACCAGCCCAATTTGACGATCCAAATCAAAAGCAACTGCCGGGCCAGTAAAACCAGTATGGAAATATTGATGTCGTCCCGCACGTCGTTCCCAACCTAACGTCCGGCCATTTTCGTCATACTCGCCTAACCAGTCAAAGACATTTTCATCCAGCACCCGTTTGCCTTGATATTCACCAAAGTTTAACATCATTTCAATAAATACGGATAAATCCGTCAGCGTTGAGAACAAGCCTGCATGACCACTCTCACCATTCAACAAAAAGGCTTTATAATCATGCACCTGTCCTTGAATCTGACCCCGCCGCGGATCAAACTCCGTCGGCACAAACCGAATCTTCGGACGATTTAAGTTATAACCCGTATTGGTCATCGCTAGTGGATAGCAAACGTGGTCTTGAATACTCCGAGCCAATGAGCCGTCAACCGCACGAATAATCCATCCCAATAAAATAAATCCCAGGTCTGAATAGACATACGTTGTCCCTGGTGCCGTGACGAGTGGCGCATCATAAACCGCTTTGATCAGATCTTCACGTTGCATCTTATCCAGGTTATCAATATCTGCCGGTAGCCCACTATTATGAAGTAACAAGTTTTTAATCGTTATTTCAGGATGAGTGAACCCAGGTAAAAACCGGGCAACCGAGTCCGTTAAATGAATCGTGTGGTCCGATAACAACTGAAAAATCCTCGTCGTGGTCCCTACAACCTTAGTTACCGATGCTAGGTCATAAATCATCGCAGGATCTAAGCTCACGGCAAACTCATCGCGGCCCTGCTTACCATGATAGTATTGATTGATACCTTTAGGGGTGATCAAGCTAAACGACGCCCCATAAATGTCGCCAGCTTCAATACAACTGTCAATATATTGTTCAATTTTTTCGAGCATCCGCATTACGCCCACCTTTCACTACATTCACTAGTTTCTGCTTATCTTCTTTATGATAACGAACTTCCTCATAAAATCAACGGCAAACGCTTTTAACACCCTCCACACCTCGTTGCACTTTTTATTAATTAACTAGTTAAACACTTGTTACATTATGGACAATATTCCACTTATATATCAAAACAAGTCTTGTTTTTAGCCGTTTTCTAAATATAATTAAGTGAATTACCAATGCCTATCTAGCTATGTAAGTACTGTTATATCAACGTTAATAGTCAACTTTTCAATAATAGATTGCAAAAAAATAACCCAAACGTGAAATAAATCACCTGAAAGCGGTTACAAATCCAGCAAAAAATGTTATGATTCAAATATAGAATTTTATCAATCATTTGATTGGATTCAAATTATGGAGGCGAGAAAATGATTACATCAGAAAAGACAACAAAACCAGCAGCTTGGAAAGGTTTCAAAGGCGGGCACTGGCAGGAAGAAATCAACATTCGTGATTTTATTCAAAATAACTTCACACAGTACAATGGCGACGAAAGCTTCCTGGCCGGACCAACAGCCGCTACTAAGACCTTGAATGACAAAGTCTTAGAATTAAAGAAACAAGAACGTGCCGCTGGTGGTGTGTTGGATGCTGATACTAAAGTCGTTGCAACGATTACTTCACACGGCCCTGGTTATATTCAAAAAGATCTCGAAAAGATTGTTGGTCTCCAGACTGACAAGCCTTTGAAGCGGGCCTTCATGCCATTTGGTGGTATTCGAATGGCTGATGACGCTTTGAAATCATACGGTTATACCCCTGATGAAGAAAACGACAAGATTTTCACTGAATATCGCAAGACTCATAACCAAGGCGTCTTCGACGTTTATACTCCTGACATGCGGAAAGCACGTCACTACAAGATCATCACCGGACTACCAGATGCATACGCACGTGGCCGTCTCATTCCTGATCTTCCACGGGTCGCTGTTTATGGGATCGATCGTTTAATGGAAGACAAAGCTAATGACTTTGCCCACATTGGTGATGGTGAATTGACTGATGATGTTATTCGCCTCCGTGAAGAAGTTCAAGATCAATACCGTGCTTTAGCAGATATGAAGAAGATGGCTGCCAGTTATGGCTACGATATTAGCAAGCCTGCAACTAATGCTCAAGAAGCTATTCAATGGATGTACTTCGCTTACTTAGCTGCTATCAAGACCCAAAACGGTGCTGCAATGTCCGTTGGCCGGATTGATACAACGATGGACATCTTCATCCAACGTGACTTGGACAATGGTGTTCTGGACGAAAGCCAAGCTCAAGAATTAATTGATCAATTCGTCATGAAACTACGGATGGTTCGGTTCATCCGTACTGAAGAATACAATTCTCTCTTCTCTGGTGACCCAATCTGGGCAACCTTATCAATGTGTGGTTTAGGCGTCGACGGTCAACACCATGTGACTAAGACCGCTTTCCGGATCTTAAAGACTTTGGACAACATGGGCGCCGCACCAGAACCAAACATCACGATTTTATGGTCAGACCGCTTACCAGAAGACTTCAAACGTTACGCAACTGAAGTTTCAATCGACAGTTCAACCATTCAGTATGAAAATGATGACTTGATGCGGGTACAATGGGGTACCGATTATTATGGTATTGCTTGCTGTGTTTCCGCACAACCAATTGCTGATGGAATCCAGTACTTCGGTGCCCGGGCAAACTTAGCCAAAGCGATTCTTTATGCCATCAATGGTGGCCGCGACGAAATTGCTGGAGATCAAGTTGGCCCTGCTTACGAACCAATTACTTCAGAATACATCGATTACGACGAATTCATGAAGAAATTAGACAAGCAAATGGATTGGTTAGCTGACACTTACGTTAACTCACTGAATGCAATTCATTATATGCATGATAAGTACTACTATGAAGCTGCCCAATTAGCTTTGAAGAATACTGATCTTGATCGGACCTTTGCAACTGGGATTTCTGGCTTATCACATGCCGCGGATTCAATCTCAGCTATCAAGTATGGTCACGTTAAAGTAATTCGTGACGAACGTGGTATCGCCGTTGACTTCAAAGCCGACAATGACTACCCACGTTATGGGAACAATGACGATCGCGCTGATGACATTGCTAAATGGTTAGTCAAAGAATTATACAGCAAGATGAACACGCATCACCTCTATCGGAATGCCAAACTTTCAACTTCTGTTTTGACGATTACTTCCAACGTTGTGTATGGTAAGAACACTGGTACCACACCAAATGGCCGTCAAAAAGGCGAACCATTCTCACCAGGTGCTAACCCTGCATACGGTGCTGAAAAGAGTGGTGCATTAGCTTCACTTCTTTCAACTGCAAAATTACCATACCGTTACGCAACTGACGGGATTTCCAACACGTTCGGCGTTACCCCTAACACGTTAGGCCATGACCTCGAATCACGGAAAGACACGTTAGTAAACATGTTAGACGGTTACATGAAGAACGATGGGATGCACTTGAACATCAACGTCTTCAATAAAGACACTTTGATTGATGCTCAGAAACACCCTGAAGAATACCCAACATTAACGGTTCGGGTTTCTGGCTACTGTGTCTACTTCGCAGATTTAACCAAGGAACAACAAGATGACGTTATTTCACGGACATTCTTCGAATCAATGTAACATTTAATCTTTAATAGTTAAGAAGGCGAAAGGCTCATGGAAAACAAACAAGTTTCAACAACGCAAGCGGCGGCAAAGGAGCCTTTGATAGGCTACGTTCACTCCATCGAAACGTTTGGCTCCGTTGACGGACCAGGTATCCGTTACGTGGCATTCCTTCAAGGATGCCACATGCGTTGCCAATACTGTCACAACCCTGATACTTGGAAACTCAACGTTGGCGATCAAATGACGGCCGACGAGATTCTCGAAGACGCGGCTAAATACCGGGCTTTCTGGGGCAAGACGGGTGGCATCACAGTCAGTGGTGGTGAATCACTGGTACAAATCGACTTCATCTTAGACTTATTCGAAAAAGCCAAGGCGATGAATATCAGTACTTGTCTGGATACCTCTGGACAGCCTTTTACCCGAGAACAACCTTTCTTTGACAAGTTCGAACGTCTAATGAAGGTCACGGACATTTCGTTGGTCGACATTAAGCACATCGATTCTGCCAAACACAAGCAGTTGACCCAGTATGGGAACGAAAATATCTTGGATATGATTCAGTACATGGCCCAACACCACGATGATATGTGGATTCGTCACGTCCTGGTTCCCCAACGGACTGATTACGATGAAGACTTGAAGAAACTCGGCGATTACATTGCTAAGATTCCAAACGACGTCGTTCAAAAAGTCGAAGTATTGCCGTACCATACTTTGGGCGTTAAAAAATATCATGAAATGAAGATCAAGTACCGGCTTGAAGGAATCGAGTCTCCAACCCAAGATCGGGTGGCAAATGCCGAAAAACTACTGCACACCGCTGATTACAACGGGTACAAGACATGGATGCCATTGCCAAAACTTTAAATCGGCATTTCTAGCATGACTAAAACACCAGCGATACAATCGTCTACGGATGGTTGTGTCACTGGTGTTTTTTTGCTGGCTCGACGCATGCACGTATTGCTGGCTGGAATTAGTACAGTGGCACGCAAAAAAGGCGCCGCAAGCCTAAACCAGCAACGTCTTTCCTTAATCATGCCCTATCCAATGACCGTCAGCCCTTGAACTAGCTGCGAACAGGCCGGCCACTAACTATGAATGCCTAGTTCCATTCGAGCTTCGCGGGACATCATACTTTCGTTCCAAGCAGGTTCCCACACAATCTCAATCTCGATATTGTTAACTTCTGGTAATTTGATCAGTTCATCGTGAATGTCCTTAGCCAACCATTCGGTCAAAGGACAGCCCGCAATGGTCAACGTCATGGTAATTTCAGCGGTCCCCTCCGCCGTCAATTGTGCATCATAGATCAACCCCAAGTTAACTAGATCAATTCCTAATTCAGGGTCAATGACATGTCCTAGCGCCTCGAAGGCCCGGTCTTTAAACGTTGTTGTCATCGTATCTCGTCCTTCCATACCAGCTTGAATTCACTGATTAATCACGCCAACGTTTCGCGGTATAAGTGCCACCACACTTGATACACGTCATCGTTATATAAAGCGCTTTCTTGTCTACTTCTATTGTACCGTATGTCAGCCCATATTCAATCAATTATTAGCGCTAATTAGCCGACTTTTCAAACGATCGGTCAATCAGCAAATTATGCGACTATTTCTCGAAAAAATTTACTATAATCCCCGATATAGCAGCGTTTTGAGTCACTATTGATTTTTATTGCGAATTCGCGGTTGTTTTTGTTGTAAGCGTTTGCGGTTTATGCTATTATACTAAGTGAGGAAAGGAATTAATCCTCGATTAGCAAAGCTTCTCAAAAGAGTTTGGCTGTCGCTGTAATGTTAGACAGCTAGTATCACAGTTTGGGTCGTTATCGAAACCGTTTTAAGCGCCGTGAAGCGTTATCGGTCTAGCGAGTGTCGTGAGATTTACGTTGGATGACTGAACGTTGACCCTTAGATAAACGATAACCGCAAAGAATTAATTGGCATTAGAATGACGAACAGATTTTAACTAAGTTTTAGTTGGAAACAGGTGTCTCCGATGACCAGTTGTTAGTTCCACATTACCAGTTCCATTTGTAGACTCAGGTATTACAAAGTTTAAACGGAGGTGCATGTCTGTTACGAAGACATTCCCAAGTTTTAAACGCGAGTTTGACTTTCGTTAAAACCCGTCTAACGAGTCGCAATCAAGTAACAACCTTACTTTAGATCGACTATAGCAGATAGTTACAATAAATACGGGTTAGTCCGTTAGAAGTTGGACACGCGTAAAATTGAATAGCATGAAGGTGTATCATATTAACACTGAACAATTTTTCATTGCTAATCAGGATTATTCCTCATAAGTAGAACTCAAGTAGAGAAGCCTTGGGTTCTATTTTTTTTGCTCTAAAATCAGATTTACCAACAGTCGGCACCAGACGTAACCGTTTACATCCTCTTACGAAAACCGTATACTGAATTTAAATCAAGTTGCACATTGAGGAGGACTTTAGTTTTGAAAACGATTAATTTAGGTCACAGCAATATTCAAGCTTCCAGCGTGGCGCTTGGCATCATGCGCATGGACGCCTTGGATGTCGCTCAAGCCACCAAGGTTATCGATACCGCTGCTGATTTAGGCATCAATTACGTTGATTCAGCTGATATCTACGGTGGTGGTCAATCATCGACCATCTTCGGTCAAGCACTCAAGCAGGCTCACGTATCGCGTGATCAGCTCTATATTCAGTCAAAAGGCGGCATTGTTCCTGGCAAGCGTTACGACTTTTCCAAACAGCACATACTGGCAGCCGTGGATGGCGAGCTTCAACGCTTAGGTGTTGATTATCTCGACACCTTCCTCCTCCATCGACCGGACGCCCTGATGGAACCCGAAGAAGTTGCTGCCGCTTTTGACAAGTTGCAAACTAGCGGCAAGGTGCGCCACTTTGGCGTCTCTAACTTCAATCCCATGCAAGTTGACATGCTTCAAGCGGCACTAAACCAACGGCTCATCATCAACCAACTCCAATTTGGTATCATGCATACCGGTGCGATCGACTTTGGCTTGCACACGAACATGCAGGACGAACGTAGTCTTAACCACGACGGCGAGATGATCGAATACTCACGGCTCCATAAGATGACGATTCAAGCTTGGTCGCCTTATCAATACGGTAACTTCGCGGGTATCTTCTTAGACAATCCGAAGTTTCCAGAACTTAATAATGCCATGCAAGCACTCGCCGATGAGAAACAGGTCACTAAATCAGCTATTGCGACCGCATGGATTCTCCGGCACCCAGCCCACTTCCAAGTCGTCCTTGGTACGATGAATCCGGAACATCTAGCTCAAAATGCTGCTGGAGCAGACGTTACGCTTTCTCGGCAAGAATGGTACGACATTTACTTTGCAGCTGGCAACGATTTACCTTAATCACGATCGACCTAACAGAATTGACGATTAGTTTTTACAATCAAAACGACGACCCCAAATCAGGATTGATTTTCAGGTCGTCGTTTTTTAGACGTTTCACTAACATTTTTGATGTACTCACCACATCTACGCGTATACTTAATCTTATCAAGACTCAGGAGGCGAGCGAATGACATCCACTTGCACGATCTGTGAACGAATCAAACTAATTCAGGCACATCAGAATCCTTATTTCGTTTACGAACTCACAACGGGCTACGTGGTCCTTGCTGATAGCCAGTACTTTGAAGGCTACACGCTCTTTTTAGCCAAACATCACGTTACCGAATTACATCATTTACCGGCACACGAGAAGTTACGATACCTTGAAGAGATGAGTATCGTCCAGGAAGCTTGTGCGCAGGCCTTTCATGCAGACAAAATGAACATTGAACTACTCGGGAATGGTGACGCGCATGTTCATTGGCACTTATTTCCTCGCCATAACGGTGATACGCCCAACCCCGGTCCCGTCTGGTGGACACCGCTGGAAACAATTTATGGTGATGATGTCAGTCTAGACATTCCCCGTTTAAGCCGGTTGAAGCGCACGCTCAGCGTAGCAATTGAGGCCACGCTTAATGCTCGGGAAGCAGAATTGCAGGCTTTAGAGGCACTCACAAGGCCTGCTAGCCACAGAATTGACAGCAATTAGACCAAATCAGGACCCAGACCCGCTTAGATCTTGGTGGCTACACCCCAATTCTTAATCGCAATCCGTCACCGTATTTCAAATTGCCAAAATCCACCTATTTATCCGGCCGACTATCATACGCTCGCTTAGATTTATAGCCAGCTCGAAAAACCGTCTTCATAACTTCAATGTGCCGTTCCTTAGTTGCTTGTGCCTTAGTTCCAAAAATAAAGCGGGCCCATTCGCGCTGATAACCAGGTGTCAAAGCCACAAAGAACGTTTGCAATTCAGCATCAACCGCTAACAATTCGGTTACCGCCGGAATATTTTTTTCAAATGAACTGAGGGGTGCTGTACTCATAATCAAACCTCCGATTAGTTTTACTTAAATTTACTGTAAGAAAGGGAAAATCCCTAATTTTCAGGTTTTTATATTTCGAATTTTCATAAAATTGCGCTATCATTATAGTATAAGTATTATTATTTGACTACTATAATTAACCATACTGCTATTCACCAAGGGGAGCCCTGCTATGCCAAAATTTGATATCACCCTCATCAGTCCCGAACGCGCTAAAGCGATGTTGACTGAATATAAAGAACAACGTAAGAACTCTGTCCCACATCTGGCCCATCCTGGCCGCTATATCTTGCCGGATTACAAATTAACTCGTCGCCGGGCCGCATTCAAAATTGTTAAACATACCTTTTTAACGCCCCACTACAAGTCTTACGTTGCCATGGACTCTGACAACGGCCACACACTCTGGTTTCATAATTTCGGTTCCCTAACCGAAGCTTTATTCTGGTTAGAAACCGGCCTTAAAATCAGCGATACCGACTCCCATTCTAACTACAAGGAATGGATGGCTAAGCACACTACGGAAATCGAAACCTTCAAAGACTTGCTGCGCGAGCAGAAGCATAAACAAGGGCCCAAGACTAAGAAAAAAGCCAAGTAGCCCGTTTTGACACCTAGATTCAGATAAGCAGCAGTACGCTCATTAGCGTGCTGCTGCTTTTATTTACGATCAACTGTGCCATTCATTACTGACTAGGCCAACCTAAAAGTGGCTATCCAAAAACGACTGCAGCTTGCGTGCAATCACGCGATGACCGGCATTGTTCGGATGCAAAGTATCCACCGAATAAATGGCCGCTTGAGCGGGAATCGCAAACGTCATTCCCGCATCACGGTACAAGCTCAAATGTGGGACGCCATAGTCTGCAGTCATCTGGGCAATCGCTGCTTCATAATCTGACTGACGATACCCGAGACCATTAGTCACCGCACTAAAACTGCCCCCAAAATCAGAGCCAATATGAATTGCTGAAATAAATAATTTCGGCACGGTCGGCCAATTCGTCTGTAATCCCGTCAGTAACATCATTAACGCGCCATAAAATGTCGTCATATCGCAATCACCGTATTGCCCTAACGGCTGATCCCGACCATAGTCATTGACGCCCCCAAAGACAGCAATAAAATCAGCATCTTCAGGAATAGCTTGATAGCGCACCGCCATCGCATCGTAGCGACTCCCAATCGTTGAACCAGAGATTCCCAAATTATCGCTCCGCTCGACATCCCAATCAGCCGCCAAAATATCATGATAATGCACCGTCGCCAACCCATTATTCGCCGTAATCGAATCTCCCAACCACGCCGGCCGCTTAAAACTAACATGCCCATTACTAATCGCCATAGCCAATCCTCCCTTTACTATCATCGCTATCATTCTAATCCATCCCACCTGAATTATGGTAGAAAGATGCCTTTTAGGGTTGGTTTTCTGTTCGTCAGCCGGTGAGCGTCCTATTCCGACCTCCGGGGCTGGGTGACAATTGCTGGAACGCAGCCGACATCGATTTGAGCTAACGCATAACCCGCGTCATCTCAAATACGAGTCTTATTCTAAGCCGGAAGGAAATCACTTCCGACTAAGAATAATTTGGCTACTGAGCATTGTCACCCAGCCCCTCCAGTCTCAAGCCACGGGTTGAAGCCGAGCATTGTCTAGCCAACGGATTAATGCGGTTTGGACATTTGTCCGTTGGCATAGCAAGCACAGACTTTAGTGGCACCGAACACGTTTCGGTAAGCCGCCCGAATGGCTGATGAACGGCCACTTAACTTGGTGCAATTGGTCGTTGGCTATTTTGATACCGGAACTTTAAACGAGACGTTAGGGTTACCCTAACCACTTTGTTGAGGTGTTCTATTATTACTATAGTAATTCCGAAATAGCGAGCTATCCCAATATCTTTTCGACCTAACAGTTGATTAATAAAATTACTGTTTATGGAGAACAATGACAAATTCATCAAAAGTTGGGTATATCTTCGTCCACCATTCGAATACTGTCCCGAATGGAAGGCGTTTCGGCCAATGCTCAGCGGTGAAATTCCACTTAGCAAGCGTCCTTGGATTGGTTAGTAGAAGACCAGTATTTAAGACGTGGTCTTCGGCTTAAATCTGTGTCCACCGCGTTCCAGCAATTGGCAGAAATGCCTGGAGAGCGGCGTAGGACGAACGAACTAAGCAGGTTTACGCTAACCGGAACTGTTTCCAGCGGGCCTAAGCTGGTGGCTGTTGACTTTAAATAAAGGCATCTTTCTACCATTATTTCAAACAGGTGGGCCAATCTTAAAAGGCTCGTATTATGGAAATCCATAATACGAGCCTAGTTTAATTGATATATTTAGTTCAACTGAGTAGCGCTAATCGGCTTCCGTTTCACGTTTCCGTGCAGTACGCCGTTCGCGTGCGTAGTCAGTTTTAGTTGTGATTTCAACGTCACGTGCTAGCCGTTTCCGGCGTGCTAATTCAGCTGCTTTGGCATTGGCTTTCGCAGCTTCCTTGACTGGATCAGTCGTTAAGTCGTGATGGATCGAGTACAGTAAGACGAGCGCGACAATCGTTAATGGGAAGCCAGACATCGCACAGATGGACTGAATCGATTCAAAGCCACCGACCGTGACAAGCCCCAATGAGAAGACTAGGAAGATAACGACCCAGCTCATCCGATTGAAACGACTTGGTTGTTCCCCCGCGGCCAACTTTTTACTAGTAAATGACGAGGTAATGAAGGCAAATGAAGATACCGTCGTTGCTAAGAAAATAAAGCAAGATAGGCAGTACAAAGCCAGCATAATCATCTTCAATGGTAAGGTCGACAATACTGCTGCAATCACAGCGGCTTGTCCTTGCGTATTTAAGATATGAACTAAGTTAACGATGCCCATCCGTTGCAAGTATAAGGCATAACCACCCAAGATGGCGTAGAAACTGACACAACCTAATGAGCCCCATAGCAACATACCACCGAGTACCTGACGAATCGTCCGGCCCCGAGAAATCCGGGCAATGAATAAGCCCATGACTGGCATAAAGGATAACCACCAGCCCCAGTAGAAGATCGTCTGCCGTTGCATGGCCGTTGCGTGACCATTTGGTGCAGTATTCGTGCTCAACGTAATAAACTTATTGACAAACAAGCCAATACTATTAGTTTCTGAGTTTAAAATATACAAAGTTGGGCCAACAATTAAAACAACGATTAGGAAGCCAATCGCTAACCAAACATGGGCAGCACTTAGCCGACCGATTCCCTTCTTCAAGCCATTAAAAACAGCCATGGCGAAAATTACGAATAATAAGGCAAATAACCCTAACTTTAAAGTCATCGTATCGGCAATCCCGGTAACGGCACTCAAAACTTTTGAAATGACGGGGATTTCCATCCCGACTGAAGTACCAACACCACCCATAATCCCAATAATAACGAGAAAATCAATCGTATTCCGGGCAATTTGCTTACCCTTACCAGGACCTTGTAGTACTGAAATTGCGGCACTGAGCCGCTGAACCTTGATGTGTTTAACATACATTGCATAGGCAATTGCAATCGTGGCTGGCGCAAACATCATCCACGCCATTGGTCCCCAATTAAATTGTCCCAGCATGTGCGCATAATTATATGCAGAAGTTGAAAACGGCTTGACGCCGAATGAAGGGCTTTGGAGGTACCGTAACGGGTCAACCATGCTCAACATTAAAATGCTGGCATCGATCCCGGTCGCGTAAACCATACTGCCCCAGTGATACGTTGAAAATTCTGGTTTGTCATCAGGATCACCAAGTTTGGTTTTCCCTAACTTACTAAACCCTAAGTAAATGAAAAAGATAAAAGTGATCACATATACCGACATATAAAGCCAGCTCATGTTATTTGTGAGCCAGTTCAAGATGCCACTTAAACTCGTCTCCAGCGAATGGCCCCCCATTAATAAAACAACGGAAGCCGCCGCAAAGAGCCCAATTGTTGGTAAATAGACCCACCAATCAATATTCTTACTTTTTAAAATAATAAACCTGCTACTGAGCATATACTCTCTATATTTAGATCAAATTCGTGGTTCTTCCTACCAGCAATGGTAGTCCCCACGCGTAAATTTCCGACTAGCAATCGGTACACCCCTCCGAGTTAATCCTCGGAGCACTCAGCACCCTGACTGTATCAGGTTTGACCGGCATTGTCATCCGCATTCTGTTTGTGCTAACTCAAAATCAGTAGCAGAATTTCCTTCTTTCCGTTGGTTGAATCCGGACAACGCCATACTGACAAATGATTTTTAATTGCTTAATCGACGTTGGTGTTCATCTTGTTTAGCTAGTGTTTCTATTACCATCGTGCCTTTAGCACACGACCGTCGTCACACCACGTAACGATTAATGGTTACACTGCTCTTGCTAATAGATAACCCCCTTGAATCACCAGATAAGCCCACCGCACAACTGTTAGATTAATTGCTTGGTGCACCAAAAAAGCGCTTAGTACCGGGTAACAAGTTACCACCTGCACAGCGCACGTTGGCTTATACAAATGCTGATTTCAGTATTTTCTGATATCTGATGTTCGTTTATAAGTATACTAGTATTAAATCAGAAGTAAAATCAACCATTTTGAGCCGTCGAGGCCTAACCCGTCAAGGATTAGACGAGTTTTACACCCATATTTTTTTTGAAACTTTTTAAAAGTTTTCGTAATAATTAGTTTTTAGTTTAGAATCATTCTTATCTGTTTCAATTAAACCGATTTCATGTTATTCTTGTAACAAGTAAAAAAACGTTATCATCTAAAAGGAGGGGAACTGCATGCGGCACTACTATAAATTAATTTTAACGGTCAGCGTCGGTATCATTGCGGTTATTTTACAGTTTGGTTTGCACTACCAATTGGCAGCACAAATCATCATTACATTAATGGGGTCACTTATGGCCTTATCAATGTTAGTTGAGATGATCAAAACCTTACGTTCAGGTAAGTACGGGGTTGATTTATTAGCAATTACGGCGATTGTGGCAACACTAGCTGTCGGCGAATATTGGGCTAGCCTTGTCGTTCTAATTATGCTCACTGGGGGTGACTCGTTAGAAGATTATGCGGCCAAACGAGCGAATACCGAATTGAAAGCCTTGCTCGATAATTCACCACGTATTGCCCACCGCTCAGTCGCCGGCCAATTAACAGATATTGCCGTTGAAGATGTCCAAATTGGTGATCAGCTAGTCGTCAAACCTGGTGAGCTAGTTCCAGTAGACGGTCACCTTATTCAAGGAACGGCACTCTTTGATGAATCTTCATTGACGGGTGAATCTAAACCAGTCGACAAGCACGTTGGCGATGACATTATGTCTGGTGCGGTCAACGGCGATAGTGCCGTTACAATGGTTGTTGATAAATTAGCCATTGATAGTCAATACCAACAGTTAGTCAAATTGGTTAAAGAATCCGAATCACGACCAGCCAAATTCGTACGGCTGGCCGATCGCTATGCAGTCCCATTCACCTTGGTAGCATACGTCATTGCCGGAGTAGCTTGGGCATTCAGCGGTGATCCCCACCGATTTGCAGAAGTCCTCGTAGTGGCTTCACCTTGCCCGCTGATTCTCGCCGCACCCGTTGCACTCGTCTCAGGGATGAGCCGAACTAGTCGAAACGGAATCGTGGTCAAGACTGGGGACATGTTGGAGAAGTTATCTACGGCTAAGTCCGCCGCGTTTGATAAGACGGGGACCATTACCAGTGGTCAATTAACAGTCAACCAAATTGTTCCTCAGCCTGGTTTTACTGCCGAACAAATCTTGCACCTCGCAGCGAGCGCTGAACAAAACTCAAGTCATATCCTGGCCCGCTCACTCGTCAAGTATGCGAGTGCCACTAGCCTCAGCCCGGCAACACAATTAGCAGAAGTAACGGGTAATGGGGTCACGGCAACGATTGAGCAGCAACAGGTCAAAGTGGGCAAACTTAAATTCGTCGCACCGACTACAACCGCCAAGCCACTTGCTACCACTGCTATCTACGTCGGCATTGATGACCAGTACGCGGGTTACATCACGTTTATCGACAATGTCCGCCCCGAAGCAGCCGCCACGCTTCAAGCACTCCACGCTGAGGGCGTTCAAAACGTCATGATGCTTACTGGTGACCAACAGGCAATTGCTGATCATATTGCCGCCGATGTCGGTATCGATACCGTTGCTGCCGACCTCCTACCCGCAGATAAGATTGCCCACTTAAAGGCTGTACCAGCGGCCGAACGCCCCGTTATCATGGTTGGTGATGGTGTTAATGACGCGCCTTCCTTGGCTGTTGCTGACGTCGGCATTGCCATGGGCGCCCATGGCTCAACTGCTGCTAGTGAATCGGCCGACGTCGTCATCTTAAAAGACGATCTCAGTCGCGTGGTCACGGCGGTGCGCATTGCTAAAGATACCATGCAAGTGGCTAAACAAGCCGTTTGGATTGGGATTGCTATCTGTACGATCTTGATGTTGATTGCCAGCACTGGTATCATTCCGGCACTCTTTGGCGCTATGCTTCAAGAAGTTGTTGATACGGTCTCAATTCTTTGGGCGCTACGTGCATTACGGGATCGGCCACAATCATCAGTCTCATCAACAACCACAACTCCCATAACAAAGGATGTGAGCTAACCATGCCAGAATGGCTCTTACGATGGGCACAATCGGCACTGACTTTTGTCGTTGTTTTAACGTTCGTTTCAGTCGTTTTACTCAACGTACCACTAAAAGAAGCAATTCTCGTTGATTTTGCTTACATGCTATTAACGCTCGCCTTCGATTGGTACCGCAGTCGGCACCATGCCTCGCGCTAATTATTCAATCTAATAGTCACTAACGATGGTTTTACCAAGCATTAATCAAAAAAATCGTTCCCAGATGTCTTCTTGGGAACGATTTTTTTAGTTAATGCTCAATGCTTCGGTTTAGGGTGAGACCGTCCACTTACATTCAAGCCTTACTTGGCCAACATATAACTAACTTTTACGTCGTCCATAATCGTGGCAAGTGGTACCACATCATCAAGCAAAATTGAATACCAATGTTTCTTATTCATATGATAGCCCGGTAAATAATGTTGTCCATCAATCAGCATAGATAAGTCTTCTGGGCGCGCTCGCAAATCTAATACCGTCACAACATGTGTTGCGCCCGGCAACGCCAGTTTATCGGAAGTTACCGTCAATAATGCGCCATACCATTTGTGCGTGTCTGAGCGTCGCCAAACCGCGTTTTGTGGAAATTTAGGCCACAAGAACTCAAGATCGTCACCATAAACAGCTTTGACTTGCGCAATCAGCTTACGCTCCGGGGTCGATTGGAAGACGTCATTATCGTAACAATGCTGTTCGATGTTGTATAAAACATCTTGATAGGCCTGCGCTACTTGACCTACAAACTGACCATGGGCTTGGGATGTCAGGTGTAAAACATATACTTCACTAGTCGTCGTATCCGTTAATGTCGTGTTCAGACTGCCATCAGTGTTCAACTCGATTATCATTTCAAATTGGCCTTGCATAATTAAAATTCGGAACTGATACTGACCATTCTGATTGGGTTCAAATCCAAACTGACTGAGTTTGCTCATATTGACCCGTTTATTCTCAAATCTAACTCTTGCCATCTGCTGCGCCTCCAACTTCATTCCCACTTATCCTGAATGTGATGCTCGACTATTGCAATCCACAAACAAGTCAACGCACTCGTTGTCGTTTGATAGCCGCTATATCATTTTATAAGTAATCACCCGTAAGGCCAATTCAATTGACCATTGCTGTGTTAGTAAGCCGACCTTTCACAACAATTACCATTGTTCCAATCAGCCAATACTTGCGCTAAAGCTCAGCTAATCTTGAAAAGACTTCACTAACTCGTTTTTATTGTTTTTTTATACCCGTCCAGCCACAATCTATGGCACAATAGTTGATAAGTACTGGCAATTGATGACCTACTTGGTTCTTTAAACCAGCATAACACAATCATTTTGGCTCGTGGTATTAACACATACATATCGTTGGTTATGACCTGACCCTGTACCAAATATCTTTTTGGTCAGCACAGAACCATGTCTGCGCTGACCAATTTACTAAATAATAACGGAGGTCCTAATTTGAAAAAATATCGCGATTATCGTACCGCCATTGCCCGAACATTGACCATGATTCAACCTACCGATGAAGGCCTCGCCAAGGGTGCCAAAGCGATTCAGGAAATCTTAAACCTGGCGCTTGATCCTGATACCATCGTAGATTCGGATAATACACGCATAGCTAGACTAGCCACTAGTAACGCACACAATGAGACCAGCGGCCACGCTACGCAAGCAAACGCGGAAGATTCATCATCATCCGTCAAAACAACTTCTGCACAATCCAATGGGCAAACAATCATGCAAGTAAAGCGCGATTTAAAGGGTTTTGATTTAGTCGACCCCAATGATCCGACCGTCACACCACGCTACCACTACGATGAAATTTTGGCCCGACAACTGGTGATTCACCACGATGATCAGGTCCTGTTAGAACAAAATTTACGGCAACATCGACAACCTTATATTGATAAAATCGTTAGTCACGCTACTACAGCGGATCCGATTACTGTCGCAACATTTTTCGTTGTTCATTATCAAGACACCGATGATACTTATCACATCGAACAAGATTATAACGGCACAACCTTATCGTCGCTCAATCCGGCAATAAACGATGTTACGTTCACTAGTCAAGAAGCGCAGTATCAGCGCATCAGTAATGGTCAATTAGTCGACCTAGCTTGGTATAAGGAGCGGCCTGAGAAGGTGGTTATTCGTTACGTTCATCATAGCTCGAGTCAACCGACCTCGAATAAAGCAGCCAAACCAGCTAAAAAGGCCACTATCCACACAACCACCGTGCCAGTGACGCTGCGCACCTTAGACTTTGATCTGCACGAAAAAACAGTTGCCATCGTCATGGGCGACGTTGGTACGCGCCGAACACAGATCACGCAACTCATTGATGAGCACAACGGGCACACCTTATTGATTGATGCTTTTAAACACAGTAATAGCACCAACTTCTATTACCGGCAAATCGGTCAAGCAGACCTCGTGGTCATGATTCAGAATCAGAATAAACACGCCACTTCCAAAACACTGAATAAAGCTGTCAAGCATTACGGTATTAAAATGACGATTGCTGATGGCGGCGGGCTGCAGCAGATTGAACGAGCCGTTTACCGCGGAATCGCTGATCTTCCCGCTTATGAGAGTGGCAATCCCATTAGCTACCCCCGCATTAATGACGCTTCACAGTAGCAGCCATTTAGCCCATTAAAACCACAGTAAAAGCCCCGCAGCAGCTAACTAAAACGTTTAGCTATTGCGGGGCTTTAAACATATTTCGGCACAAGCCTTAAACTACATCGTTGTTCAGTAGCAGACACATCATAGCCTAATTTCAATCACCGAACGATTGTACTTAAACTGTTTGGCGCTGGTTATCCTGAATCGCAACTGGAATAAAGTCAAAGGTCGCGTAATCGAATAACCCCCGTGCCGTTAACTTCAACGTTGGAATCACGGGTAATGTCAAAAACGATAGCGTAATGAACGGATCAAAGCTAAGTGGCCGCTCGCTAATGACCTCATACGCTCGTTTAAGTTCGGCCAACTGTTCAGCAACTTTTTGATAGCTCGCTGCAGACAGCAAGCCCCCAATGGCAAGCGGCATGGTCGCTAGCACTTGTTCATTGTCAACGACCGCAATTCCCCCGTTATCTTGGGTAATCTGGGCTACCGCCCGTAAGATTGCGGCATCCGACGTTCCGACCGCAACAATATTATGAGCATCATGTGCCACCGTACCAGCGATAGCTCCCTGTTTAAGTGCGAAGCCATGAACTAAGCCGACGCCCACCTTGCCCGTGTTATGATGGCGCTCAATGACAACCATTTTGAGAATATCACGTTGGCAATCCGCTTCAAAATTCTGCGTTGCATCAATCGGGAGTGTTAAGTGATCCGTCTCGATATGGTTCGGCTGCACACCAATTACATTTGCCAACCCGGTCGCTAGTGGTAATTGGAAGTCGGCTAGTTGTGCATGGTGCTGAACACGCGTTGCAGTAAACGGCAATGGTTTTGTCGTGCTTGGTAATATCCACTGTCCCCGCTTCATCGTCCGCGCAATCCTAACGTGTTCGAGATCATCTAAGACCACTAAATCTGCCAACTGCCCGGCTGACAGACTACCCCGATCACTTAAACGATGCGCCATCGCGCCGTTGAGACTAGCCAATGTGTAGGCTAGTTCAGGACGCATCCCGCTCTGCATAGCTAGGCGCACGTTATAATCGATCGACCCTTCTGTGAGCAAGTCACTAATCGTCTTATCATCCGTACAAAAAGCAAACCGGCTAGCATTAGCTTCGGTCACTGCACCAATCGTCGGCAAAACATCGCGTTCAACCGTCCCTTCACGCAAGAAAACAGCCATACCAGCCCGCACACGATCCTGTGCTTCCGCCACTGTCATACATTCATGATCAGTATCCAGTCCCGCATTGCGCATCACATTGAGCTGATGCGCATTCAAACCGGCAGCGTGACCATCCGCATGATAGCCATACGCATAGGCATCACTAATTTTAGCCAGGGTGTCAGTATCACCACGCGCAACGGCCCCATAGTCCATTACTTCCGCCAGTCCCCGAACCTCCGACTGTTGGTAAAGTGGGCGCAAGTCAGCAGCATGTAGCGTTGCCCCGTTATCATCAAAGGGAACACACGGTACCGATGACGGTAGCATAAAACAGACATCTAGTGGTGTTTGGCGCGCATCATCAATTAGGTACTGAATGCCAGCAATACCCGCAACATTGGCAAGTTCATGTGGATCAGTCGCAATTGTCGTGACGCCGTGCTGTAGTAAGACTTTTCCCAACTCGCTAGGTGCCACCATCGAACTCTCCATATGCACATGTGCATCGATCATGCCGGGAACGATCCACTGACCGGTCGCATCGACATGCTGGGCCGCTATGTACGGCTCGTCACGCAAGTTACTAATAATCCGGCCGTGATCGATCCACAAACTGGTGGCTTCAAATTCACGGGTATAAACGTTTAACACTTGTGCACCAGTAATCACCATTTCAACTGTCTTCGTCATCGTTATTTTCTCCTCACTAGTCAGTCTGCCTACGGAGAAAGCAAACGGGTCCACACGGCAAATTAAGCAGTGTAGACCCGTCGACTCAATTCGCTTATAGTCCAGTGTTTACGGCACTGGGTAGAAACTCGCCATCCATATCATGGCATTATATAGGCAATTAGTTGTATTGATAAATTGTTCCTTACTTTACCAGCCTTTTCAGTTACATGCAAGCCCTAATTATCATAAATGATTGGTACAATGAACTTAGAACTAGACATGAATATTCACCTAAATCAATGTCGGGTCTGCCACAAACAGCGCTGGCATTTTAAATGAACGGCATACGATTTGCGACAAGGTCCCTTACTGGTGACGCCATCTAACCAGAATGCTGATTAGGATGTTGTTCTGCGTACATTGAAACGCAACATGTTCCGATAATGGCAAGCCCGTGAATAAAACCGTCGGCCGTTAAGTCGTCTTTTATAATGATTTGCGAGCAGTCGCCTTTGATTTAAAGCGGACCCACTACGATTAATCAACAGTCATATTTTTAAACATTCTTTTGCTGACTATAAGTTCATTTACGTTTACAATAAAGCTAAATTAATATTAATATACATAACTATTTTTTAGGAGCTGATGATTTTGATGATGATGAATAATCCGACCATGCTCTCATACATTCGTCGGGAACAGCCAGTACTAGAGCGGTTGTTAACCAATTATCCCAAACAGATTACGGCGGCCTTGACTGCCACCCCTGATCATCCACAACACTGGTTGATCCTCGCAACTGGTTCAAGACTCAACGCCGCCAACACCGCCCGCTTATACATGCAAAAGACGGCCGCCCTCCAAGTGACCATTGCTGCGGCCGACCTCTACGTCACTTATGAGGAAGCTGATCCCAGTGTCGATGTTGTTATCGGGATTTCTCTAAAAGATGATGATCCAACCATGCAAGCGGCAATCGAAAAAGCCCACACGGCCAGTCAAGCTCATGTCATTATCGTGACTAATCAAAAATCGACTGCTCTGACCGCAATGGCCGATGCAACTTGTGACTTACTAACTGGCAAAGAATCAGTGCCCTATATTACACTAAGCTTTCAAGCCATCGTGCTCACTTTAATGTTGCTTGCCGTCCGCAGTGCTGCCCTTCAAGCACGGTTAACCGAATTAGCAGTCAATCAAGAATTAGACGAGTTCAGTTTTCCGATTGAAAGCATGAATCCAACTGTTCAACGGGCGAACGACTTCTACCGTAAGTTCACTATTGATTTCACTAACGCCCCTCAATTTACAGCTATCGGTGCTAACGTCCTAGCTGGAACACTAACTGAAATGCAAGCCAAATTCACCGAAATCCTCCGGGTACCAACGCATGGTTACTCATTAGCCTCATTTACCCACGGTGGCTTTATGGGGACGCATGAAGATCACTGTCAGTTCTATCTTGAAATCAATACAGACCCGGCTGTCATGACCCAATTACAGGCCGTCAAGACGTACGAATCGCGATTAACGCCCCACATTTATACCATCAGTCTCACTGGTGACCAACCGACCGTCAATGATGATCAAACCCTCCAGCTCGAAGCCGTTGCTGATCCGTATAAAGCCCCACTACTTGCGATTATCCCGTTCCAAGTCTTAGCTTGGTTCATTGCCAAATCACGCGGGATCAATTTGAACCATCCCATGTACGCAGATTTTCAAGCGGCTACTAAACTCAAGTAAAGATTACTAAATCAACGCAAAATGACCAGTATCGATATTCTTCGATACTGGTCATTTTAATTAATGCTCGTTTTCCGTAACTGCGTAATACCGAATTCTCTTATGTTGACGCTGTGCATAGCCAATTTCTTGCCTAGTCCGCTCACCAATGTAGCCAGCAACATTAATGACCACTACTTCATCTGCCAAGTCGATTTTTTTCAAATGTGTCTGGCGTAAATTCTGAAGCTCAATCGGTGTTAATACTTCATCACTGAAAGCTGGCTTTAAAACAATAACACCTTGTTTACTCAGAGCCAGCTCAACCGTTTCAAATACTGCCGCATATTTTCTAGACCCACATAAAGTAACTATTTTAACAGCCATTCGTCAACCTTCCCTAAAGTGAACTGATCGACCAACGATTAAACTTCCGTCGCAGTCACATGCTTAGTTTTCACTGCAGTTCGCTGATTCAAGTGCGCCATACCAACACCAGTGAAACCGCTGATTACCGAGATAACTGGACAAAGTAAACTGAAGAAAACAAACGGTAAGTATTGGACGGTTGGTACTCCCAGCGTCGTCGTCAGGAAGACGCCGCCAACGCCCCACGGGACTAGGTAATTGATCACCGTACCGCCATCTTCAAGGACCCGCCCCAGTGCATTTCCGGATAAGCCACCATCATTGAATGCCTGGCGAAAAGCGCGCCCTGGTAAGATAATCGAAAGAAATTGTTCACCAACAAACACGTTGACACCAATACAAGTTAATACACCCGCCAATACTAACTTGCCATCGCTATTCAAGTGCTTAGCAACCGGGGTCATAATTTGATTGATCAGTCCAAACTTGACCAACAATCCTCCTAAGGATAGCGTAACCACAATTAACGCGACCATACTCATCATGCTGACGATTCCGCCCCGTGAAAGCAACGTATCAACACTCGTATTCCCCGTCTTCGAAACAAATCCCGTGTTAATAATGGCGGTTAACTTCGCCAGTGATAACTCAGGCTGTTCAAATAGAATCAAGCCCGCCGAAATAAAAATATTTAAAAGCATCGTTGGAATGGCTGGCATTTTAAACCCGGCACAAATGAAGACTAAGACGATTGGTAACAATGCCAAGGCTGAGATACTGAAATGACCATTTAAAACCGCAACTGTTTGATTGATCTTGGCTAAGCTTGTCTCCGTATTACTGTGCCCCAGCATAGCAAACAAGCCTAATGAAATGAGCCCGGCCGGTAGCGTGCTCCATAAGATATGCTTAATGTGCGTAAAAAGATCAGTATCCACTACGGCTGAAGCTAAATTATTGGTTTCTGATAATGGTGATAATTTATCGCCGAAGATTCCACCACTGATAATTGCACCGGCAACTAAGGCTGGATTCAGATTCATGGTCACGCCCATGCCGAAAAAGGCAATTCCGACCGTCGATGTTACCGTAAAGGCACTGCCGACCGCCGCACCGACTAGGGTACAAACAATAAAGACTGATGGCAAAAACCACTGAATATTAATAATTTTGAATCCAATCACCATGAGCGTAGGAATCGTTCCCGCCGCAATCCAAGTTGAAATCATCGCACCAATGAGAATAAAGATGAAGATTGGCACGATCCCTTTATCAATGCCCTCTTTAATCCCAGCATTAACTGCTGACCATGGAAAACCGCGCAACATCGCCCAAGCAGTGACAACGCCCATTGCGAGTAATACGGGAACTTGGGGCGATAATCCCCAACCAATCACACCCGCACTCATAATTCCGAGGACGACCAGTAAGACAATGACTGCTTCTAAGGTACTAATTTGTGGTGCTTTTGTTTTGTTCATAATTTATTACCCCTTCGATTGATAAAATTCCAGTGACGCATATTCATCATCAAAATTTTAATATCGTGCAATCCCACCACAGCGTTGATTTGTCATTATTCTCATCCTCTTCATCAAAAAAATCGTCCCCATTGTTCATATGAACAACAGGGACGATTAGACTAGTCGCGGTACCACCCAGGTTGCGGATTATTGACACTTAATCCACCACTCACTAGAAGATAACGGTTCTAGTTATTATCCGTTCAGTCGAAACTCGGTTACCGTATTTCAATCATAGTAGCTGACCGGTTCGCAGCAACCACCGGCTTCCTGACACCTACCACTATGTCTACTTGATGTAACGTTATCGTACAGTTATTAACTTGTGATTAACAATACCACCATCTTTTATCATCGTCAAGCCATTTTATAATATAATTCTCATTTTAAGATTACGACCGTGTTACAGCTCGCAAGCGCGCTTGGTGGGCAAAAGTGATGCCACCAAATAGTAACGTCCAAATAATCGCACCGATTGCACCGACAATATCAGCTTGAATGAAGAATAGACTGGCAAAAATGAGAACAAAAAAGGCAATCGTCAGTGGGCTCGTGATTCGGTACGCCGGCATCTTAAACCCATCCGCCAGATAGTCATTAGATAGCCGGTACTTCCGGTGGGCCAGCATCGCCAGCGTGTAAACAATCAGGTACATATCACTAGAGATCCCGGTCACGACGGTAAAAACTGCCGTCGTTGCAGCACTTAAACTCATGATGGGGGTCACTAGCACTAGTACCGCGGACAACACGATTGCTGCTGCCGGCACACCACTTTTCGAAATCTGACCAAAGATTTGGTGCATGCGACTCGTAACTGGCATTTCAGTGGCTAGCTGATAGAAGTGACGTCCAGCTGAGAACAAACAACTATTTAGCGATGAGGCTGCCGACGTTAAGACGACAAAGTTAATGATGGCGGCCGCTGCTGGGTATCCTGCCAACTTGAAGACTTGCACAAACGGACTGCTATCGGGTGACAGTGATGTCCACGGAATAATGCCCATAATGACAATTAACGCACCAATATAAAACAACAAGATCCGCAACAAAGTTTCATTGACCGCCTTTTTGATAACGCGGTGAGGGTTCTTGGCCTCACCAATCGTTATACTGACAAATTCAATGCCCTGAAAAGCAAAGAAGGCCATTGGAAATGCCGAGATAAAGTTAGCTATCCCATTGGGAAAGACCTGATAATTATGGAACAAATTGCCGATTGAAGCCTGGCCTAATGGGGTTGGGTGATGTCCCACCATCATGAAAATACCAGTGACAATCAGTGCAATGATTGCGACGATCTTAATCATCGCAAACCAGAACTCTGCTTCGCCAAATAACCGTGCAGCCGTTAAATTAACGCCCGCCAAAATTAACAGGAAGCTAATCTCAATTAGCCAGGCGGGGACATTTGGTAACCAAAATTTGACATACGTTGCCGTAGCCGTCAGCTCAGCCATACAGACAAAAATCAAACCGATCCAATAGGTCCACCCTGTAAAATGACCAACACTCGGTCCCAAATAGCGGGAAATAAACGCCACGAATGTGTGTTGGGTAGGATCAGAATAGAACATCTCACCAATTGCCCGCATCATTAAAAAGAAGAAGAAGCCCAACACCAAGTACACCCACATGACTGACGGTCCCGTCTTTGAAATCGTACTCCCTGAACCAAGAAATAATCCTGTCCCAATCGTGCCACCAATTGCAATCATTTGGACATGCCGGTTACTAAGCGCCCGGATTGTGCCATCAGCATTAGTTATTTTCATAAGACCCCTCCACAAATTTTAATGACTTTGTTGTTAAATCTTAATGTTGTGTCATTATAGCACGCTCTAACTTTCACTTAATTGCGATTTTTAACTATCAACCCCTGTTTTTAACGACGAATAGGTCGCAATACTTTGTTTTCTAAAGCTGTCTTCCTTATCGAAAACGTCACCAAAGCTGTAGTTGCTGCGTTTGACCGCCTAATTTGGCGCTACAAAAAAAGCCGCCCGAGTATTTACTCGAACGACCTCATTTATTTAATGCACCCATCCTGACACAATAACACTTACCACAAAAAGGCAATCATCTTGTGAGCGACACTTGGATTCTGATTCAACGCGCAATGCGCCGCCTGTTCCCCACTGTAGAAAGCTTCTTGATACTGTGCTAATTTTCCGCGCAACAAGTACCGAATTGAGCGCGCTGAAGCGACACCCACAAAACCATCATTGTTATACCCCGTGTTTGTATCTCCATAGACATTGAGTAGTTTCACGTTGTCTGGAAAATTGTGGCGATACTTGAGCATTTCTGAAAAATGCTTCGTGAAACGACTTGGTTTAACATCCAAGCGCCGGACCGTTGCTTCCGTCTGCGTGCTCAGAAACCCGGTCAGGCCATCGAACGGTCCGCCAATCGTCACGATTTTATTCAACGTTGGTAAGCGTTTGTCATGCCCATACTTCAATGCCTGATTGACAATATCATTGGCCCCGAGGGAATGACCAACCGCATTATAAGCTTTGACGCCATACTTCGCTTTTAGTTGGACTAAGACTTGGTGTAACCAATAGATCTGGGCTTTTTGTGAGGCGTGATTATCTTGAAAAACAACTTGAACCATCGGATTCTTGATTGACTTTTGCCAATAACCCTTAAAGGCCATCACACCATTCTTGTACACGTGCACCACTAACGCTTTTTGGGCAGCCCCCGCTTTTTCGGCTTTACGAATCAGATAGTTCGTCGAATACGCCCCACCATTGTAGCCATGTAAAAAGACCGTCGCTGTCTTTGACTGGTCATATTGATTCTTTAATATTCGTGCAGAACGCGGTGTCAATTGACTCGTTACTTTCGTAATCTTGGTATCATGATTCCGGGCCCCAACTAAAATCACAGCCGCACCGATAACAAAAACAATCAATAACAATTGAATCACCGTTCGCCAACGTTTCATCAAAATTATCTTACCCTTCATTATGTTTAACAGTCTTATTTTACGCGTTTCAATTAAAATAACCAGTCATCGTTTTCAACAATCGCCTTTTTAACCCGCACCAACGAATATTGAACCCAAATCATATTCTTTAGCCACTCATCTCGTTATAATGGACTTACTAGGTTAAATAACTAACCTACTCAAATTGTTTATTTCTGGAGGGTAACTATGGAAAAACCAACGTTTAAATATCCTGATAAGGCTGCGTATGAGTTCGTCATTCAAGCCTTAGCCGCAAAAGGGATTACTTATCATGAAATTGCGCATATCACTTATAACTTACAAACAAAATACGTCCCTAACTTAACGATCGAAGAGTGCGAAATGGAGACGCAAGAAGTACTGCACAAGCGCGAACTATTGAACAATGCGATGGTTGCGTTAGAACTCGACCGACTTGCCACAGAAGGCCAGCTAAACGAGCCGCTCCAATCTATCATTGCCAGTGACGCCGGCGTCTTCGGTGTTGATGAAGGCTTAGCACTTAATATGGCGAATATTTACGGCACCATCGGCGTCACTAATTATGGTTACGTGGATAAAGTTAAAGAAGGCGTCATTAAGAAGTTAGATACTGATAAGTCAGGCGTTGTTAACACGTTTATTGATGACCTAGTTGGTGCGATTGCTGCGGCCGTTGCGGCTAAAATTGCACATAAGTATGCCTAAGCATTGTATTTGCTAGTCGTTATCGCTTATAAAAATCAGCAGGCATCCTACTTCAATGCCTGTTTGCTTGAATTAGCTAGTCTGTACTGGATATGTCCGCTAAAAAACAGTTACCTCAAAATGAGGTAACTGTTTTTTTGTTGACCATGCTCACCACTGAATTAACCCACAACTGTCAAATGACATGTCTACTCCTCGACCTAACTACTGTAACTGATCCGCATAATCTCGTAAGTAAGTTGTCATCGTATGCGGAGCGTGACCCAGCACTTTTTCAGCCGTATCGGTCACGCGTTTAGCGTTGCCCAACTGGGTAATCAAATACAGCATTACCATGACATTAACATAGTCCTTCTTGATTCCCCGCTTCAACATCACGCGGCGAAACCGCCATAAGCTCGGTCGATGATACGTTACCGGGTGACCAAAGGATTCAGTCATTAGCGCCGCAATTTGCTGATAAGTCAACGCTTCTGGACCAGTCACAGTCAATTTCTGTTGTAAATATTGTGTATCTAGTAACGCCACGCCCGCAATCTCACCAATATCACGTGTATCAATAAAACTCGTCTTCGACCGCCCGGCTGGGATAAACAAATCGTGATTTTGCTGAATGTCGACGCGATGCGTGGTATTCAAATTTTGCATAAAGAAGCTCGGTCGAATGAATGTGTACGGTAACTGTAACTGTTCAATCATCTGCTCGATTTGATGATGTGGCGTCATTGGATTATGCTCAACACCCATCAACGAAACAAATACGACCTGTTCAATGTGGTGTGCTTGTAAGCATTTGAGAAAGGGCCACATATCTTGCTTGGGTTTAGCAAGTTGTGGTGGCCGCACGAAAAACACCTTTTGGATTCCCCGTAACGCCGCATCAAAGGTCGTCTCGTCTAAAAAATCAAAACGTCGAATTTCGACGTTCGGATACGCAGCCAATAGTTGCTCGTCTTTATGTAAGTTGTGGGCACCAGCAACAACTTGCACCCCCACCTGTTGATCTAGATATTGAATTAACGGTAAGCCAATATTTCCCGTCCCACCTATCACCAGTATTTTCATTTTATTAATTGCTCCCTAGTTTTTTTAACAGTTGTCTTAAAGACTGTTTTTCAGCAGCCGTCAATTTCTGAAGCCCCGTCGCAACAACCTGATCGCTAATACGCTGGCCGGCCTGCAATTCTTGTATGCCAACTTGGGTCAAGCGTAGTAGCTTTGCTCGCTGGTCCGCTGGATTAACTTCCTGTTCAACCAATCGCTTGGCAGCTAAGCGTCGAAGAATTCCTGACATCGTCGGCCGGTCCATATCGAGAACGTGGCACAGCTGGTTGGCAGTCGGCTGTTGCGCCGTTCTTTCGACCCAAAGACTGATTTGTTGCATCACAGCCCATTGTTGAATCGTCAATCCGTTAGCAATTAGCCGTTGATTTAGCTGATAACGTAACTGTTTGGAAAACTGCATTAGTAAATAACCAATATTATCCATTTCATCCTCCACTATTTAGTTAGTATACTAACTAAATAGCTGTAATTTGTCAATTTACACACAAAACAGCACCGCTTAACTGTGCCAATCAGTTTATACTGGCAAGTAAGTAGTACTGTTTTATAATGTTTCGCCCCAAAAACACGGCATCAACTCATAAGCCGATCATTTTAAGCCATCTGATGTTCTGACATTGCTTGCATCTTGAGTACGCGCTGTTCACGTGGAATAAACATCCGAATCTCATCTTGGTTAAAGCCGCACAGAAGTCGGTGATCGTCAAAAATAATTGGTCGCCGCAATAATTGCGGTGTTTGGCTTAATACCCGAACAGCTTCGCTTAATGGCATATCTTCAATCGGTGTCGTCTTACTCAGTTGGTGATAAGCATTGGACTTAGTACTGATCAAATCATCAATGCCATTGTACGTGTACTGTAGCAGGTGCTTGATTTCAGTCTCCGTTAACGGCTGTGCATTCATATTACGTTCATGAAACGGGATCCGGTGTTCGAGTAACCACCGGTGGGCCTTGCGACAACTTGCGGTACTTGGTAACACACATAAGTTTATCATAAAATTATCCCCAATCTTGCTTGCCTAACAATGCAGCCCCCATTATTGTGCACTGTAATAGTTGACGTCATTAATTAACAACATAATCATAGCAAAATTCGCAGCTAATTGCTAGCGTTTTCAAAAAATAATTAAAATAATTTGATGGGCGCAGTTTATTGCAGGCCTAATCCCAATTTCATCTATACCAATATTACGCAATTTATATTAAGCGGTTGGTAATTGACCACTATCCTTCAGGTAATCACGCAGTACCACTGCCTGATTATGTTGTTCGTCCTTGGCACCGAACAATAAGATCACATTCGTCTTCGTCAGTTGTTCAGCAACTTGACTAATAAAGCTGGCCGTCAGGGGATTCTCATCCAATTCAGCCCGGTAACGATCGACAAATTCGGGATATTTCGCCGGTTCATGATTGAACCACTTACGTAACGTGGTCGATGGGCCAATTTCCTTTACCCAATTGTCCAACTGAGCGTTAACCTTCGAAATACCCCGGGGCCACAAGCGATCTACCAACACCCGATAACCATCCGTATCAACTGGTTTCGTGTAAATCCGTTCTAATTTTAATTGCATAATGAACACTCCTCCTATCGTACGCTGCGGTAAACAATCTATGACCATTTACAATAACCTATCACATTTCATGACCATAAGTTGACTCCATTATAACGCAGGTGCCGGTATCGTTAAATCGAACCAACACTTTCCCGCAACCACATATTGATCAGACCTCATGACAGCCACTATCATCAATTCAGCACAAAAAAATCAGGTCCCACGAATGGCCCTGATTTTCATCACAATGAGTTGACTAACATCTTATCATGATTATGACAATTACGTTAGCCTTCACCGATCACAACTTCAACTTGGCCCCTTTTCGGCACAAAGTTAATGTTATAAATCGGTTCCCGCAATACCTTTTCATATTCTTCTAAGACATCTTGTGGCAATGGCGTATGGGCGGCCAATGCGCGCATTAAGTCATCGACCGAATAAACATCTTCCATGTTAATAAAGATCCGCATATTTCCCACAACATCATTCAATAATTCTGTCAAAATCGCATTGGGCTTACCGTTACCATCTGTAACAACCACTTGATTACTGTCGACTTCTTTATGGTCTATCTTTGTTAACTTAACGATATCAAATACATTTAACATGCGCGACCCTCCGTCACAATATTGATTTGCTATATTCTACCACAACCATAGCACATCTGGAGGGTGAAAAGTATTTAATGTTGACTGAATTAATCAATTGAATAGCGTGCAAAAATTTTTTCTTGAACCTTAGGCATTGGAAGTTTCTGCCGCTCAATCAACGTAAAGGTCTGACCAGCAAAGTAGGCTAAGTCACTTAACCCAACTTGACCACTCAAACCTTGAATGGTCCACTTCTGATGCGTAAACGTATGGGTCACAGGCCGCCCGGTCAGATAATGGGCCGTTAGCTGGAGCTGATATTCACGTTTAAAATAATTTTCTACCGCCGTAACTAGTTCTTCAGGTTGGTAATCATCATCTAAGTCTAAATCTGCAATCGGAATCAAGGGAACCGTCCATAAATTAGCCAACATCCCGTTACTCGGTCGCTTCGTCATCAACCACTGATCCTGCATCTTAGCTAATACCGCCACGTAAGCAACCGGCTTGGGCCGCGGTTTCTTCGTCTTGACCGGATAGGCTAACTCATCCCCATCCAAATAAGCCTGATTAAAGCGTTTGACCGGCGAATGGGCCGTATCTGGTTGCCGCGCTGTCATGTAGCTTGAACCGAGGTCCATAATCGCCTGGTTAAAATCTCCAGGTCGCTCTTGTGAAATAATCTGACTGATTACCCGTTCAAAAACAGCGCGGGTCTGGGGCTTCGCAATATCCGCATCAATCTTGAGCAACCGGCTAAAGACGCGATAGGCATTACCATCCACAGCTGGAACTGGTTCATTGAACGCAATGCTGGCAATCGCTCCTGCAGTGTACGGGCCAATCCCAATCAACTCCGTCAGCTCAGCGGCAGTTTGAGGCCACTGTCCATCGTAATCGGTTAACAATTGTTTGGCACACCGTTGCATATTGCGGACACGTGAATAATAACCCAGGCCCTCCCACGCCTTTAACAACTGTGACTCAGGTGCGGCAGCTAGGTCCGCTACCGTTGGAAAAAGTGCCATAAAGCGCTGATAATAAGGAATCACAGTTTGAACCTGCGTCTGCTGTAACATAATTTCAGAGACCCAGACGTGGTAAGGCTCATGGTCATGTCGCCATGGTAAATCGCGGCCTTCGTGATCAAACCAATCTAATAGCGTCGTCTGAAAATCTTTAATTGTTGCCGCATCCCATTCAATCATTACTAACCCTCCAAAAAAGGCCACGAGGCTTCGTCTATCCGAAGTTCGTGACCACCTTATTTACAAATTAATCCAAAGTGTTAGCCAAATCTACGAGTGTTTTTTCGTAGTGATCCGTCACACTTTCATCCTGGAAATCGGCATTGAAAACGGCCAATGTCAAATACTCGGGGTATTTTAAGATGACCGCTGCCAGCCGCTTATTAATATCTGGATATTTTTGATCTTCATTATTCAAAATATCCAGACTCGCTTGGTAACAAACATTGGCTAAAAACAAATAATCCACAAAATAATTAAATCCTGGTTCGTTTTTTAATTCAAAATGCGCCTTCACGTCCACTGTTTCCGAAATATTCGTTAAATACTTCGTTACAATTTCTTGATACTGACGTAACAACTCCGCCTTTGCTTCTGCATGTACCGTTGCCATAAAATATCCCCACCTAATTTAATCTCTGTGAAGATTATAGCATACGGCGTAACCCCTGCTGAATGTTAGCTGCTAATCCAGCTAACTGATCGTACTGCCACTGACGCTCGGCAGTGACCGCAACCATGTCATTTGGTTGCGTTAAATTAACCAATTTAATTGCTTGGTCCGAGGCCCGCAGCGCATTTTCATCCGCATCTGCGGAAGCTACGGCCCAGCGAACGCAGTCCAGTGCCGCCGCACCAATGGAACTCGTCGTCGTTGCACTTAACTTAGTCAATCGTGCCAGTGCCTGCCGTACCTGGTAGCCACTAACAAGATTAACTTGCCACAATTCATTAGCATCAATTGCGAGTCGCAATTGTCGATCATATTTCTGTTGGTTATCAACATACTGCAAGGCTTTCTTGGCGATAATTAACGCCCATTTAGCCAATTGTTGTTGTGAGAGTTCACCAGTCAAAGCTTCGATTTGAGCCCGTATTCCAGGGTCATCGTCAATCTCAATCTTAGGGTGACTCGGTCTAAAACCTTCCGTCATCACGCATTCCTACTTTCTTACAAATCCGACAACAAACATATCCTATCATTATCAATATTCAGTTCAATTGATATATCGATAGGATTAAATTGTACCAGAAATCCAGCAAAGATGTGAGTATCTGACTCCAGATTTCATCAAAAATTTACAAATTTTTGTAACCGTTTCATCCGCTATAAATACAATAAAAAGACGCCCTACCACCAATCGCGGCAAGTCGTCATATAAACCATTACTGAATTTCAATATGATGGGTATCCGCAGCTGCCTTCTTTGGCAAAGTTAACTGCAACACACCATTTTCATATCGTGCTTCGATCTTGTCAACATCAACGTCGGGTAAAGAATATTGCCGGCCAAAGCGACCAGTTTGACGTTCACTCGCGATAATATTACCATCTTTATCGCTTTCATCACTAATACTATCGCGTTTTACAGCAATCGATAATGTGCCATCCCGATACTTCAAGGCAATATTCTGTTTATCGATTCCAGGAATATCGACTTTCATCGTGTACTGATCGTCATTTTCTTTAATATCAGTCTTTAGGACCGACCCATGACTACCAGCATTTAAGAATGTCCGACCGAATCCATTAACCAAATCGTCCATCTTAGTCCAGTCATTCAACCGATCAAATAAATCATTGTGCCAATTCATCATATCGTTAGCCATTATGAAATCACCCTTTCAATTTGTTTACATCATTAATAATAAGCACTTTCATCAAGATTGCAACAATTTAGCACTCTCCGTATCAGAGTGCTAAATCACTCCACTTGATATGCCCGCATATCAACTGGGATCACCCTGACCATTTTATGTGGCGTGATTGTTAGTTGCTGGGTCGTCATCTTCGTAGGCCAGCGAGACTGCGGGCGATCAGCTAATTCCAAACCGACCAACATTCTGATTCGATCCAGAATATCAGGCACCCCAAATACATTATTACCCTGATTAAATGAAGTTTGGAGCATATTAATGGCAACCTGTAAGCGCTGATTATGGAAGCTAAAGGTTACTGGCACGTACACCAGATCAGTAGACGATAATTGCTCTTGTGCCAACGTCTTATCAAGCTGCGCCATAAACGCTGTAAATTGATCCATTTGCGTCACCCCCATCATTAATTACCGCTATTATACTGCAAGACTGATGTGACAGCTATTCAAATGGATGGCTGTCATAGCATTGCTAACAACCGACCATCAGTCTCCGTGCCAACTGCAATTTTGCTCGAACCAGTCAATCATCACCAGGCGATCCCGTGCACTCATTTTGGACAAAATAAAAGGGCGCGACCAATGTCTCGCCCTAACTGAAGAATCACGCTAATTATTAGTTATTAGATAACTTTTTAGCATCTTCATCGATCGTTTCGAAACCGGAAACGCCACTCTTCTTCTTTGGATGCTTTGCACGTTCTTCTTCGGCTTTTTGAATCATAGCCTTTTTTTGTTCCTTGCTAAGCTTTTGTGCCATGATTATCGCCTCTTTTATCTTGGACAGCGAAGTACAACTTCGCTACATGTTCATTATAAGTCTAAATTCAAAAAGTGGCACAAATTTGCTTAACTTTTTTGAAACTGCTTACTTGAATTCTGTAATAATTAAGTTTACAGTTAAGATGTTCAGGAGGGGATTATATGACAAATGTATTGATCTTAGGGGCTGCGGGCCAAATTGCTCGTTTAGCCGAACAGCAATTTTTAGCCAACACAACTGATAATTTGACACTTTACTTACGTAATAGTAGCCGGGTCGCAGACCAACAATCTGACCGGGTGACGATTATCGATGGTGACACGACTGATGAAGCCAAATTAACCCAGGCGATGACGGGACAAGATGTCGTTTATGCTAATTTGGCTGGTCAAAACATCAAGCAGCAGGCTGAAACAGTGTTAAAAGCCATGCATACCAGCGGCCTCAAACGGCTCATTTGGATCTCAACTTTAGGGATCTATGACGAAGTTCCCGGCAAGTTCGGTCAATGGAACAACGCAACGTTGGGTAGTTACCTGACGCGCTACTACGCCGCGGCTGAAGTCCTAGAAAATTCCGATCTCGACTACACAATCATTCGCCCTGCGTGGTTGACTAATAAGGACGAAATCGACTACGAAATAACCCAGCGACACGATCCGTTTAAGGGAACTGAAGTTTCTCGTAAGAGCATTGCGGCACTCGTCGTTAAATTAACCCAAGATCCCACAAGTAACATTCGCACGTCTTTAGGCGTTAACAAACCTAATACCGATGGTGACAAACCTGCTTGGTATTAATTAATTACCAGGCCGTCAAAAAAACAATTTAAAGATCAACCAGAATCACCACAATAGGCAATGCGTGGTGGTTCTTTTATTATCCATCAAATTATGAGAAAAATGATAATATCTAGACAGTTAACTAACGATGACTGATAATCAAGCTATCAATTCACTGGTATAACCAGCAATCCGTTCTCATGTTTTTTTCATCAAAAGCAATACCTGTAACCATTGATAAATCGCGGGTCTTTGCAATTGACGGTCAAAAATACAAGTGTTAAATTATAGACTCAATTTGAAAATAACTGGCGATATTCTTCAGTTTTCAAGGAGGCTTTCACTTGAATTTGAAATGGTACGTTAAGCAATTTAATGGTCTAACCACCACCCAACTGCACGATATTTATCAACTTCGTGCCAAGACCTTTATTAAAGAACAAGATCGGTCTTACCAAGACCCTGATGATACTGACTTGGACGCGCGTCACGTCTTCGCCTACGATCAGGGGCAACTCGTCGCTTATGCACGAATTTACGAACATGCTGGGGTCGTTTCGTTCGGCCGGATAACGACTGACAGTTGCTATCGTGGGACGGGCCTTGGCAAGCAACTCATGAATCACGTCATGGCAATTCTTAAAGTGCATTACAGCGCCGCCACCATTGAAATCGATGCCCAAACGCACGCCCAGAAGTTTTACGAGAAGTTCGGATTGATTGCGGAAGGTCAGCCTTATATTGACCTAGGTGCCGAAGTTATTAAAATGCACGCCCCCGCCCGGAAACTGGTGTTGGCGTAGCACAACTTACCAACCATCGTCCCCCAAGATAACTTTAATCTACTCAAATTATGATTAAAGCTGCGCATCAGAATGTTAAAATTCTGACACGCAGCTTTTATTTTTGGTCATTTCACAAATGGTCAAGTCCTGCTGAGCCCTTATTCAAGGGCCCTAACTAAACAAAAATGATAACTATCATTACAACTAATCACTAGCCGGATCACTCCGATACTGCTGCAAGATATAAATCGCGACAATCACCAATAACGAGCCGAGGATTTCGACCCATGTCACTTGTAAGCCTAAGAAAATAATACTTAGTACAAAAGTCACTACTGGTTGGACGGCATCAACAATACTGACCACCGCAGACGGCGCGTACTGTAGACTATGTAGCAACGATAAGAAAGCAAAAATCGTCCCGATTAAAACGATGGCGCCAATTGAAGTCACTAGCGTTGGTGTAATTTTTGGTGCACCGATCCAAATTGGGTGATATAAATTAAATAGGATTCCCGCAATCAATGTCCCCCAACCAAGAATCACGACCGGTGAATTTTCGGCTACAATCTTTCGCGGCAAGACTACGTACAAGGCCGCTGTTACCCCCGAAAGGATTCCCCAGACGAGTGCATCCATCGGAATCGCCAACTCATGAATATTACCCTTAGTGATTGCTAAAAACACCCCCAACAAGGAGACCGCAAACGCAATTAAATCAGTCCGTAAAGGCAGTTCCCGTTTAAACAGCAACGTTCCTAGTACAATAAACAAAGGACTTAAGTATTGTAAAATAGTGGCGGCAGCGGCTGTTCCGCGCTCAATACTGATGTAAAAAGTATACATATTCGCCATCAATCCCACTGTCGCGTATGCCACTAATTGTCCAACCGACGCCCAAGATCTAAAGACTTTGAAGATTTTGGTACCCTGTTGCACAAATCCAATCGCTAACAGAATGATTCCAGCAGATAACGTCCTTACAGATAAGAACCAATCAGCCGGGATGGCTTGGTTTTGTGATACGAACTGCATCACTGTACCTGAGACTCCCCACAGGGTCGAGGCCAACATCGCCCACATGATGCCCTTCATATAACGGTTAGTTGTCATATTTTTCAATTTCGCTCTACCTCAATTTAATTAATGGCAATATTATACCGAGACTTAATTAAAACTCACTGAAAATCGAGCGTTGTTTTTTAGGAAGATTCAGTAATCTTTATCATAATCAAGTTCTATCATCTATAAGCAACGATAAATCCGAACTTTTATTACTAATTGTGCGCAATTACACGGAAACCGCCCTCAACTAAATAGCACTGGGGCGGGTAACTACAGTAATTGCCCGCCCCAGTGCTATTTAAGTTCGTACCGATCCTAACAATTTGCGCCCATACTGATGCCGTTTCCAGCACACCGTACTTCAAGTGCCGTTTGGTCAGCTATTGTTTCACTGTTGACAATCCCTAGTCCGAACTGACCAGGACAGAAGTGCTTAAAAGAGCGTCCCAACGTAGTAGTGAATGAACATCGTCACGATCCCAACGAGCACGTTGCGAATCACCGCCGTCTTCACATTGCCCTTACCTAATACGGCCGATAAATATCCTGTTAAGGCCACGGCAACGGACACCGCGATAATTGTTGCCGGCCACTGCCAATGAGCCGGTGCAAACGTCATCGCGAGCAACGGGAAGACGCCTCCTGCTGACGCTGAGAATAGCGATGCAAACGCTGCATCCCAAGGATTCATATAGTGTCCTAGTTGCATATCATATTTGATGCTGACAACGGTTGCCAATGGTTTTTTAGTTAATAAATCGCGTGCAATCGCCATCGCCGTCTCTTCCGTTACGCCAAGAGTCATATAGTGGCGTTGAACAGCATGCAATTCACCCTCAAAATCCGTCTTCAGCAATTGCCGCTCCTTTTCAACCACGGCTTTTTCAGTATCCTTCTGCGTGCTGACCGAAGCATATTCTCCTGACGCCATCGAAAAAGCACAGGCTAATAAATCAGATAATCCAGCAATAAAAATCGTGAACTGATTAGTCGTGGCGGCCGCCACACTAAACAGCACCCCCACAACGGTTAAAATACCATCATTAGAACCTAAGACACCTGCTCGTAATGAGTTTAACTTCTCATCCATCGTTTGTTTGGTCTTCTCAGACTTTGTCCTTGTCAGTTGCATAAGCTCGCTCCCCTTGACCCTTTAATTAAGCAAATAAGTGACCAATAAAGTACGTTACGATCATCGTCAATAACCCGGCAACGACGTTACGAACCATTCCACGCCGACGATTAGCATTACCCAGCATCGCCGCTACGTATCCCGTAATCATTAATGCAATTCCGACAGCCAACACCGTTGCTAACACCTTCACCCGTGGTGGGAAAAAGGTGATCGAAACTAATGGCAAAATTGAGCCAGTGGGAAAAGCAATCATCGACGCAATACCAGCCGCATACGGACTGATGAACTGGTTCGGATTGAAACCATAGCGCTCACGCACCGTCGTAGTCAGCGCATCTTCCGCCATCATTTCCCGGGTTGCTTGTTGCGCCAACGGTTTACTGATTCCTTGATTGACATATTTTTGTACGACTAGCGACGCTTCTGCTTCATAATCATCGGCAAGTGCTGCCTTCTGCTTAGTAATCGCCATTTTTTGTGAATCTTTTTGCGTATTCACGGAGACGTATTCACCCATGGCCATTGAAATCGTCCCAGCCAACATCCCGGCTAGTCCAGATATTAAAATCGAAAAACTATTGGTGGTTGCCCCCGCAACGCCAACAACAATGCCGGCAACTGATAGAATTCCATCATTCGCTCCCATGACACTTGCTCGCAAAATATTAACCCGCTGTGCCAAAGACATCCTTTTTTTCATGTTTGCCGCCTCCGTAAATACTTTATAATCATTATTACCTAGTAAATATTATATCTTTCAGAAAGAAAATGCAAGGCTTATTTGTAATCATTATCGAGTATAAGTTATGTATCCCTAAACTATAATATAGTGTACCACCATTTAATTATTAAAGTTAATTTGAATAATTATTATAGGTCATTGAAAGTGCTATTCTGCCTAGAATCAAAAAAAGCAGCACCGTTAGCATTTTATGCTAACGGTGCTGCTTTCATATTTTGACCCTAATATATTCCAACTTAGTTTGCTAACCGGAACTGTTGGGTTGTCTTTAATTCAAATTCAGTCGGTTGCGCGGCCGTCATTAAAGCTGGTGTCAATTCGACCCGCGTAATCGTCTGATCCGCGTATGGTTGCATGTAAAATGCTGGTTCATTCATGCTCATATAGGCGCGGTACTGGGTATAATCTGGCGTCCCGTTATCTTGCATCTTAACGCCCTTAGGAATCTCCACTGAGTTCAGCATGTGTGATAATGCGTTGACAGCTTCTGCATCAGTCGTTACTGCATCCGTATGTTCACGCATGAAGACCGTCCGAACGAAGCGTGCAACTGACGTATAGTCACCAGGCATTCCCAACGCCCCAGTTCCAGGACCGAAAGGATTCACCGTCATGTCACCGTATTGACGACTAGGATGAGGGCCGGGTTGTAAGTTGACGTAATTACTCAAATTCTTGAGATGCCATTCAAAATCTGGTGTGTTCGTCATGACGCCCACCGGATTCTTCATGTAGTGAACACCGTCATTTTCCAATTCTAAGACGTAAGTAGAACCACTCTTGTCACTAATGATCCAGTGTAGTGGTACCACAATATTCAATAGTGGTGCGGCGGCTTCCATCACGTTCAAGTCAGCAATCCGTTCGCCTAATTCAGCGGTGCTCTTCACGTTTCCTAAAATCCACATTAAAACTTCGTGGGGTGCCAAGTTAACCTTGCCAGCCTTAGTCTGCTGAGTAAAGTGAGCTTGTCCCGAGAAATAGAGTGCAGCAGCACTGACCCCGTGCTCATTGACACCATCGACAAAGATATAGCCATTTAAGTCACGGCCCGTTCCAACAAAGCTATACGGGCTATCAAAACCGTCCGCATTGGTAACACTGTCAAAATGGTGATTCCGTGGGATTGCCACTGGTCGACCACCAAGTTCAAAAGCAAAGTCCATGGTGCGTGCTAAAAACTGATCACCCGCCGTGGTTTGAATCGTTAAACTAGTACACATGGGTTTCACATCCTTGATTTAAATACTATTATTCTAGCATCTAAACCCATTATAAACACACATTTGCACAAATTAATTTACGCCAATCAGTTTATCTTAGTCTTTTAATCGTAACGTCATCGCATTAATTGCCACGATTACCGTGCTTAATGACATCACTACCGCACCAAACATCGGGTTCAAAATAAAGCCGAGTGGTGCGAGAATACCAGCAGCCAAGGGGATTGTGATGACATTGTATCCAGCACCCCACCATAAATTTTGCGCCATCTTCCGGGTCGTTCGCCGGGCCAGAGCCAAGAAATCGACCACATCATTTGGATTACTCTTAACGAGAACGATATCAGCAGAATCAATAGCAACGTCAGTCCCAGACCCAATGGCAACGCCAATATCTGCCCGGGCCAGACTAGGGGCATCGTTAACACCATCGCCAATCATCATAACGTGGCTACCATCAGCCTGATACTGTTGAACGAGCTTAGCCTTATCTTCAGGCAATAAACCCGCATGCACTTCTGTAATTCCGAGCTGCTTAGCAACGACTTGGGCGCTCTGCGGATTATCACCGGTTAGCATTACTGGGGTAATGTTTTGGGCCTTCAAACTATCGATCAAGTTCTTGGCTTCCGGCTTGATCTGGTCACCCTGAGCGACAAAACCTAAGACTGTCTGCTCCTGAATCAAAAAACTGACTGAGTTACCGGCACTTGCCAGTCGATTGAACGTTTGCTGGTCATAGGCTAAATTTTGTTTATCCAAGTAAGCTGCCGAAACGATCTGATACGTCTGCCCATCAATCGTGCCGCTTAACCCGACACCAGTAATCTGATGAACATCCTGACTAACCTTAGGGGTTAACTGATGTTCCTTAGCGGCAGCAAGAATTCCGACAGCTAAGGGATGACTAGAGCCATTTTCCAAACCGGCCATCATCGCCAAGACTGCGTCCGCAGTTAGCCGGTCGGCGCTACTTTGATAATCAGCGACCTTAAAGTTACCAGCTGTCAATGTCCCGGTCTTATCCATCAACGCGTAGTTCAACTTTTTGACTTGTTCCATCGCATCCCGATTACGAATCAGTAACCCGTGGCTGGCCGCAATCGCCGTACTCCGTGCCACTACCAATGGAATTGCCAATCCTAAAGCGTGAGGACAAGCAATCACGAGCACTGTCACCGCAATTGATAGTGCTAACGCCAGATTGCCCACGAGTAACCAGACGATAAAGGCAACGATTGCAACGGTCAAGGCAGCGTAGAACAAGAGTCCGGCCACTTTATCCGCCATATTTTCTTGCGACGATTTGGCCGCCTGTGCGTCACTGACTAACTTCATGACTTGGGCTAAGTATCCGGATTCACCAGTCCCGGTGACTTTCATCTCAAACGTCCCATCACCATTGACTGAACCACCCACAACTTGATCCTTAGCGCGTTTTTCAACTAACTTAGCTTCACCAGTAACCATCGCTTCATTCACACTAGTCGCACCATTTAACACTGTGCCGTCAGCTGGAATTTGTTCACCAGCCCGGACCTGAACTTGATCACCATTAGCTAGATCAGCAATTGCCACGTCATGGACCTGCCCATCAACTAACTTATGTGCCGTACTTGGTAACAGTTTTGCTAGTTTATCTACCGCCGATCCCGCATTCATGACCGTATTCATCTCGATCCAGTGGCCTAACAACATGATGACGATCAAAGTCGCTAGTTCCCAGAAGAAATCGGTCACCATTGGTTTTGCATTTAACAAGTCATTGGCAACCACAGCATAGATACTGTAAACGTACGCCACACTGATACCCATTGTAATCAACGTCATCATGGCAGGCTTATGATTTTTGACCTCCGCCTTGGCACCGCTGAAAAACGGTTGCCCACCGTATAGAAACAGGATTGTGCCTAAAATTGCGACGATATAATCGGACCATGGCCGAAAAACGATTTGAAATGGTAAATTGACCCCCATCATCGGACTCATAATGATAATCGGAATCGTCAGAACTAACGCTACCCAAAACTTCAACTTGAGATTGCCCATGTGCATCATCTCACCGTTACCCATATCCATATCGCCCATGTCATTTGAATCATGGTGCGCCATGTGTTGCATATCCATGTCTTTCATAATAGCGACCTCCCCTAGTCGGATTGTCTACATCTGTAATTTATGGCTAAAGTTTACGATTGTAGACGATAAAAGTCAAGAAAAACACTTTCTTGACTTTTTGTCGCCATTCATCTGTTTCCTGAGTATCCTATCTTGAAAGTAAGTCCCTTCCATTAGACGCACTATAACTGATGGTTCCGATTAAGGCCTGCACGAATGCCCCATGATCAGTTAGCCAAGTATCTTTAAAATCATTCTCCTCAAAAAATGTCATGTTCAGATTAAGAAAATCCAAACATGACACTCAGTGTTACTTCAATATTCGTTTATAACCACATTAACACCGCGTCCCCGGCACACAATCGCAGTCCACCATTTCTGGCGCATCCTTGGCTTTTTCAGCCAATACTGCCTGTAAGGCGGCGATATCCGTTTGACTCAATTCCGTTTGGTTAACAAGGTCCACCAGCGTTTGACCAACGCGCATCTGACATAAATGACCGAAGAGGGTGTCCACGGCTTCATCCATCGATGGCTGTTCCTCAACCATTGGATAATAATTGAACGCTCGACCATTCTTTTCAGCACGTAATGCACCTTTTTTGACGAGCCGTCCAAGCAGTGTCTTGACCGTTGCTGTCTTCCATCCCATCTTATCCGCCATGATTTCAGCGACCTGACTACTCGTGACATTGCCCAACGTCCAAGCAACCCGCATGACTTCCCATTCGGCATCACTGATTTCAATTTTAGTTTGTGCTTCCAATGGTTTGACCACCCTTCGAATTAAATTAACTGTAGTTTACAACCGTAAACGTAAAAAAGCAACTATCACTCTCGCATGGTTCACCATCTAGCATAGCGCAATTTTCTTTCTAATAACAACATTGACTGCCATTAACCACTACCCAAATCATCACTAGTTAGGTTAATAACTTGATTGGCGCAAAAAAACGGCCCTAATTACTGAGCCGCAACAAAATGATCTAATAATGATGATAACGCCGCGACGCTATCTGGATAATTGCTCGGATGTTGTAATAGGTAACTCTTGATTTTGCCGTGATACAATACCGTCGTGGCGGCCTGTCCGCTCGTCTGCAATAAACTCCGCCGAAATTCATTGAGCAACAGTTGTAACCCGCTTTGCGCTGCGTCTTGGCGCTCCAACATCAGTGCCGCACGGCTGATAGCATCGAGAACCTGCGTTTGCGTGATTTGTGATTGTGTTGACATGTTTTTCCCTCTATTTACTGTAATATGCTTAAGTATACACCGTTAGTGTCACAAACAGGTATTATTTATCTGTTGAAAAACTATGTTATGCTACTAAATATTAATTATTTTAGTGACGGGGGTTCAGCATTTGAAACCAAACTCAAAACTATTACAGCGACTACGATCATGGATGCGTGGGCGGTACGGTCAAAACGATACGTTAAACCGCTTTTTAAACAATCTCGCTTTACTATTGATCGTCATCAGTTTTTTCATTCGCACCGGGTGGCTACTCTTAATTGCCGTGATGCTCATCGGTATTAGTTACTGGCGTTTGTTCTCTAAAAAGATTTATCAGCAAGTTGCGATCAATCGCGGCTTTCAGCGCTTTTGGTCACCGATTATTCGCCCATTCAGCCGTTTAAAATACCAGGTCAAGCAGCATTGGCAATACCGCTTTTTCCGCTGTTCACAGTGTCACCAACGGATTCGGATTCCGCGTCATCATGGTCGCGTTCGGATAACTTGCCCCCAATGTGGACACCAATTCGAAGCTAAAGTGTAACCATCGTGCTTGGATGAAAACATAACGATTGTTGAACATAACTGATCCGCCTGCAGACCTGATTTTGCTTAGCAACCACCTATAATAGGCCACCTTAGTTTGACACTGAGGTGGCCTATTTACATACAAAAACACTATTTTAACAACCATTACGTGCTACCTTTCTCGCTCAATGAAACTGCCGACAATTGCAGTCACAGACGTACTAGTTGAGTGATGGTTTTCAAACTACCGTAAATCAATCCTCTTTTTTCAGAAAAAACACTTACGAAAAAAATAATTTTCTGGTATGCTAACCCATTGTATTCAGGAAAGTGAGTGTGAACAATATAATGGATTCAGTACAAAGTAGCCCGCAAGCTAAACAACGGGCCCGCGTTCCCGTTGCCCATCCCATGCTAGCCATGATGGGGATGTTAATTGGTGGTTTTGTTGGGATGTTTAGTGAAACATCACTGAACATTGCCCTCCCCCAATTGATGGCTCAGCCACACGTGTCAACGGCAACTGTGCAATGGCTAGTAACCGGTTACATGCTTATGATTGGGATTGTCCTTCCACTTTCAAGCTTAATTACCAAATGGTTTACGACCCGCCAAGTGATTTTATTTGCCCTGATTGACTTCGCCGTTGGTGCGATTATTTCGGCTTCAGCGCCTGGCTTTGGCGTGTTATTATTCGGTCGAATGATTCAAGGTATCGCAACTGGCCTGATCTTACCACTCATGTTTACCGTGGCTATGCAGATTTTTCCACCCTACAAATTAGGGGCAGCTATGGGGATGGTCGGTTTAGTCATCATGTTCGCACCGGCCGTGGGTCCAACGATTGCTGGAGCCATCTTAGGACTAGCTTCATGGCGGTGGATTTTTTGGCTCTTTATCCCATTCTTGATTATTGCCTTTATCTTTGCCGTCACTTCACTTAAAAACATTGCGAAAGTAACCCGGCCGAAAGTGGACTTCTTATCCATTTTACTTTCAATGGTTGGCTTTGGTAGCCTTGTTGTTGGCGTTAGTCTTGCTAGTGATCAAGGTTGGGGGTCGCCCGCTGTACTAGGTGCCTTAATTTTGGGACTGGTTATTCTGGCTTGGTATGCCCATCGACAACTCACCATGGAATCGCCAATTCTGAACCTTAAGACATTTGCTATCCCTGGTTTTCGGGTTGGCGCTTGCCTCGTTATGATTAACTTTGGGATTATCTTATCAGCCATGTATTTACTCCCAATGTACATTCAAAAGGGGCTGTTGATTCCCGTTGCCTTGACTGGGGTCATCATGTTACCCGGTGGCTTGATGAACGCAATTGTATCGGCCGTCTCGGGTCGCTTATATGACTCGATTGGCGCCCGCACTCCAGCAATGCTGGGGTTCTTGATTTCAATGGTTGGTGCCCTCATGTTGGCACTGACAACCACGCAGAGTGCAACGTGGTACGTTATTTTGGCCCACGTTATCTTAATGATTGGGGCGCCATTAGCGATGTCCCCTTCACAGACGCATGGTTTAAATTCCTTAACGGGACCAATTGCCGCCGATGGTAGTACAATCATGAACACACTACAGCAAGTCGTTGGTGCCATTTCAACCGCAATTGCAACGAGCTTATTAGGCATTGGCCAAGCTTCTTACTACGCCAATGGGGGTCATCAAGCTTCTAGCGCGTTCGTCAACGGTGCCCATTACGGGTTCTACTTTACGTTTATTTTAGCGCTCGCCGGTTTGTTGCTTGCAACCCGTTTGTCTAAAAAAACGACTAACTAACTGTCATTAATCAAAACTAGCGCTGTTAATCATAAGCAGCCTAGTTTTTTTATTTTACGATCGATTATCATTGAAGTAGTCTTGGGTGGCTTCTCATCAGCAAGCCACCCAAGACTACTCAGTCACCATGCAATGCTTAGCGTTCTTACCACACTAAGAATCCTGATAAATAATTGCACTTTATCGCATTTTAATGCACAATTAAAATGATAATATGAGGAGTCGAAAGTAATTTATGGAATTGACAATTGGTTTAATTATTGGCACCAGCATCATTCTTGCCATACTGTGTGGCATACTCAGTATTTACTACTATCACCACACCAAAAAGCTGAACGGTACGATCTGGGCACTCATTGGTATTGCGCTATTGTGCCTGGCTGGCTTTTTTGTTTGGGTCGTCTGGTTTGGGTTATAAACTAAACTGCGGCTCACCGTTACTAGTAACCAATCCGAGGAGGAATTGCTCATGAACCCAGAAGACATGTTTCAACGTTATCTCAACAAATATCAGATCACGTATCAACATCCTGAACATGGTCTAGTTATGCTGACCTCCCCTGTCTGGCCCCAACATCCCGAGCTCCAGCAGGCCATTCAAAGCGCTTTTCAAGGCCTAAACGGCGTCACTAGTATTACAATCAATAGTCCCGAACAATTAGTCATGCGCTATCACTCTGATCAGTTACGTCGGCTAAGTCCGCTGACTTTACTTAGCTTAGAACGCCAGTTAAGCAAGCAATATCATCAAGCTGGCTATTAAACTTAATGGAACGCAAAAATGCAGGCTACCCGGTTAAAAGTGGTTAGTCTGCATTTTTGCACTTTATTATTGATTTAGAATGTTACAGCTGCCATGATTTTACCTTCATCGCCGCTAAAATCGACGATGTGGCGTTTTAAGTTAGCAGTCCAAGCTTGACACCCAGCCTTGGCAAACTGCTTGACAGCGTCTGCTAGAGCCAGCTGGCCAGCAATATATTGCTTCGCGATTTGTTCAACTGCCGCGGCATCTTCTTCACGAGCGACCCGGACTGCTAAGCCATTCGTCCGCCGTTCCACGAGATAACCGTTCTCACCAAAGTAAGTTGTGGCACCAGTAGCAACATCATATTGAAAATGTTGAACGCCCAAATCGGCTTCTTTTTTGGCAATCGTGGCAAAGTCTGCGTGGTCACCTAAATTATTTAATACGTCATCGATCTCAGTTAATTTAAACATCATGACACCCCTCGTTCTAATTTCGTTTACTTATCTATTGTAATCCAATTAGACACGTTTGGCAGGTAACGGGTAGAAAATTCGCATTAAAGCCACGTAAATGACCCCGATAAGCGCCATGTCAATGAAAGTTGCACCAGTCACCGTCGCAATCCAAACAACGTGCTTCAATAACAAGAAGATGGCCACACCTAGTACCCAACATAATAGCGCAATCCAGTTCACCCCATGATGATACCAATACTGCCCCTTAGAGCTCGCCAGTTCGTTGATATCATAGTGCTGACGATGCCGCCAATAGTAATCGACTAACATCACGCTGATCATCGGTCCAAGCACCATCCCAATATAATCTAGGAACGCCGTGAATGCAGCTAAAAAACTCCCCATGATTAATGGAATCAGTGTGACTAACGTGGCAATGATTGTCACGGCCCACAGTGCTGGTCGTAACCGAATCCGTGGGAAGATATTCGACAGCGCCGAACCAGCCGCCAATAAGTTTACCGCGTTCGCCGTCATACTCGTTAAGACAATCACCAGTAGTGCTAATACCCCCAAGCCTAGTCGACTCGCAATGGTACTCGGGTCAGAGTTATTAGGATCATAAGTTCCAGAAGTAATCGCGATACTGATCGTCGCGGCAAGCCCGATAAAGGCGAACCAGAACAAGCCGGTAAAGGCCCCTAAAAATGGCATGCCAGTCGCGCCACTCTTTTTGCGCGTAAACCGCGTAAAATCAGCACCCGCTGTCACCCAAGACAAATTGAACGCCGCTAGCGTATCCATCCCAGCCCCCGCCGTCATATGTAAATGTGTCGGCGCCTGCCACGTTAACAAATCATGCACTGAGACCGTCTGGAACACGACGACCGTCTCCCATAAAACAAATAAGATGACAAGAATAATACCTAAACGTTCAATCATCTGAACCGACCGTTGACCGACCGAAACACTCAATAAATGCAACACACTCATGACAATAATTCCGAGGATCAGTCCTTTAGCCCCACCGGGTTTACCATAGACTGGCCAGCCAACTAGATCGTGTAATAAATAGCTGACAGAAGTTGCTGCAATGAACGTGTTTACCGCTGTCCAGCCAATATACTGGGTCAAGTTCACAAAGGACGGAACGTAACTGCCCCGCACACCAAAGGAACCACGAATCAAGCTCATCGTCGCCGCCCCGGTCTTATACCCCATGAAGCCGACTAACGATAAACATAAATACGATAGCGTGGACGATGCTACAATCACTTTAAGCGCCGTCAATAAACCACACGCAGCCAATACACCACCAACGTACCACGTGCCATTATTGGCATTGGCGCCAATCCAAGTTGCAAACATGTCCCAATTAGACATGTGTCGGTGCTTAGGCGCCACCATTTCTATTTGATACTTTGACTCTTGCTGCACATCGTTCACCCTTTCTACAATGTTTTCCATTGTAGTTTTTTTAGTGACGCTTGGTCAAGTCTATTTAACTAAGTTAGTTAATTGCACAAAACTTAAATTCGCATTAAAATAATCTTAATAAGTTAATTAAGGAAGTGACAGATTGTGAAGGGCGCATTGACAGGCTGGCGCCGGAATCTCGCTGTTCTCTGGCTAGGAACATTTATCGCCGGAATGGGATTTTCTGAAGTCATGCCATTCTTATCATTATACGTTGGTCAAATGGGGGATTTCTCCAAAAACGAACTCACGATGTATAGTGGTATTACATACGCAGTGACTTTTTTTGTCGTCGCTGTTGTCTCACCATTATGGGGTAAACTCGCTGACCGGCGTGGTCGCAAAATCATGCTGCTGCGTTCTTCGCTTGGGATGGCCTTTGTTATCGGTGCGATGGGATTTGTCCATAACATTTGGATACTCATTCTACTTCGGTTCTTACAAGGCCTGTGTGCCGGCTACATTCCCAATGCTAGCGCCCTAATCGCCACCGAAACTCCCAAGGAAAGTAGTGGGACCGCAATCGGTATCCTAACAACTGGCTACGTGTCTGGTAACTTGATCGGCCCGATTCTCGGTGGCGTACTCGCCCAAGTTTTCTCTATTCGTTTGACTTTCATTATCACCGGAATTTTGCTACTGATCGTCTTCGTATTGAGTCTGACACTCGTCCACGAAAGCTTTAAACCCAGCGACGCGCCGATTGCTAAACGTGACGGCGGTCTACTCAGCCAATTTAAAAATCCAACGTTGATTATCACACTGCTCGTCTCCACGATGATTATTCAAATGGGGAATAATTCCATCACGCCCATTATTAGTCTATATGTCAAAGAACTGATGCATAACGTCGGCCCAATCACCGTCGTTGCTGGAATCATTGCCGCTCTACCCGGAATTTCGACGCTATTATCGGCGCCGCGACTCGGACGGCTCGGTGATCACCGGGGGGCTGACCGTATCCTTGTCTTTGGTTTCGTCTTTGCCATCCTGATGTACTTTCCACAAGGCTTCGTCTCCAGTGTGTGGACATTAGGGCTCTTGCGCTTCATGATTGGGATCTCTGACGGGGCCCTCTTTCCAACGGTGCAAACATTATTATCCAAAAATACACCCCGCGAGTTAACAGGCACTATTTTCAGTTGGAATCAATCTTTCCAAGCGGCTGGCAGCATGCTCGGCTCCTTACTTGGTGGCGCCGTCTCCGGCTGGTTCGATTACAACGGTGTCTTTATCTTCACCGCCTTGTCATTACTGCTCAACTTCATCGGCGTACTGATCTTTATACCAAGTATGCGGCACCCATTTGCAAAACACTCGGTTGATTAACCGCGCTATTTATCAAGTTCAAAAGCTATCAGCTTAGTCCCGGAGATCGGACCAGGACGCGGACCGGCTGACAAACAGGAATCCGACTAGCATATTTTAACCATAATAAAGGTCACCAATCAGCAATCGTTGCTTGGTGACCTTTATTAGTTATTCTATTCCGTTAGCTCTTACTTCAAATATTTTGCCATGAACTGGCTTACTTTTTGTTGATATAGTTGCGGATAACGCGTGTATGATTCCGCGTGACCAGCTCCTGGAGCCACCCATAATTGCTTTGACTTGACCGTCGTAGCGCGGTAGTTCTGATATACCATCTTCGTGGGGACAAAAGTATCCTTAGCACCATGAATAAAGAAGATTGGCAACTTATTCTTCTTGAGCTGGTTTACTGAACTAGCCGTCATAAAGTTGAAGTGAGCCTTCGCTTGAGCTACCCAGCTTGCCGTATACAGCAGTGGAAACTTCGGTAAGTGATATAGTTGATTCAACTCATACCCCAATTCATCACCAACACTGGTATAGCCACAATCTTCAATAATCGCTTTAACTTGTGATGGGAGTTTCTCGCCACTCATCATCATGACAGTCGCACCACCCATTGAAACGCCAAAGAGTCCAATCTGACTATTTTGGCCTACGCGGCGAATCACCTGTCGCGTCCACTTTAGATAGTCCAACCGGTCAGGCCAACCAAAACCATAGTAATCCCCCTGACTCTGACCATTGCCACGATCATCCGGCGCCAGCACATTATATCCTTGGCGATGCCACAATCGAATATAGCTCGCCATCTGCTCCTTGTTACCCATGTAACCATGCGCCACAATAATCGTTTTGGTGGTTCGGTGCGCAGCTGGTACATAGTCCGCAACTAACTTCAAATGATCCGTTGCGGACGTCTCATGCCAGGTCTGCTTGTTGACCCGTTTCAGCCACGCTTGGTTCTGCTTCAACTTACTTTTACTCTTACTAGAACTATGGTTCAAAACTTTCGGGGTGGGTTCAAATGCAAAGTGATATAAATAAAAACTACCGCCCGCGACCCCAATGACGATCACGGTCAAGAATGCAATGAGCGCAATTGTCCATTTTTTGCGTGTTGTCATATTCTCTTTCTCTCTTTCATACCTAATCATATCTGCTAAGCCTAATTCGCTTTAATTCGAATACGCTACAAGCAGCCATAGCGATATTATCAAACGCTATTCTCAATTATGTGCCTATCTCAACTCAATCTACCAATTCGTTAAGCGCTCGGATCGTTAATAAATGTGCCGCCACCGTTTGAGCTGCTAATTGAATTGCCCGTGCTAACGGGTCAACCGTCGACAAGACGACCGGTTGTCCAGCAAGCGTAGACTCGAATGCTTGCCGAAATTGCTGGTACCGCAGCTCAATCTGACGCGAATCACGAATTTGCAAAATCGCTTTACTAATTACTGGTAATGAAAAATCAGTCTTCAAAATTGAAACGACTAGTACCGCCACAATCTGATTCCGGGTATACCGATGTCCAACCGGCCGACTGAAAAAATGTTGTTTCACGTAACTATTAATCATCGTCTTCGTTACGGCAGGTAACCCCAGCGGCTGAATTGTTTCATTAACAAGTTGCAACAACTGTTCCATATAAACGGGCACCGCGGGCAACTCTTCCCACGAAAGTAAATAGTTACTAGTTGATCCAATTTCCTCCATCATCCAATCCTCCTCACTACCCTATTTAATTTAGCCCAATTTAGATTTCAATTCAACAATATCTAATTGTTACCTTATTATAAATAGAATTATAATCTATATACCCACTCTGCTAATTATTATTCGCTTCAAAAATTATTAAAAGATGCTTATTTTTGGATTGCTGTTCGTCAGCAATGATCGTCCTATTCCGACCTCCGGGGCTGGGTGACAATTACTGGAACGTAAGCCGACGTCGATTTGAGCCTTATTCTAAGCCGGAAGCAGACCACTTCCGACTAAGAATAATTTGGCTACTGAGCATTGTCACCCAGCCCCTCCAGTCTCAAGCCTGCGAGGGGCCACGGGTTGAAGCCGAGCATTGCCTAGCCAACGGATTAATGCGGTTTTGGCATTAATCCATTGGCGTAGCAAGCACAGGCTTTAGTGGCACCGAACACGTTTCGGGAAGCCACTCGAATGGCTGATGAACGGCCACTTAACTTAGCACAATTTATCGTTGACTATTTTGATATTAAACAAAGACAAAGGGTTAGGGTGCACTAGGCACTCTGTCAGGAGTTTGAATCTTACTATGCCGATTCAGGATTAATGAGCTACCTCAATATCATTTTCAGTTTGACAGTTGATTAACAAAATTACCGTTTACGAAAAGCAACGGCAAATTCATCAAAAGTTAAGTACAGCTTCGTCTGCCATTCGAATACTCTCCCGACTGGAAGGCGTTTCTGACAATGCCCAGTGGTGAAATTTCACTTAGCAAGCGTCTTGTGCTTGGTTAGTGAAAGGCCAGTATTTGAGACGTGATTTTTCGGCTCAAATCTGTGCCCACCACGTTCCGGCAATTGGCAGAAATGCCTGGAAGTCGGTGTAGGACCAACCAACTAAACAAGTTTACGCTGATTCGAACTTTTTCCAGCGGGCCTAAGCTGGCTATTTTTGAACTTTCAAAATAAGGATCTTTTAATAATGATTCACGCCAAATCAAGGCTTGAAAGCCACCCCATATTTCCGCTAAAATAGGCTTATCCAAATTTTGTTATCCAGAAAGGAAATCATTATGAATAACGTTTACCTAGCTGCACCGTTTTTTGACGAGGCTCAGAAGGAACGCATCCAACAAGTGAAGTCGGCGCTGTTGGCTAACCCGACGATCAACCCCGATGGTATCTTCATCCCAGAAGAACATCAATTTGAAGAAGAACCTTTTGGTAGCCGTGCTTGGCAACAATACGTCTACGCATCCGATATGCGTCAAGTTCATCGGGCCGATGTCGTTGTTGCCATTCTTGACTTCGACATGACTAGTGCAACCAATGAGCCAGATTCTGGCACAATGTTTGAAATCGGTGCGGCCGTGGCTGAAAAGACACCCGTCATCATCGTTCAGTTTGATGCGAATAAAGAACTCAATTTAATGATTGCCCAAGGATTAACGGCCTATTTCGATGCTAGTAAAGATGGTCTGAAAGAATTATCTGCCTACAATTGTGATGACTTACGTTCTAAGCCCGCTCACCGGCCAGTATTTTAGGCACACAACTTAATGACACGAAAAAATGCTGCTTGCAAACGAATAACGTTTGTAAGCAGCATTTTAACTAACTTGAATTGATCATCCTTATTCAGCAGTATTCACGACTAATCGTGACTGTCGCCGCGCCTGCCAGCGCTTATTCAATTCCAGCACGAATGTTGGAATCAGCGTAGCTACTAGCACCGTTAACCACCCTAACGCTGGTAGTGTCACTAAGCTAAAGAAACTACGGAACGGTGGTATCACTGCAATTGCCAAGACCACCAGAATTCCTAACAGCAATCCTCGGTTCAGCATTGGATTACGCATCATGCTTGACCAGCTGAGTGGTCGGCGATCCTTAATTGCATAGATGTCGATCATTGATCCTAATGCCAATACTAGAAAGACCATCGTCATCCCGACTGGGGCTTCACCATTTGTTAAGCCAAAGCGGCCAAACGCGTAAATTCCGAGGGTTAGTACGGTAAAAGTAGCTGCCCGGATAAACAACCGTTGACCAAGGCCCCGAGCTAAAATACTTTCGTCATTGGATACTGGTGGTTGTTGCATAGCTTGGGGTTCACCTGGCTCTTGGCTAATAAAGAATCCTGGAATCCCATCAGCAAGTACGTTAATAATCAGCAATTGTTCTGCTAACAGTGGCGCCCCCCAACCGAAGAGGACTGCACCAACCATCAAGAAGATTTGTGCAAAGTTGACACCTACCAAGAATTCAACGGCTTTAATGATATTCTGATAAACTGTCCGACCTTCCTTAACTGCTGCCATGATCGTCGCAAAATTATCATCCGTTAACACCATGTCAGCGGCTTCTTTAGATACTTCGGTACCCGTAATTCCCATTGCAATGCCAACATCCGCCGCTTTCAATGCCGGCGCATCGTTGACACCATCACCGGTCATCGCAACCGTCTTACCAAGACTTTGCCAAGCCTGAACGATTCTAATTTTGTCACTCGGCGACACTCGGGCGTACACTGCAATCTGATCGATTTGAGCCGTCAATTCTTCATCGCTCAATTGGCGTAACTCATCACCGCTAATTGCTTGCAGCCCAGGGGTTAAAATGCCAATTTCCTCAGCGATAGCCTTCGCAGTAACCAAATGATCTCCCGTGATCATAACTGGAAAAATACCCGCCTGTTTGGCTGCTCGAATGGCCGGAATCACTTCTGGTCGTGGTGGATCAATCAAACCAATCAATCCTGCCAATTGGAGGTCAGCTGTCAGGTCGTCCCAGTCAGTAGTTTGGACATCCGCGGGAATGATGCGATAGCCAACAGCTAAAACGCGCAGCGCCGCCTGCCCAAATTCATCATGGGCCACTTGTCCAGCAGCTAGGCTAGCTTGGTCAGGCTTCAGTGGTAACCGATCCCAAGCCCCTTTGACGATAACTAACCGTCGACCATGCGCTAATTCATGCACCGTCGTCATCATCTTCTTAGTTGAGTCAAACGGGTCTTCCGCAATTCGTGGGGTCTGCGCCTCCAAGCTGGGCCGATCTAAATCATACTGAGCCAGCCAACGAATAACGGCTAATTCCGTTGCGTCCCCAATAGCTTGTTCTTCACCGTCAACGTGGTTGATCTCGGCATTCGTCGCTAATCCTAAGTAACGCATCAATGTTTGTCCCGCTGATGGCAAGGGATGTTCGGTCGTCATAATGCCCGTGGTCGGCGTCCAATACTTTGTAATTGTCATTCGATTTTGCGTCAAGGTTCCGGTCTTGTCAGACGCGATTACATCGACACTCCCAATCGTTTCAACGGCACTAACTCGGCGCATGATGGCATTTCTGTCTGCCATCCGTCGAACACCGTGTGAAAGACTAATGGTCACGATGATCGGCAGAGTCTCTGGCACGGCCGCGACCGCTAATGAAACCCCAATCATCAAGCTATCGGCCAAACCTTGGTTTTGCACCCAAACACTCAGCGCAAAAATCGTAATACCACCTAAGACGGCAAATGTCGTTAACCAGCTTGATAGCCGATTAAGCCGCCCCTGTAATGGCGTGGCCCGTTGCTTCGTCTTGTTCAACAAACCTGCAATTTGACCTAACTCTGTGGCCATTCCGGTCGTTAAGACCTGAATCAATGCAGTACCGGCTGTGACGGCCGTTCCCGCATACACTTGACAGTTATCATCCAACTCACCGGTGTCCTGATAAATACTTTTTTCAACAGCTTCACTTTCACCTGTCAAAACTGCCTCATCAACGGCTAAGTTCGTGGCCTCTAACACGACCGCATCGGCTGGAACCTGGTCACCCGCTTTTAGTAGCACTAAATCACCGGGAACGATTTCTGGTGCCGCAATCGTTTGTACCTTCCCATCCCGTCGAACATTAGCTGTGGGTAAACTCATTGACTTCAGTGCCGCCAACGACTTTTCTGCGGAAGCTTCTTGGTACAAACCAATACAGACATTAATAACTAAAATGGCGCCAATCACAATGGTCTTTGTCCAGCCCCCATTCTGGGCAAGAGCCAAGTACGTGGCTAAACCAACTGCAAATAATAACACTAGCGATGAAACGTCGCTCATATGTTGCCAAATTTTACGCCATAACGGTACGGGGCGCGCAGCTACTAATTCATTTTTGCCGAATTTAGTTAGCTGGGTCGTCACCGCTGTGGTCGTTAAACCGGACTCGGGGGTAGGTTTGAATGGTGCATTCTGATAATTCTGCATCGTTTATTCCTCCGTAATTCGATTATCGTTGTCATTCGTCACTATTAATGATAGCGGAAACATTTTGTCGTTTTACGTACAAATTGTGAAAAAGTCGTGAAGATTAGAACGTACAATTAAAGCAGCCATTAAACATTAACCACAGGTCATCATCAAAAAACTGTTCAATTTATGACTAAAATCAAGTTACCAGCCATGAATATTGTTATAATAGAACACAAATATTCCTTGGAGGCACGTTATGAAAATCAAATTAATCTCAACTAGTGATGTGCACGGTTACCTCGCGCCAACTGACTACAGTCGTCGTGATAACATCGCACCATTTAGTCTTAGTCGTGCCGCTACTGTTATTCATCAACTGTCACGTGAAGATACGGCTGATGTCTGGCCAATCGTGATTGATAATGGCGACTACGTACAGGGATCACCGTTGACCTATTTCATTGCTCGCCACCACCAAGAAGCTGCACCGTTATACTCGCGCCTTGCAAATTGCAACCACGTTCAAGCCGGTATTTTCGGTAACCATGAATTCAACTACGGGCTCGACTACCTCGACCTGTGTGAATCAAGCCGCCAATATCCGATGCTGGCCGCTAATATTCATGATGACCTGCACCGCACCTTATTCTCCAAACCATACACAATTCTGGAACGCGCCGGAGTTAAAGTGGCAATTTTGGGTCTAACGACGCAATTCGTTGCCCACTGGGAACAACCACATCACATTGCCGGCCTGCACTTTGAGGACGTGGTTGCAACTGCTAAACATTGGGTGCCCAAATTGCGCCAACTGGCTGACGTCGTTGTCATCGCCTACCACGGTGGTCTTGAACGCGATCCCCAAACTGACCGTCCAACCGAACGCATGAATGGTGAAAACCGAGGTTCCGCACTATTAGCTGAAGTACCCGGCATTGATGCCATGATTACTGGCCACCAGCATCGACAATTAGCCGTTACAGTTCACGGTGTTCCCGTGACACAACCTGGTATGAAAGGTACTAATGTTGCTATGATTACCCTTGAGCTCGACCGCAGTCATCAAGTGACGACCAGTCATCCGGAAATCTATCCGGTCGCAGATGCCACCCCCAATACCCAGGTAATGCAACTAGTTGGACCAATCAATGACCAGATGGAAGACTGGTTAGACACACCACTTGGCCAAATTAACGGCAATATGCTCGTACACGATCATCTTCAAGCACGGCTGCATAATCATCCTTACATCGATTTTATTAATCGCGTTGAAATGGCCGCAACCGGTACCGATATTGCCGCAACAGCATTATTTAATGACGACGTACCAGGCCTCAAACAACACGTGACGATGCGGGAAGTCATGAACAGTTACGTCTACCCAAACAAACTTGCCGTTGAAGCCATTACTGGTGCTGATTTACGCGCCGCTCTTGAACGTTGTGCGAGTTACTTTCTCCTCCAAGACGGTCACGTTCGGGTCAATCCCGAGTTCATGCACCCTAAGTTGCGCCACTATGTCTATGATATTTACAGTGGCATCGACTATACTTTCGACCTTACCAAACCTTTTGGTCAACGTGTCGTTCAACTCGATTATCATGGGGCCCCAGTCACCGCTGACCAAAAATTAACGGTCACTCTGAATCATTACCGCGCTGATGGCGGTGGGAATTACCCAATGTATCAAACAGCTAAGATTATCCGGCGCTTACCTACTGATATGACCGTATTAATTGCCGACTACTTTGCGCAACATCCCGTCGTCAACGCAACGCAACCGACTAATTTTCAAGTTCACTATTAAGACTAACGCGACAAACCCGCTCAAATATGCACTATTTGAGCGGGTTTGTCTATACTGACGTTCACAACGTTTGGTTTAGCATCGTCGTTAAACCGTGCCAATTAACCTTTGTCAATCGGGAATCATAACAGCACTGACCGCAAGTCGTGCCCTCCTTTGTGAGCACCTCACAAACCTAGCATGGTAATCAAAAGGTGCCCGTCATACGAGCTGCAATCCCCACATTAAGAATCCCATGGTCAGCGGCGCAATGACCGTACTTAACATTTGCGTCGCCACATACTCATCTGGTGCCAAGTGGTTTTGGACGGCCAACATGGTCGCGATGGTTGCAGTGGGGATTGCGAGCGTCAGGACGACTAATTGTTGGTTACTTAATGACACACCTAGACTAGCCATAATCCCCCAAATGAGCACCGGTAAGCCTAAATTTTTCAGTAGCACGTTTAAGACAACCATGCGCGTCAGTCGCCACGGTCTAGTCGTTAACAGAAGTCCCAGCGCAAATAACGCCACGCCCCCAGCTGCTTGTCCCAACTCCGTAAAATTCGTTAGCCAAGCACTGGGCAACCGCAATCCGGCCAAATTTAAGAGAAAAGCACTGATTGGCGCCCACACGACTGGTTGCCGACTCGCACGACACAGTTTCTGCCAACCGGCTCGCCAACGTTGCTCAGGTGTCGAACCGCCCGCTAGCGTTAACAGCAACACGCTCACTGGCACTTGTACCAAATTCATGTACAGGCCGCCTAACGCGACCAATAAAACACTGATTTTACCAAAAACCACCAGTAAAACGGAAACACCCATGAATGGAATTGAAGGACTGGCGATCACTAGCGCTCGTAATGTCCCCGTTTCTAGTTGTTGATGGAAACAGCATTGGCTCACAATGACGATAACCATGCCACCTAGCATGCCTAGCGCCAACCACAGCGCTACCGAGGAGTTTTGAATAATGGTAGCGCGCTTTAATGACAAGATTCCTCCGAAAAGACTTAACGGCAAGGCGTAATGCATGACCAACTGAATCAAAATATCACTGGTCGTTGGCGCAAATTGGTGCCGTAGCCCCGCAAACACGCCTAATCCCACCGTCACAACAATTGGTAAAATTGCTAATATCAGTAACATTCACAGGCCCCCAGACTTAATAATTAAAACTGAGTGTACCATAGTCCAATCGCTGTGATAGTCAGGTTGCTAATCAACAATCGGACATCTTATGACGTTTCATTAGTCTAATTAGGGGCCTACCTCATATTATTAAGCGGCCGCGCCACACTTTTTACGATAACAACGAATTTTCTAATTTAACTAGCTGACTCCGACAATTAGGTGATTAGCCAAATAAAAAGGATGCTGCCAGTGGCTGCATCCTTAATAACGATGAAACTTAGAAATTAACTTGATCAGGATCATTAGCTAACCCGGCAACACCGTGGAAACCATCAATGACCTTCATATCATCATCGCTGAGTTCGAAATCAAATAATTCCGTATTTTGTTTAATCCGATCCGCATGAACTGATTTTGGTAATGGTAAGAAACCGTGTTGTAATGACCAACGTAGCACAACTTGGGCAACGCTCTTATCATACTTATCAGCCAACGTCTTTAATTCTGGGATACTGAAGATCTTACCAGTACCTAATGGACTATAAGCTTCTGATAAAATGTCATGTTTGCGGTTGTAGGCCACAACTTCATCTTCCATATCACTAGGATTGAGGAAGATTTGGTTAACGGCTGGCACAACCTTGGCTGTCTTAAGCAGCGCGTCTAAATGCTTAGGACGGAAGTTAGAAACCCCGATAGCCCGTGCTTTACGTGCCGTGTAAGCTTCTTCCATTGCCCGCCAAGTATCGGCGTTCAATTGTTCCCAATTGTCGCGCATTGCGGCTGGGTTTGGCCAGTGGATCAAGTAGAGGTCAACATAGTCCAAACCTAACTTAGCCAACGAGGTATCCAGCGCCTTCTTGGCAGCGTCATAGCCATGGTCGGCATTCCATAATTTGGTCGTGACAAATAGGTCTTCACGTGCCACACCACTATCGGCAATAGCTTTACCAACACTTTCCTCGTTACCATAGGCCGCCGCCGTGTCAATGTGCCGGTACCCCGCCTTTAATGCGGCTAATACGGAATCGTAAGCAACCTGACCATCAGGTGTTTGCCACGTTCCAAAACCAACAATCGGAATCTTAGTGCCGTTATTTAACGTGTACGTATCGGTGAGTTTAGTCAATGCAGTCATCAAAAATGCCTCCAAGAATTTATTTGTTAAGATAATTCTACCCATAACCGACCACTTCCGGCAAACATTCTGTTCCAAACTAATGACGATACGCAAAATTCGTGAGAAAATATAAACATTCTGATGTGGGAGGGGTTTTGATGAGCGATACGGCAGTTATGTTAAAAACCACGTTATTGGCCGGCGCCATTTTGCTAGAAAATGGGGCTGAAATCAAACGAGTTGAAGACACGATGCAACGAATTGCAACCAACGCGGGCTACCCTGACGCGCAGGTCTTCGTACTGTTAACAGGGATTACCGTCTCCTTGCCGGAAAATGCCACTAGCGAAGTGCGAGCAATCCATAATCGGGGTATGGACCTTGAAAAAGTGGATCAGGTCAACAGCCTGTCACGGCAGTTTGCTAATCACGATATTGATTTAACTGAATTTGCCGCAGCCCTCGAACGGGTCAATCAAGCCGTACCGACCTTCCCATTCAGCTGGTTATGTCTAGCGGCCGTTGTCGTTAGTGTGCCGTTGATGGTCGCCTTTACTGGGCGGACAACTCCTGCCGACTTGATTACTTGTGGGCTAGCCGGGTTGGCTGGTTTTGCTGCCTTTTATTGGATCAATCGGCTGGGGTCAATTCGGTTTCTCAGCGAATTTATGGGCGCTTTTATTATTGGTCTAATTACCCTACTCGGCTTTTATCTCACTAACGGTCATTATCATCCCGACGCCATCATTATTGGCGCTGTGATGCCATTAGTGCCGGGTGTCGCCATTACTAATGCCGTCCGTGACACAATGACGGGTAACTTGCTGAGTGGTCCTGCCCGCGCTGTAGAGGCCGTTTTATCCGCGTGTGCGATTGGTGTTGGTATCGCACTGACTTCATTTTTCTACTAAAGGAGGCGTGACATGCTACATTGGCTCTTAACAACCGGTTTATTTCAAATTATCTTAGCTTACTTAGCTACGGCTGGTTTTGGGGTACTTCTCAATATTCCGCGTCGCGCCGTTAACCTCAGTGGTTGGGTCGGTGCTGCTGGCTGGTTTACGTATGAGATCCTCTATCACATCCTGCCATTAGGAATCGACGCCAAACTTGCGATTGGTAACCTCGTCGCAGCTATCGTGATTGGCGTCGCTAGCGGTATGGCCGCACGCTACAAACGAATGCCGATGATCATCTTTAATATCCCTAGTCTGGTCCCACTGGTTCCTGGTGGCCAGTCTTATCGAGTCGTTCGTAACTTGGTCACTGGTCAACCAGACTTGGCCTACCAGTACTTTGTACAAGTTGTCATTATTGCTGGCGTGATTGCAATTGGCTTTCTCGTCGCTGAATTTATCAATCGCATTACTTTACACTTTGTTTAATCAGGAAAATCAGCTAGTGCATCTTTGTCGGTTAGCAAAATGACACCACGTTATCTTGATTTGCAGCTGTTAGACTTCTTAAATGATTAGCAAAAAAATAGATAACGCCTTTTACTAAGTACTTACAATAAAAGTAAGTTAATAGGTCTAATATAGTTCAAATTGTGGGCTTATAAGCCTGCAACATTTACAATAATAATTGTATTTAACCCGAGATTTTCTAACTTGGAGGGAGAAAAGCTCAATTTATTATTTAGATACTGACAAAATAAGCTTAGAGAAAAAGAAAAATACCCTTGGTAAGATTGGCATAAAATTATTACCTTCATTAATATTTTTCAAAACTGAAAATTCAATTAAAATACTGCCTAATTACGATTCTACAGCTGCAATTTCAATGTGGTTGCGAAGCCTTAAAAGGTAGTATACGAGGAGAATACTACAATGAATACTAGGTCTAATCATCTCATCGAATGGCTGCTCACCTTATTATTAATAATCACAATTCTGATAAATGTTGGTTGGTTTATTTTTCGATATGGCGGTCATTACTACTACATGAAAATATCGAGTAGTACCGGAACTTCCCCAATTACACTACCGGTCAATGTCTCAGCTACTGGGTATCAATACCAAGGACTAGCAACTAATTCTAAGGGCGAAAAAAGTATCTTCATTTTAATACAGTTGCTGCTGATCCAGCCCCATTCAAACGCGGACAAATTGTCAGAATCACATTCAATCAAAGGTACGGCGTAACCAACTATAAATTAGTTCATCGGTAACACGATTACTTCAAAAAAGCCGTCATAACGATTGGTCTATCACTTATCCAATCGTTATGACGGTCCATCCATTACTAGAATGATATAATCTAAAAAGTCAGCAACTAATTTATAGTCGCTGACTTTATTTATTCATGATATTTGCGGCAACAAGCTTAGCCAAAAGTGACGCTTCTAGTATTTAATGAATCAACGTAAAGTAGCCAATCACAAGTACCCCCAGGACAATTCGGTACCAACCGAACGCCTTGAAGTCGTTTTTCTTGATGTAATCCAACAAGAAACGAATCGACAAGTAAGCGACTATGAAGGACACGATCACCCCAACGGCTAAGACTGCTCCTTGCAAACCAGCTAAAGAACCACCGTGAGCAAAGAATTTCACAAGCTTCAGTAATGACGCCCCAAACATTGTTGGAATTGCCATGAAGAATGAAAACTCAGTTGCGACGTAGCGTGAAGTTCCAATCAAGATAGCCCCTAAAATGGTTGCACCGGAACGTGAAGTCCCTGGAATCAACGAGAGCAACTGGAAGCACCCAATGAACAATGCCGTCGTATAAGGTAACGTTTGTAGATTAGCGAAGCGGGGTGTTAAGCGCTTATTATGATTTTCAATCACAATGAATAGGACCCCATAAATAATCAACGTGGCAGAAACGACCGCCCAATTCATTAAATGTTCGTCCATCCAATCATTTAACGGTAGCCCCACGATCACTGATGGAATGACCGCTAATAACACCTTACTCCAGAGAACCCAAGTATTTCGCTTTTCCGTGGTATCCTTGCGTGGTGACAACGGATTTAGTTTATGGAAATACAGGACAACGACCGCCATGATCGCCCCTAATTGAATCACAACGTTGAACATATCCGTAAACTGCGTGGACTGTTGCATCTTGATAAATTCGTCAACTAGGACTAAATGCCCCGTTGAACTAATTGGTAAGAATTCAGTAATCCCTTCAACAATCCCCAAGATTACCGCTTTAAAAATATCTAACACAATGGATTCCTTTCTTGTTGGCAATGATTATCGCTTGATAATCCCAATACATAAAGATTTACGACCATCCCCGATGACCGGTATATCAACATTATAGCAAGCAGCTACTCAAGATAGTAGCGTCCATGTGTATTTTTTTGGTAAAGATTAATTTGTCAGCGCTACCAACGCCGTACTAAATGCATTTTGTGTTTGGTCATCAAAACAAACAATCGTGATTGTCTGAACCGTGTGGGCCGTTGTCTGCGCGGTTGCTTGTAACGTTTTTAACGCTAACGGCGCTGCAATCGATAGCGGAAAGTGATAGACGCCGGTACTGATTGACGGAAAAGCAACCGTTTGACAATGATTCTCAGCGGCCAAATTCAGACTGTTGCGATAACTATTCGCTAACAATTGTAATTCGTTATGTTGCCCACCTTGCCAAACGGGGCCTGGCGTGTGAATGACATACTTCGCCGGTAGTCGAAAGCCCGGCGTAATCTTGGCTTCACCAGTTGCACAACCGTGTAATGGGCGACAGGCCGCCAGTAACTCCGGTCCCGCTGCCCGATGAATGGCACCATCGACGCCGCCACCACCAAGCAAACTTGTATTGGCCGCATTAACAATTGCATCAACGGTCATTTTGGTAATATCACCGTGAATGACTTTAATCTCAACCATCTTAAACTGCCCCCATAATCAGATTAACGCTCGTTTGAGCCTGTTGTTTTAGCTGTGCCCCACTAGGATCCTGTTTTGCCAATAGCTGAATGCCGCTGCGAACCTGCATTAAACTTGCTGCAGCCTCAGCGACCGTGGTCGGTAAGGTTTTAGCCTGCGGTGAAAGTAAACCGACGAGTCGGGTCTGTAAATCAGCATAGATCGTTTGCAATTGGGCCATCAAGGACGCATCCTGCGACCCAATCTCGGCCATCAGGTTCACCATCAAACATCCTGCTGGCCACCGTTCACTCTGAAACGGCAGTCGCAAACAAGCCGCAATTAAAGCGGGCAATGGTGTTTGCCGCGCCCGCTCACGTTGAATCAATTGATCAAGTTGTTCATCTAACGTTATTTGATAGCGTTCAAGTGAACGGCGTAACGCAACCCGCTTACTGTGATACTGGCGATAAAACTGCGTTCGTGACAACTGGCTAACGGTGAGCAAGTCGTCAACTGTCGTTTGATAATAACCACGCTGCCAAAATTGAATCATCATTGCTGTTTCAACCACTGATGCGTCCTTAACAACCATGCTAAACCCTCCTGAACCTAACGCTACTACATTAATCAGCAATTAAATACTGAATTCCGCGAATAATCGACCATAAGTAGCTAGCCACTGCGACTAATCCAAATACCGCTAAAAGAACCACGGCCAACCAGCCACTATTAACGATACTGTCCATATAAATACCGCTAACGCCTAAAATAACGAGCAGTGTAATTCCTAAAATTGTCGGCAACAAATGTAACCAAAAAGCCCGTCCTGCAACCCGATGTGCTTCTGGATTAGTACTCGTCAGCAACCAAACAATTAATGGAAATAAAACTGGTAAGAATAAAATGCTTAAATAGCTCAACGCGTTAATCACCCGATTTTGTGTCATTGTTATAACCTCCCCCGATATTTATTTCGAGTATAGCGAAAGTCTGGTACTTCGGCAAATAATAAACAAATTGTTAAAATACTTAGGACTCTCCCAAGGTTACGCGCCGAATGTTAACTTACGACCACGATCTGCTATAATAATGACATAACCTAACCTTGCAATCGCTAGTTGCCACTGTACAACCCGGGAGCGAACGGTTCATGTTAGGATTTAGGTGCATTAGTTAAGATGCGGAGGAAAAGAAAATGACGAAACGAATGAGTTTCAAATTTAAATGGGTTGCCCTCGTTGCCACCCTGATCGTTGGGATTGGCAGCTGGCAAGTCCTTGCGCACGCTGACAGTAGCAGCGATGAACCAATTGTCACATTAGGCAGTAGCCTGACTAGCAGTCAAAAGACTGGGACGATCAACACGTTAACGGCTAGCTTGAACGGTGCCGATTATCAGACGCTAACTGTTAACGGCGATACTCTAGTTAAATACCTCAACCCATCCGGTGAAAGTTTCACAAGTAGCTCAGGTGTGTGGTCCAGTGCGATGATTCAAAAAACAAGTTCTGGTTCTGGAATTAATGTCAAAATTTTAAATTATAATGGTAGTAATAACATCACCACTATTACGGCTAACCAGTATAAAAACGCCGCACTAACGGCTGGGATTACCGATGCTAATATTTACGTCACATCAGCTACTCCAATCGACGGTTCGGGCGCACTAGCCGGTGTTTACGCAGCGTACGCAAAATCTGGTAACAGCTTAAACACGAAGCAAGTAACCGCCGCCCAAGATGAGTTAAGTACTCTCAGTGGCATCACCCAAGCAAATAAGAGCAAGGATGGTTATACTGATTCCCAGTTGAACAACGCTGTGGCTGGTGCCAAAAAGGAAATGGCCCAAAAAGGAAGTAACATCACTAAAAACGAAATCACGACCATTGTCAATCAACAAATTACCAATAACAATTTAACAAATGTCATTACTAATAATCAAAAGACTGAAATTATTAATTTGTTAGTCAAGATCCGTGATTCAGGTGCATTAGATTCTTCAAGCTTTAAGACTCAAGCCAACTCGTTGATGAAGAACATTCAATCAAATGCCAAGGGTGTCTTCAGCAAACTCAATACTAAAGAAAATCAAAACTTGCTCCAAAAAATGTGGAGCGCGATTGTTAACTTCTTCAGCTCTATTTTCAAATCAATCTTTGGCTAATTATTAATCTCGGATACTCAAAATTGGACGACAAAACCGCAATCAGTTTTGTCGTCCAATTCTTTTTAAGCCTTGAAGCATACCATTAAATAACGATCACTGGCTTGGCAAACTATTCAATTGCCAAGTGATAGTTCCAGAATAATTTTTAGCCATCACACGACCACCCTTGACGTGCAACGCAACGTTATTAACATTCCAAATTTGTTGATTAGTCCCGACGCCTTGTTGACTAGTCGTCCCAGCTATTAACGTTTGTTGGGTAGCACCTGGGGTTAACTTAATCACGGCTGGTAAGGTTGCCTGATTTTGGTCAGTTGCCGTAACCCATTTACTAGTACTAGCATTCAAATATTGCGCTGTTCCTGATGTTAACGTCACGTAACTACCCGTCATGGTCGTCCCATCAGTAGCTGTCAACGCTGATAATTGGGCCGTCAATTGCCAACCACTTGGGGTGTCCCGTGTATCAGTCACTTGTGTATACACACTATCCTGCCCATTTTTCTGACCACCAACTGTTGCATACTTCTGTCCATCAGTAGCAGTAGCCAATTGGTCTTCAGCGGCTGATGGTGACAACAATGGGTACGCTGTATCCATTGTTGGAATGCTGTGCTGTCCAAAGTTCAAATGTGTAGGTACAGCGTCCAACGATAATGGGCCCAAATTGTTCGTCCCGCCAGTCCCAGGCTTGCTAGGATCATCAGGATCAATTGGATTGACGATTAAATCCTTAGCTACTGTAAATATCGGTGCTGGTTGGAAAGTCGCATCATGATACTGCTGCCCATTTGGATAACTATTAGGATCAGGATTACGATTTCCTAGACTATCAGCCATATAAATAATAATCTTGTCACCAATTTTTAACGATAATCCGGTTAAGTTCAGTGACCAAGTCCCATTGGCATTGACAACCGTTTTGACATTAGTTTGAATCTGCCCATTCAATGCTAATGTGACCTGCGCACCTGGCTCTCCATTTTGACCACTCACCGTTCCTGTTGAAACTCTAATGGGGTCCGGTGATACCATTGTGGCCGGATTAGGCGGCGTCACATCAACCACCGTCCCGGTAGCCGTGACCGTCGTTCCACTGGTATTGCTAGTCGATGCTGTGACCGTCGTTCCAGCTTTTAAAAAGGTCCCGACATTAGCTGTTGCGTAGCCATTACTATCAGTTTGGGCAGTGATTGTTTTACCATTAACGCTATAACTCACGGTTAATTGCCCTGCACTAGCATACTGTGGAATATAATTAACCGTTCCGTCATCTTGAACACCATTAGTATCGGGAACCATCGCCACAATGACCCGGGTCCGCAGTTGCTGATCCGCATCCGTTAACTTGGTTGTCCCATCATACGGATTACTGAATGCTAATTGTGGCTTCTGGTTAGTGGCACTAATCCGACGCATTTTAGAAGATAAATAATTACTTTGCAAATTACTATCCGTAGCTGTTACCGCTGAACCCTGTTGTAATAACTGAGATACGTTGCTATACGAATAATCCGCACCACCCGTAACCGATGAAGCTAATTTCCACAAGCTAATATTACTATCTTGGATTTCAAAAGTGCCCACATTATCTTGGTTAATCGAACTAGCCGCTGCAGTCGTTCCAGTTGAGCTATTACGTAAATCCAAGTTGTTCGGATTAATAAATCGAACAGTAGCCAAACGCGCGTAATTTCCCGAAATAAGCGGTGCTCCCGTAGCAGCAATTACATAAATATTGGCACCACTACTACTTTGAATCGTCGAAGTTGCATTATCAGAAAAAGAGATTGGCGATTGACTTCTAGCTAGTGACGTTAGATTAACGGTGCTACCAGTATCCGCGTAAAAATTACGATGATATTGTGACCCATAAAAGTACTTGTTAGAGTATGCATTTCCTGGAACGCTAGCATTAAACGTGGCATTTTTACCCACATTAATACTTTCATACGCATCAAAAATAACCGGATAGGTAGTATAGGCGGTTGACGTAGAACTAGCAGGTCGTCGAATACAATTTAGCGTCGCGCCTTCTTCAACATTAACTTGCCGATTACCAGTTCCTTGATAGTCATAAACAAACCAGATAAATGAATTATCATCACCATTGGCTATTTTCGATCCAGTGAATATCTGTCCAGCAGCTACATCAAGGCCACCACATAAGATGTTTTCTCGAACCGTTGTTACTCGGCAATTGCCGGTAATATTGACTTGGTTCCCTTGCGCACTGACAAATCGCCGACTTGTGTTGGTATAACTAGTCCCACTTGGGACCGTAATATTACTAACATTAAATGTCCAATTCAAAGCCCCTCCGGCACCATCGCCACCGGTGGATGAGCCAATCAAACCCGCATCATTTCCAAAAGATCCGATTAATGATGCAAAATTCATAAAGGTCGCTGTATATTTCGTACTACTGGTAGCACCGTTGTACCTAGTGTGAAACCCAGCAGATCCAGTATTAACGCTATGTCCATTCCCATTCACAATAATATTACCGGATAGTCGTGAGTCCAAAGACCCTGCAGCGGCAGTCGGATTACTAATATCAGCCGTAATATTAATTTCATCAACACTCACATTCTTCCAAGCATCGACTAATTGAGACCATGTACTAACATCAACCACATTCGAACTCAGCTGAGCTAACCGAGTGACTGGTATTAATGGACTAGATTTGGCACTCGCAGTTGCTTGCTTAGTTGATGCTGATGAGAACACTTGACTAGCAGTGGATGACGACGAGATGCTGGCCGAACTATCAGTTGTCCCACCCGCAGATTCCGTGACCGCTGACGATTGACTAGCAGCAGTTTCTTGTGAAGGCTCGCTACTGCTAGCACTCGTTTGGTTTACCGCCTGACTTGAAAGCGTCGTTGCAGCTGAACGTGAACTGTCCAAACTTGCTGCTGATGATGTCGCTTGTCGACTTGACGATGCCGTCGAACTATTTGTATCGGTTGCCGCTGAAGAACTAGCTGAACTCGTACTGGCCTGATCAGCCTGCGTTTGTGGTTGCTTAATCTCGACATTCAACGCCGGCCCTTTTTGATCATCGGCTACAGCAACTAACGCCAGTTTTTCTGCTTTAACAGCTGTTAATCTAATTGGTACCTTCGTTTGCGGATATTCATCTGACCACTGAACCGTTATCCTGCGCTTATCAGGATTGTACGCAACTGTCAGATGCTTAGCCGTAATTGTAAAGGCACCATTATCCCCCGTTGTGTACTGACTATCATCGAAAACCCGTTTTATTTGCTTAAACTCCTCTGGCCCATCTAAATTAACCTCGTTCGGTAAATCAATCGTATTTATTTTAGAGGCCGTATCACCAACCTGTAGTTCAACATCAAAATGTTGATTCGTTAAAATATTATCGCTAGCCGTTGATTTTGCAAAAGTTAACTGTGGTAACGTAGCTGCTTGAGCGGTCATATCAGCGCCTAAGCTTACCGTTGCACCAGCGGCTATGACTTGTAACAATACCATCAATATGACAACAATTGCTCTTAGCTTTTTGATAGTATCACCCCTTAGCGCTTATTTTGACGCCGTTTAATTACCCAGAATATGATTAAAGCAATGAGCAATAATACTAACAACACGATACCAATCAACCAACCCCAAGTAGTTGGAGACGTGACGTTAACAGCATCCGTAGCGCCAACTACAAAATCTTGCTTTAGCGACCAGACATGCGGCTTAGCGAACTTTTCATCCGTAGTTCGATACTTGACGTATAGAGTGTAAGTCCCAGGTAAAATGATCCCCCGATTAGTACGCCACTTTAACGGTAAGTCAAAGTTAGAATTAGGAGCCATCGAACTACTTTTTAGATCAGCCACCGCGAGCTTTTTGGTCTGCCCAGCTTTGCTAACGTAGGCAGTGACAGTCCCTTTTCCTAGAATTGAAGCGTGGTAATTTTGAATATTACCGATAACTGTCTTGATGCCACTCCGCTTTTTTAATTGAACATCAGCCAAGCGTAATTTTGGCAATGGATCACGATTTGACGTTAGTTTGATCCCCACATTGTAGGCATATTCGCTAGTTAACGTCGCCCCCTTGGTTTTAAGATGTTGATCTGCAATTTTAACTTGCCAACTTCCTAAAATAATCCCTTTGTTCAATTTCGTTGGCGTTTTTAACTGTGCCCGCACGATCCGTGATTTATTAGCTGGGATCGTCGTTTCCTCATTCGGTACGGTAATAATATCAGCTAGTTTTACTTTTAAACTAGTGTCATCATTCAGATTAGCAGCACCATAATCAATAACACCTTTCGCATTAGTATACGATTGTAGGAATTGATTTTTGACTTTAATTTCATGATTTGAGCGATTATTAACACGCATCGCTAACGAATATGTTCTCTTCGGTTGAATTTTAAAATCCCAATAATAAGCGTCCTTTGATAATTGTTGCTTTTCATTAAGCATTGGCTGAACATCAAAAGTTACCGCATTATTGGCCGTGTCAGCAGCATGGCCAATCACAGTCATACCAGCCAACAAAGTCATTATTAGGGTTAACATCCCTAATAATAGCTTCTTATTCCAGCCGTTCATAAAAGGGCCTCCCTTCAAAAAAACGAGTTAACTATTCAACATAGCCACTCGTTTTCGTTCATTAAGCCGTTGGTGTCGAGTTCAATGTCCAAACAATATTCCCTGAATAATTCTTAGCGGCTGCGTGACCACCTTTAACATGTAATTGCACATTATTAATATTCCAGTATTGTTGGTTGACCCCCATACCTTGACCGTCACCAACTTTAGACCCTGCCGTGGCTGTTGCAACATCGGTTGTCGATGAAGCGCCGGCATTGAGCACAATTGGTGTTGCAACGGTTGCCTGGTTCGCATCCGCCGCAGTGACCCAAGATTGTTGATTAGCTTCCCCTGTCAGATATTGTGGTGTCCCACCACTTAAAACAACTGACGCGTTCGTTAACACTTGGCCGTCAGAAGCCGTAATATCAGAAAGCTGTGCCTTTAATTGCCAGCCAGCACCAGTCCCCCGTGAGTCAGAAACTTGCGTGTAAATGATATCATTACCATTTTTCTTACCACTAGTCGTCACATTTTGGGTCTTATCATCATTAGCTGTCGCAAGGCTCTCCTGACTAGCATCTTTTGAAAGTAAAGTGTAGGCCGTATCAACATTAGGTTGCGTATGCGTCCCAAAATTAAGATACGTTGGTACCGCATCTAACGAAAGTGGCCCGTTGTTCCCAGTACCACCGCCGCCAGGATTATCCGGATTGTCTGGATCAACAGGATTAGTCGAACCACCGTTAGACGTAAACGAAACATCTGCTTGAGACTTTCCAGTTGAAGGCAAGGTGTCCGCGGAAGCTCCTAAATTATTGAATGATAAACAAGCAATACTGGCTACTGAAACCAGCATAGCTGCTTTGAGCGTACGTGACTTTGTCATAAGTCAATTCCCCCTAAAATTTAATTAGCATATTAATCTTCTTCATCAATAGCGCGTAATACCTTTTTGTACAAACATATTAATATTTAAATCAATATTATAAATTCACCTTTATTAATAAACTTTTAGCAAACTAATTGACGAAGAATATTTATATGTCTATACTGGATAACTTAAATCAGTCATTATCCTTGAACCAATTAAAGCATACCAATTAAAGTTAATCAAGTACACTATTATGTACGTTTACTATTTGTATAAAATTCACTATTTTTGTAACTTATGGGGGAGGAACTGTCCATTGAATTTTCCAGAGCTCAAACTTTCTCAAACAGAACGCGATTTCAATTTTGATTTTGCTATATTGGAACATGATTTAAGTTATTTTTTCGAAAAGCGTTGTCTTGACTACGCCTTGGAACATATCAATAGATTTAATCACAAAATCAAGGATAACTTATACAACGTCCGCCCACTCATTCTAAAAGAAGCCTTAATTTCACTAACCTGTGATCTAGCAAGTGTCAGCTTTTATCATTATTTGAACATGATCACATTCGTTAACTTAAGAAAGGACATTTTGCATTACCTCACAACAACAACACTAACGAATGATGATTTTATGCCACTTTTAGAGTCAATCGTTAACAATTATTTTAGCAATCTTGATACACTTGATATTCCAATTGATGGTACCCGCCTCTCTAAGCAAGTCGCGCTAGTTGTCTATTATATTGATAATCATTGTGATGAGCCATTAAGAGCAAATACCATCTTAGAAGAACTGACGTTAGATCCTGAATACACTAAGCGTAAATTTCGTAAAGAACTAGGGTTTACCATCAACTTCTACATTCGCCACGCTAAATTACAGCGAGCAAAGCAATTATTAATTAATACCCATCTTCCTATAGGTGAAATTGCAGAAAGAATCAACTTCTACAATAGCGCCGAATTTGCACGCCAGTTTCAAAAAGAATTCGATATTACTCCGAGTAAATATCGCGAGTTGAATCAAATTTTTTATAAAGAAGAATAAATAGGATATTTACTTTGTACAATAAAATATTTTTTTGTGTTTTAAAATTCGCATATAAGTTTAATCACTCTTAAACTTGATATTAATTCTGCAATATCAAGCAAGCTCCTAACCAAACCTTGAACGCGCTATTAGGTTAAAAGGCAACCAAAGTTCATATGAGTAAGACGAGTATTTGTCCGCTCGTCTTATTTATACAAATCACCCAATCAATGTGACTACTATACAAACAGTAAGCGCTCACTTTTTCCAAAAATAATTACTAATAAGTCTTATTTTAAGTACAAGCACGGATTATATCTGATAGCGCAAACAACCAGCTTGACACCTATTACCATCGAGACTTCATAGCACCTATCGTCTTGATCATTTCCGAATCACGATCAGTGGTCATTAATGATTATAAAAACAACCCTGTTAGCACCAAAAGACGCCAACAGGGTTGTTTTTGTAATTATCTTTAATTGTAACTGACACTCAATTAAGCTTCAGCCCGCTTCAAATCAGTATCAGCATACGTTGTCTTTTTAGTTTGCTTGCTAGCATCTTCATTAACAAACTTGTCCATAAACTCTTCAACCAAGTTCAAAGTCTGATATTGTTTAGCTAAACTGAAGCTTTGACGCCATTCCCGGTTGCGTTGAATCAATTCAGTAAAGACTTCATGTTCAATCCGAGCGCCTTCTGGTGTTAACTTTAAAACTTTGTTACGACGGTCATGGTCTTCAGCTTCTTGATATAAGTAATCTTTCCGTAATAAGCGACCAATTAAGCGTGAGATTGCTGAACGCGTCACACCGTGACTTTCGGCAATATCCATCAGACGGATCTTACCTTTTGCTTCAGCAATATCATATAAAATGTAAAATTCATCCAAAGTAATCCCATGTTCCGTTGCAGGTTCAGCAAACATATCTGATAAGTTTTTAAAGCCATGTAAATACATATGGCTAAAGCGATTAAAAAATTCCATATCTTCATTCATTATTCAAGTCTCCCTTTCACTAGTCGAATTATCATTAAATTCCCAATCATAATTCGCCCCATACTTTTTTCATAAATTAGTAAGCGTCGTTTATCATTTCCCCGCTTTAAAGTGTACTAGTATATTTTACGAAATACAAGTAATTTAGATTACTTTAATATTAAATTTTTATTTCAGTACTCAAGTCAAGGGTCGCGTGTTTATGCAGATACGTGATGAATTGCTGATAATAATAGTCAGTATTATACTTGGCTGTGCTCAAATAAATTTGATCAATTTTCTCAGTATTCTCACCTAATAACAAGTAAAACGCTTGGTCGATATTTTCTGCAATCATGCCAACACTAGCTCTTAGAATTTTACGCTTGAAAAAAACAGCCATACCACCAGATAACGCGAAGTTCAACGCGTATCTAATCATAGCAGCTTCACCTTCTACGCCGATAGCTTCTAGCCAGTCTAGTGTCACTAGCACCATCTCAGTCGTCAGTTCCGGACTCTCGAAGATGTCCTGAATAAAGTGTTCCATGGTCGGATTTTCATCTAACATCCGCAAAACAAAGCTCATTTGAATCATTGTTCGCTGATACGAAGACAGCATGGTCAGCTGTTCATTACTATAGATAAAAGCACTAAGCGTCAACTCATTTAACATCGTACTTAATAAAACGATTTTCTTCGGGAAATAGTGTTGTAGCAACGACTTACTGATATCACAGGCAATGGCAATGTCCTTCATCTGAACGTTCGCATACCCCTGCTCGGCAAACAAGCGAAACGCTGTATTAACAATCTCCATTCGCCGTTGCGTGTTCCTTCTTCGTGGCAAGAAAGGTGCCTCCCTATCACTGATTTTCAATCATTCTCTTTTAATAAACTATACTAATATAGCTTTGAACGCAAGTGATAATTTAATTGGAAAGTTAATTAATAACAGCCTCAACTATCAAAATGATCATTACTTATCAATAAAATCCGCGAGTACTTCCAACTACAAGTTAGTTAACAACCACTGCGGCTTAACGTCTTAATCGTCTAAACGCACTAGCAGCTATTCATCAGCCAAAAAAGAAAACGCTTTCTTATGTGAAAGTTTGTGCTAAAATTAACTTATCAACTTGCAGGGAGGCTACAATATGAGCACTAAAAATTCTTATCAATTAGCCGATATCGGTCGCCATAATCCGATCTTTTCACAGATCCGTTCTACCGTCGAAACGGCCTTTTACGGTAATAATATGCACCACGTTGATGATATCGCTGCCGCTTACCACCGCGCTACTAAGGACCCCGGAACCGTTATTACGGACCTCCCAATCTATCGCGCAACGGATTTAGGCTTACCAGCTGATGCAAAAATGTTGATTGCCAATACGGGTAAGGTTGTTGGCCGAACCGCACAAGCGCGCCGGATTCTAGGCAACCCGGGCGTTAGCGAAGCCGATATGGCCGGTCGCCTACGCCAAGCACTATTTGCTAGTGCTCACAAGGACTTCATCACGACGGACGTTCTGGTCGGTTTAGACGAAGACTTCATCGTGCGGGCCCACCTCGCGATTCCGGACGGTTTTGCCAATAATCTACTTTCTTACATGCTTAACTTCCAGCCCATCACCGCTGCTTATCAAGAAATGTTCGATCGGTCCGTTGCTTATCCAGAAGGCGATATTTACATTTACGCTGACCCTACTTACCATGATCCAGATTATCCAGACGGCCTGGCTATTTTTGATCCGCAACATAATACGGCTGCCATTCTAGGAATGCCATACTTTGGTGAGTTGAAGAAATCGACTTTGACCTTAGCTTGGTCGATCGCCCATCGTCACGGCTTCGTTGCTTGTCACGGTGGCTTGAAGGCCTTCCACTTCAAGGACAAGCAAGACCAAGTCTTCGCCATGTTCGGGTTATCAGGTTCCGGTAAGTCAACACTAACCCACGCTAAACACGGCTATAAATACGATATCACCGTTCTCCACGACGACGCCTTTGTCATCAATCGCAAGGATGGTAGTTCCGTGGCCCTCGAGCCTTCTTACTTTGACAAAACCAACGACTATCCGATGACGTCCGATGAGACCAAGTATTTTATGACGATCCAAAACGTCGGCGTCACCTTAGACGATCAGGGTCGCAAGGTCCTTGTCACTGAAGATCTGCGCAACGGTAACGGCCGGACGATCAAGTCACGGTACGCTTCGACTAACCGGGTTGATAAGGAAGCCGCTCCCATCAATGCAATCTTCTGGATTATGAAAGATGATAGCTTACCACCCGTGATTAAAGTAGATGATCCCGTATTAGCAGCGACATTCGGCGCCACTTTAGCGACCAAACGGAGCTCGGCCGAAAATATTATTGGTAATGTCGACCGTAACGCCCTAGTGATCGAACCATTTGCAAACCCATTTAGGGTCTATCCACTATCAGAAGATTACCATGATTTCAAGGCACTCTTCGAAGAACGCCATTTAGATTGTTATCTATTGAATACTGGCTTCTTTGGCGATAAGAAGATTCCTAAGGAAGTTACCTTGGGTGCGCTGGAAGCCATTGTCAATGATACGACCGAGTGGGAGTCATTCGCAGGCTTGGAGCACATGCAAAACCTAAAGTTAGCTGATTTCCCAGTTGATTATGCCAATGCAGACTACCGTAACTTGGTCGCCACTCGTTTAGGAATTCGGGCTAACTTCATTGATCAATATCAACACAACAATCATGACCAGCTTCCCCATGAGATTATTGATATTCTGGTCCACCTACAAGATCAATTAAAACAACCAATTACAAAATAGGATGGCATTCGTTCCCCGCTTCAGACCAATTAAGGTTATAATAAAAGTAGCAGGTATATGGCACTGAACTTTTACGAATTCTAAAAATCGGGGTGAGGAGCATGGAACTACCATTAAGTCAATTATCAGAAAAGCTCATCAGTTTTGAACGCGAGCACCATCTTACAGATAACGACCTTGCGTTTGGCAGTCAATTATCAGTTGAACGGATTCACAACATTAAATCTGGTGAAGCAACGCCAACTCAGGAAGAATTGCAACTGTTGAAGAAATTCATGAATAGCAAAGCCAAAGCTTAACTGCTAGTTCAGCGATAAAGCCTAATTGGCGCAAAGATCCTCACTAAAAACTGGTCGTCCATTCGACCAGTTTTTTTGTTACCTACCATCCAGATTGCATTTTAATTTACCCTGTTATCACCTCGTGCTATACTCGGCACAACTTATAAAGATAAGGGTGACCAACATGGCAATGTTATACGGTAAACACAATCATGAAGCTGAAGAATACTTGGAACCAGTCTTTGGTGCGCCTTCTGAACAACATGATCTTCCTAAGTATCGGTTACCAAAGCATTCATTATCCCCTCGAGAAGCCGATCGCTTAGTTCGTGATGAATTATTAGATGAAGGCAATTCACGACTGAACCTGGCAACTTTTTGTCAGACCTATATGGAACCCGAAGCCGTTGAATTGATGAAGGATACGCTGGCTAAGAATGCCATCGACAAATCTGAGTACCCCCGCACGGCCGAGATTGAAAATCGGTGTGTGAACATTATTGCCAATCTGTGGCACGCACCTGATGACGAACACTTTACGGGTACCTCTACGATTGGCTCCTCTGAAGCTTGTATGTTAGGCGGTTTAGCAATGAAATTCGCCTGGCGTAAACGCGCTCAAGCGGCAGGTTTAGATCTGAATGCCCATCGACCTAACCTCGTTATTTCGGCTGGCTATCAAGTTTGCTGGGAAAAGTTTTGTGTCTACTGGGACGTTGACATGCACGTGGTCCCAATGGATGAGCAACACATGGCCCTTGACGTTAACCACGTCTTAGACTACGTGGACGAATACACAATTGGTATCGTCGGTATCATGGGCATCACTTATACCGGTCAATATGACGACCTAGCCGCACTCGATAAGGTCGTTACTCACTACAATCATCAGCATCCCAAATTACCAGTCTACATTCACGTTGACGCAGCGTCAGGTGGCTTCTATACCCCATTTATTGAGCCGCAACTCATCTGGGACTTCCGGTTGGCTAACGTCGTTTCGATCAACGCCTCCGGACACAAGTACGGTTTAGTTTATCCCGGGGTCGGCTGGGTCGTTTGGCGTGATCGTCAGTTTTTACCGCCAGAATTAGTCTTCAAAGTTAGTTATTTAGGTGGGGAGTTGCCGACAATGGCGATCAACTTCTCACATAGTGCAGCCCAGCTCATTGGACAATACTATAATTTCATTCGCTTTGGTATGGACGGTTACCGCGAGATTCAAACAAAGACTCACGATGTTGCCCGCTACCTGGCAGCCGCTCTGGATAAAGTTGGTGAGTTTAAGATGATCAATAACGGACACCAACTCCCCCTGATTTGTTACCAACTAGCCCCGCGCGAAGATCGTGAATGGACCCTTTATGATTTATCGGATCGCCTATTAATGAACGGTTGGCAAGTACCAACGTATCCTTTACCTGCTAATCTGGAACAACAAGTCATCCAACGAATCGTCGTTCGGGCTGACTTTGGCATGAATATGGCCCACGATTTCATGGATGACCTGACCAAGGCTGTCCATGACTTAAACCAAGCCCACATTGTCTATCATCATGACGCGGCACCTAAGAAATACGGATTCACACACTGAATCATCACGTTATTTTGATAAAATAGTTAAACTTCAGAAAACAATTATTATCACTCGTGTATACAAAAAATAGCACCATCCAGATTCTGACGAACCGGGATGATGCTATTTATCCATTTAAGGGATATTAATTACATGTGGATAGCAAAGCTTGGTGTGTAGTAAGCTGTGCTCTTAATTGAAACAGTTTCACCATAAGTTGGTGAAGCGATGTATTGGCCACCGCCTAAGTAAATCCCAACGTGGTAAGGTGCTGAATCAGAACCCCAGAAAATCAAGTCGCCAGCTTGGGCTTGGCTGAATGATACGTGAGTACCAATCGTAGCTTGAGCATATGTGGTCCGACCGATTGAACGACCAACCTTAGCAAAGGCAGCTTGCGTGAATGCAGAACAATCCATTTGTTCGTAAGGTGTGCCAATGAAGGTCTTAGCAGCAGCAATTACTGAACTGTATGATGCAGTTGAACTAGTCGTTGATGTACTAGTTGATGCTGAAGCACTGTAGGCCGTTGCAGTAGCAGTCGTTGTTGATGAACTAGTCGTGTTACTTGCAGTTGAGCTAGCTTGTGAGCTCGTTGAAGTAGCAGCTGATTGCGTACTAGTTGCAGTCGTGCTAGTAGACGATGCTACTGAAGTTGAGCTTTGTGATGCTTGTGAAGCTGAACTTTGGCTAGCTGAGCTTTGTGAAGTTGCTGAACTAGTTACAGCACTTGAGCTAGCTTGTGAAGCTACTGAACTCGTTGAAGCACTTGAAGTGACACTGCTTGCACTAGCAGTTGAAGTGCTACTTGATTGAGCAGCTACTGAGCTACTTGATACTGCTTGGCTCGTACTACTTGCACTAGTAGTTGATGAGCTGGTAGCAGCAGCGCTAGTAGCTTGTGAACTAGTTGAAGTTGCGGCACTAGTTGACTTAGCACTGCTTGCACTAGCAGTGGTCGTCTTAGTCGTAACCTTTTCACCAGTTTTAACGCCAGGAATATTGATGGTTTTACCAGCAATAATTAAGTTAGGGTTGCTTAAGCCATTAGCTTCAGCAATCTTGTCAACAGAAACATGGTACTTTTGTGCGTACGCCCAAACAGTATCCCCTGCTTTGATTGTCATTGAATCGGCATTGGCAACTGCTTGACTAGTAACTAACATACCAGCTAAAGCAGCAGTTCCTAACATCACTTGTTTAATATTTACTTTCACTTTAATAATGATCACTCCAAAAAGAATGTCACGTATGTACTTCAAGCCAACGTCTATACTACTCAATTTGTGTTACATACCAATACCAGCAAAATAACAATATGTTACGAAAGTTACAAAACCGTAACAATAATTAGCCATCGTAACATTTTCGCGCTGAAACCCTATCATACCGGCATCGTTTTATTACTAAAATTTGAAACTATTTAGCAACTTTGACGAAAAAAAGTTATTTTTATTTTAAAAAGCCGAATTTCCAGTGACAATTCCTGGAAATTCGGTTAAATTTCAATTTAATTACGACCAAACGTTCGGCTAATTTGGACTATTTAGATATTCGTTGGCGATGATGCGTTCGCGGTAATCCTAATAGCCATCGAATATCATTACCCGTAAAGTTCAACTTCAAGAATTCGCCACTTTGTCCCTGTTGATACATGGTCGGTAATACCTGGTCTTGCAACTTGATCACTTGCTGTGCGATCTCTTCGTCAAATAAATATTGCCGTGTCGCGGCAGCAATTTCACCGACCGTAAAAATCTGAGCAGCATTAGCAAATATCTGCTCTTTGCCCAGCGCCAACTGGGCTTGTTTAAACTGGGCGTAGGACTGATCCAAGACTTGGCCTGCTTGAGTTTCCAATGCGGTTACTGTGGTCATGATGCGCACCTCCTAAATTTATCCCTATTGTAACCGCCACCGCTGACTTTGACCACGCTAAACCATGCTTTTTAAATAAAATTTGCTATACTAAAATGACAAAGGGGAAATTAACTTGACGAATACAGACAATCGTTATTATCAACCAACCGACATCAAAGATGCACTTCAAACAATCCAAAAATTATTTAATACTTATACCGATGCCCCATTAACACCCGAATTAATGGCCTACCATCAAAAATTAGTTAATCAGTTAGCTACTAATTTATTACCACTAGCACAACAACAACATGACAAATTACGGATCACCCAAATTAATTCAATGATGGCCGTTATGCAAGATTGGCTAAAATTAAGGCTGAATGGTCAAGTCTTCGGCGGCAAAATGCAACACTTCAAGTTTGTCAGCAACCAAAAAGCACAGTACAAACGACGAGTGCATAAAATTCGTGGCAATCAAAATCATCGTGCTAGTCGCCATTGATGACCAAACTAGACTTGCACGACTAGCATTTTGCGGTATACTAAAAGTGTATTGGGCCCTTAGCTCAGTTGGGAGAGCGCCTGCTTCGCATGCAGGAGGTCGTCGGTTCAAATCCGGTAGGGTCCATTTTAATAGACATCAAAAAC
>NZ_JBVAYE010000013.1:0-66793 GCF_055413545.1 Lactiplantibacillus sp. 3062
TCGAAGATTTTTCCAGACCTGCTTTGTTTCTAGAGACTTATGTCACAGCCTCGTATGGGTTAATCGAAAAATTCTTTATATAACGCAATAACGGCTTGATCGGCATCATTGTCGTGTACACCGAACATAATAGAAATTTCGGATGCGCCTTGATTGACCATGATTAATTTAATATTGTCGTTGGCTAATGCGGTGGCGGCACGTGACATGATGCCGACGCGGTTGCGCATGTTTTCGCCAACGAGCATTAAGATTGAGTAGTCGTGCGTAAAGTAAATTTCATCGGGATTGATGGCCGCTGAGATTTCTGCAACTAACGTTTTCTCTAATTCGGGCGTCAACTGATGTTCATCAAAGATGATGGTCAAATCATCGATCCCAGATGGCATGTGTTCATAACTAATATGATGATTTTCTAAAATCGTTAGAATTTTACGGCCCAGCCCAACTTCTTTGTTGAGCAGATACTTACGTAAGTATAGTGAACAAAAACTAGAAGAACTGGCAATCCCAGTCACCGGGTAGTGGGGATTGGGTTCGCGAGTTGACTGAATCAAAGTTCCCGGAGCCTCGGGATGGTTCGTATTCTTGACGTTGACGGTAATGTTGCCTTCGATTGCTGGAATCAACGCTTCGTCGTGAAAGACAGAAAAGCCAGCGTAAGAAAGTTCGCGCATCTCAGTAAACGTCATTTCACTAATGGCCGCTGGTTTTGCGACCAAACTAGGATTGACCGCGTAAATTGCATCGACATCGGTAAAGTTTTCATAACGTTCAGCATGGACACCCCGAGCGATGATCGCGCCAGTAATGTCGGAGCCACCGCGTGAAAAGGTACAAATTTGGCCGTTACGATTGTAGGCGAAAAATCCGGGGATAACTAGGATTTGTTCGCTGTTGGCCCACTTAGCGAGCTGGTCATAACTACTCTTGATAATCTGAGCGTCATCAGGAACGTCCGTAACGACCATTCCCGCATCTTTAGGGTCAAGGTAGCGAGCGTTGAGGCCGCTTTGTTGAAAAACAGCGGCGACCAGTTGCGCATTGAGACGTTCGCCGTGCGCTTTGAAAGCTGCCATCAAGTAGGTGTTGTCGGCGTATGATTGTTTTGGTAAGTTGCGAATCGTTTCAAAAATCGGAGTCAATTGTGCTTCGGGAACGTTAAACCCGTGACCGATTTCTGCATAACGGTCAATGATAGCTGCGGTAACGGCTTGCGTATCTTGATGATGGATCGTTTGACGGGCATATTGAATAAGTAAATCAGTGACTTTGGTGTCGCCATCGAACCGTTTACCAGGTGCCGATACAATCACATATTTACGTTTTTGATCAGCCTCAACGATCGCGAGGACTTTTTGCAGTTGCTGACTACTAGCAAGGGAACTGCCACCAAATTTAATTACTTTCACATTAACCGCTCCTTAATTTTATCAATAATGAAAAGAATAGCAGACAAATCGCGACTTGGCAATGTTAATTGCCACTCACGAGAATTTAATTTAATCGTGAAAATAATCATTTTGGCGACCATAATCTGAAAATAAAAAAAACAATAGGACGGAAAGTTGCGTCAATCCGGCCTTTCGCTTATTATTTATTACATATGCAAGGAGGAAACATGTTGCAAACTCAGTTAGCAAAAGGGGTCCAATTGACGACGGTTCAGAGTCATCAATTTAAAACCAACCAGATTATTATCAATTTTCGGGCACCGCTTGCACGTGAAACAATTACTCAGCGGTCGCTACTATCGAATTTATTAGAAACAAGTTCTCGTGATTATCCAGATCAGCGAGCGTTAGCCAACGCATTGGCTGCCATGTATGGTGCTGCGTTTGGTGCGGGTGTTAGTCGTAAGGGACCAACGCATAACTTGCAATTAGCCATCACCGTTGCGAATGAACGGTATTTGGCAACGGATCAGCCACTGACAAATCAGGCCATCCAGTTTTTACAACAAGTCGTTTTACAGCCGCTAGTGGCGGACGGTCAGTTTGATCAAGCGACGTTTGACCGCCAAAAAAAGAATTTGGAAGCGGCGATTATGTCGGTCGCTGATGATAAGCAATATTATGCTGCACAGCAGTTAAATACGGCGTTGTTTGCGGACGAACCTGCGCAACAAGTGCCAAGTTACGGTACGGCGAGTGATTTGGCAGCCCTCACTGCGGAAGGTTTGTACGACTATTATCAAATGATGATCCAAAATGATCAAATCGATATTATCGTGACGGGTGACGTTGATGAGGCGGCCGTTTTAGCTCAGTGGCAACAAGCTGGTTTTGAGGATCGACTGGCGGGGCGCCCACGGCCATTTTATCAACATCATAATACAAACCAGTACGTCGAAGTGAGTGAACAACAGGCACTCAGCCAAGCAAAGCTAAATTTAGGTTATGATTTGCCAGTCTTTTATCGTGGCAATCATTATTACGCGGCCTTGGTTTTCAACGAACTATTTGGTGGGTCACCGCTGTCTAAATTGTTTATGAATGTACGTGAAAAGGCGAGTCTGGCTTACTATGCCAGCAGCTCATTGGATACTTTCCGTGGGGTGCTTAAGGTGCAAGCTGGGATTGATGGCAAAAATCATGACCAAGTGTTAGCAATTATTGCGGCCCAATTAACGGCGATTCAAGCCGGTGATTTTACGGATGATTTAGTTGAACAGCTGAAGCTGGGCTTGATCAACGATTTTGAGTCCAGTTTGGATAGTCAACGGACATTCGCTGTGCAAGCCTTGATCGATGATTTAACGCAACAACGCGTTACGGATACTGAATGGCTACGGCAGATTCAAAGTGTGACGCGTGAACAGATCATTGCAGTCGCGAAGATGGTGACCCTTAATAATGGGTTCTTCTTGAGTGGGGTAACCGCATGAAAGTAAAAAAATATGATCAATTTAAAGAAAGTTGTTATCAAGCTCAGTTGGATAATGGGCTGACGGTGACGTTGTTACCTAAGGCCGGTTATCACAAAACGTACGCAACGTTTACAACGAACTATGGCTCGATCGACAATACCTTTGTTCCAGCCGGAAGTACTGAAATGCAACGCTTCCCAGATGGAATTGCCCACTTTCTGGAACATAAAATGTTTGAGAAGGCTGACCATGATGCGTTTCAAATTTTTGGTCAGTACGGGGCGAGCGCGAACGCCTTCACTAGCTTCACGAAGACGAGCTATTTGTTCTCAGCTACCCGGCACCTGCAGGACAACCTCATGACCCTCTTAGATTTTGTTCAAGATCCGTATTTTACGCCAGCGACAGTTGACAAGGAGAAGGGCATTATTGGGCAAGAGATTGAGATGTACGATGATGATCCAAGTTGGCGCCTGTATTTCGGAATGATTGGTAATCTATATCCGAACCACCCACTACAATATGATATTGCGGGGACGACTGAGTCGATTGCTAAGATAACGGCTGATGACTTGTACGCCGCTTATCGGACGTTCTATCATCCTGAGAACATGACGTTATTTGTGGTTGGTAATTTTGATCCAGACGAAGTGTTAGGGTGGATTACGACTAATCAAGCAACTAAAAAATTTGCTGCCTTTCAACCGATTGAACGTAAGATTCCTGAAACCGCAACGGATGGACATGACATTATTCCTTATCGGACGATTGATATGCCAGTCAATCGGGCCAAATCAATCGTTGGTGTCAAAGGCTTGCTGCCGATTGAAGCGGGGGCTGCTGCTTTGAAGTACCGTGCAGCGGTTAACGTTTTATTAGAATTATTGTTTGGCGATACGTCAGCAGATTATTTGCGATTATATGATCAGGGTATCATCGATGATACGTTTGGTTATGATTTCGAATTACAGTCTGGATTTAATTTTGTCACTTTTAGTGGTGAAACGGATGATCCAGCCCAGTTTGATGCAGCCATCATTGATGTGCTAGAAAACTGGCGGACGGCTGTAGTTGGTCAGGAAGCAGCACTCGCATTAGTCAAGAAGGAAATGATTGGGCGGGTCGTCTTCATGGCGAACTCCTTGGAGGCAATCGCGAACCGGTATGATCAACGGCTATTCGGGACGGCGACAATCTTTGATGAACCGGGTATAATTGCTCAGTTGACCCTTGCAGACTTGCAGACGGTTGCTGAACAATTATTGACTTCTCAGGCAATCAGTGAATACCAGATTCGACCACAAGCAAAGAGTTAAGGAAATCTGAAATTTAATGGTCATGGGGCTGCTAAATTTAGTTGCTGTGATATACTATTAACCGTAAGATTTTGAAAATAGACTTAGGGTGGAGAAAAAGTCAATGAGTGAAAATAACGAAGAAACAACAACGATTGGGGCGCGCTTAAAGGCTGCCCGGACAGCGAAAGGCCTCACAATTGATGATTTGCAACAAATCACCAAGATTCAGAAACGCTATTTGATTGCAATCGAAGATGAACAGTTCGATAAACTTCCCGGTGATTTTTACGTTCGGGCGTTTGTTAAGCAATATGCGGAAACTGTCGATTTAGATGGTAACGCGTTGTTAGAAGAATATCGAGACCAATTACCGAGTGTTCATACTGAAACCATCGTTGAAAATGTTGATGAAGTTCAACCTACCCGGGTTGCTAGTCGCGAACAACCTGCTTCACCAGCGAGTCGCGTACGTAACTATTTACCAACGATCATCGTCACTGCCATTGTGGTTTTGATTTTGTTATTTATTTGGTTTATGGCGGTTCGCACGCACGCTGGTTCAAGCTCTAGCACGAGTGCGGACAGTTCTTCTGTACAAGTTTCGAGTTCTAAGAAGCAATCGAGTTCGTCGAAAGCTAGTTCATCAGCAAAGTCTAGTTCTAAAGCGTCTTCTGCCAAGGAACAAACAATCAAGGCTAACGGCAGTAGCGATACGGCTTATACTTTGACGAATGGTGCGGATAAGAACAAAGTGGTCATCAAGTCTACTAAGGCTGCTTGGACTTCCGTTACGACTAACGGTACTCAGACTTGGCAAGGAACGCTAAAGGCGGATGGCTCACATACATTAACGTTACCAAGTAATGCTACGACGGTTAAGTTCCAGTTTGGGAACGCAACTGCCACGACCGTAACAATCAATGGTAAGGCGTTCAATTTTAATCCGAAGAACAGTACGTCACAAGTTCGGACGATTACCTTGACCATCAAATAACGTTGCGGAGGAGGCGGGTGCTTTGAATTTACCTAATAAATTAACGGTGTTTCGGATTATTCTGATTCCAGTTTTCATTCTTATTATGGTGTTACCCCTTAGTTGGGGACAGGTTGTGTGGGCTGGAACAACAATTCCAGTCACCCAAGTGGTTGCAACTGTCATTTTTGCGGTTGCGTCATTAACTGACTTAGCGGACGGCAAGATTGCCCGGGGTCAACACTTGGTTACGAATTTTGGGAAGTTTGCGGATCCACTGGCAGATAAGATGTTAGTAATGACCGCGTTCATCATCTTAGTTCGGTTAAATGCGGCCCCTGATTGGGTCGTTGCCATTATCATGTGTCGTGAACTCGCGGTAACGGGGTTACGATTATTGATTGTTGAAAATAATGGTAAAGTGATGGCTGCTGCTATGCCCGGGAAGATTAAGACAACGACACAAATGATTGCCATCATCTTCCTGCTGCTGAACAATGTCTTATTTGCGGCAATCCACATTCCATTTGCGGCAATTATGTTATATATCTGCTTATTCTTCGTTATTTATTCTGGCATTGATTATTTTGTTCAGAATCGTGACGTGTTTGCAGATGGCTTCAAATAAAATTAATCATGAGCGTCTCACCGAGTCTTGCATTCGGTGAGACGTTTTTGTATACCATTAACGTGTTGCCCTTATTAATTAATCATGACTCCTGTCAGTCGATAATTTTAACGATGAGTCGCGTTGGCAGGTTATGTCAAATGAAGGTATTTGAAAATGCTAATCTTTTTAATGGGGTCGATCGTCATTTTCGTATATACTTAATGTAGGACGCTAATCATCGCGCCCACACTGAGTGTAATCGATAGGATTACGGGGAGGCATATATGGCATGCAAGCAGAAATAATCGCGGTTGGTACCGAGATTTTACTGGGTCAGATTACGAACACGAATAGTACGTACATCGCACGTGGATTGGCCGAATTAGGAATTGATAGCTATTATCAAACGGTGGTTGGTGATAATCGGCAACGTTTGTCGACCGTCATTGAAATTGCGGCCCAGCGGAATGACTTAGTTATTTTAACGGGTGGTTTGGGGCCGACCAAGGATGACTTGACGAAGCAGACGCTCGCGCATTATTTGAATGTTGCCTTGGTTGAAGATCAGGCAGCAATGCAAAAAATTACGGCCTGGTTTGCCACTAATGACAAAGTAATGACGGCCAACAACCGATTACAGGCATTGTATCCGGCAGGCGCGCAACCATTGACTAATCATAACGGAATGGCTGTTGGTGCGTTTTATCAGTCAGAAAATAGTGCTGATTTCTTGTTATTGCCAGGTCCACCCCGTGAGTTAGCCGTAATGTTTGATTCTGAGGCAAAACCGAAATTGGCAGCTGCATATGGGGAACAAGCCCAAATCTATTCGCGAGTGATGCGTTTTTATGGCATCAGTGAGTCTGAATTGGCGACCCGGTTGCAACCCTTGATTGATGAACAGCAGGCGGTTACGATTGCACCCTATGCCAAGACTAACGAGGTTACCCTCAGATTAAGTGCCCAAGCTATGACGGAAACGGCTGCAAGGGGAATGATCGACAAAGTTGACCACCAGATCAAGGCTACCATTGGGCCGTACTTTTACGGTTATGGAGACGATAACTCGTTAGTTACTACTGTTATTAATCAAATGATTGCGGCTAAGCTGAGTATTACAGCCGCGGAAAGCTTAACAGCTGGGCTGTTTCAGAGTACCATCGGCAGTGTGTCCGGGGTCTCCGCAATCTTTCCGGGCGGCTTTGTAACGTATGCGAATGAGGCCAAACATCAGCTAGTGAACGTTCCACAAGCAATTATTGACGCTGAGGGCGTGGTTTCAGAAGCGACCGCTAAGGCCATGGCGAGTGGTGCTAAGCAGCAGCTAAATACTGATGTTGGTATCAGTTTTACAGGCGTTGCCGGTCCAGGAACCTTGGAAGGTCAACCGGCTGGAACGGTATGGATTGGTCTTGCTTACCGTGATCGACCCGTGAAGGCCAAGCAGTACCATTTTGCTGGTAATCGACAACAAATTCGGGAACGCAGTGTGATGGCCGGGTTAGACCTATTGAGACATGCATTGAATGAAGATACGGACTTAAAAAAATAATACGAACTTTTGTTCGCTTTTTGCTTGCAATTCTAACTTTGAACAGCTATGATATTAAGAGTTAGAAACGAGCACCAAAGGAGGAAATAATTTGGCTGATGCACGGAAAGCAGCACTAGATACTGCCCTGAAAAAGATCGAAAAGAATTTCGGTAAAGGGGCGATTATGCGGATGGGTGACGCTGCCCAGACGACTATTTCAACGATTTCAAGTGGATCGTTGGCCTTAGATGACGCGTTGGGTGTCGGCGGCTACCCACGTGGTCGGATCGTGGAAATCTACGGTCCTGAAAGTTCAGGTAAAACGACCGTGGCACTACATGCGGTTGCTGAAGTTCAAAAGCAGGGTGGTACGGCGGCCTATATCGATGCTGAAAACGCACTAGACCCCGTTTATGCGGAACACCTAGGGGTCAACATTGATGACCTGTTACTTTCGCAACCAGATACTGGTGAACAAGGGCTTGAAATTGCAGATGCCTTAGTTTCCAGTGGTGCGGTCGATATTTTAGTTGTTGACTCGGTGGCGGCCTTAGTGCCACGTGCCGAAATTGAAGGTGAAATGGGTGACGCACACGTTGGGTTACAAGCGCGGCTGATGTCACAAGCGCTCCGGAAGTTATCAGGGACATTGAACAAAACCAAGACAATCGCGTTATTTATCAATCAAATTCGTGAAAAAGTTGGTGTGATGTTTGGTAATCCTGAAACGACTCCTGGTGGTCGGGCCTTGAAATTTTACGCCACGATTCGTTTGGAAGTACGGCGGGCAGAACAGATCAAGGAAGGAACCAATATTATTGGTAACCGTGTCCGGATCAAAGTCGTTAAGAACAAGGTTGCACCGCCATTTAAGCGTGCCGAAGTGGATATCATGTATGGTCAAGGTATCTCACAAACTGGTGAAATTGTTGATATGGCTGCTGAAAAGGATATTGTTAAGAAGAGTGGTTCTTGGTATTCATATGGTGACGATCGCATTGGTCAAGGCCGTGAAAATGCCAAGAAGTATTTGGACGAGCATCCTGATGTCATGACGGAGATTCGCCAAAAGGTTCGTGATGCATATGGTATGGATGCAACTGGTGAAGAAACGTCTGAAACTGATGATCAGGCCAAAGAAGCTAAGGATAAGGGAACTGCTAAGAATGGCAGTAAGGGTCAAAGTAAGTCCACTAAAGCGACACCAGCGGAAACTGCTCTCGATCTCGGCGACCAACCAACCGAAAAATAGACAGTTTGTTATGCAACGCCCAAAATATTTATTTTGGGCGTTTTTTGTACATACTTAGCTTGTTTGCACGACAAAAGTAGCCTGCAGAGAGCGGTTGCCATAAGACTTTAAGTTGACACTATTCGTTTCTAACATTAGAATAACAAGTGTGTAAATAATCAAAATATAACATCTGAAAATTTGTAGTTGATTTTATGTTAACTGGATTTTGGTGGTGCGGAGGTGGAAACATGAATGTTTTCGGTATAATCCTCGCAGTCATCGCAATTGTTGTCGGTTATGGGATTGGTTACTATGTACGCAAGAACGTCCATGAAAAAGAATTGGACGTTGCCAGGAACACAGCCGAAGGTATTATTTCTGAGGCCAAACGGGCAGCGGAGACTCATAAGAAAGAAAAAGTCCTTGAAGCTAAGGAAGAGAGTCATCGCTACCGGGCTGAAGTTGAAACGGAGTTAAAGCAACGTCGGAATGAAGTTCAAAAGCAAGAAGACCGGTTGCTTCAACGTGAAGAAACTTTAGATCACAAAGAGAATACTTTTGAAAAGCGCGAGGATGCTTTAGGTAAAAAAGAAGATAAGATTGCCAATGAGCAAAAACGCGTTGAACAACAGCAACAAAGTGCAGCTTCACTAATCACGCAACGTCAAGCTGAGTTAGAACGGGTCGCCGCCTTATCGCAAGAACAAGCTCGCGATCAGATTTTGACCCAAACGCGCGAACAATTAACGCATGAACGGGCCGTGTTAATTAAAGAAAATACGGACGAAGTGAAAGCGCAGTCTGAAAAAGAAGCCAAAAACTTAATTGTCCAAGCGATTCAGCAAAGTGCTGCCGATATGGTTTCTGAAACCACGGTTTCGGTCGTTTCTTTGCCGAATGACGACATGAAAGGCCGGATTATTGGTCGGGAAGGTCGTAACATCCGAACGTTGGAAACGCTGACGGGAATTGATTTAATTATTGATGACACGCCAGAAGCCGTCGTTTTAAGTGGTTACGATCCGATTCGTCGTGAAATCGCAAAGATCGCGCTTGAAAAGCTGATTCAAGATGGGCGGATTCATCCAGCTCGAATTGAAGAAATGGTTGAAAAAGCGCGTAAGGAAATGGACGAAAAGATCCGTGAAACTGGTGAACAAGCTGTCTTTGATTTAGGATTGCACGGGATGCATCCTGACTTGATCAAGCTTGTTGGTCGGCTGAATTATCGGACCAGTTATGGTCAAAATGTTTTGAATCACTCAATTGAAGTTGCGAAGTTAGCGGGCGTTTTAGCCGCTGAACTTGGTGAAGATGTTACACTCGCGAAACGCGCAGGATTATTACACGATATTGGTAAGGCCGTCGATCATGAGGTCGAAGGTTCCCACGTTGAAATTGGCGTGGAATTAACAACGAAGTACAAAGAGAGCCCCGTCGTGATTAACACGATTGCCTCCCATCATGGTGATGTGGAAGCTAAGTCGATTATCGCGGTGTTGGTTGCGACGTCTGATTCAATTTCAGCCGCCCGGCCAGGTGCTCGGAGTGAGTCGCTGGAGAATTATATTCATCGGCTCGAGAAGCTGGAAGCGATCGCTAATAATGAGGATGGCGTCAAGAAGAGCTATGCGATTCAAGCTGGTCGTGAAATTCGAGTCATCGTTAAGCCAAACGAGATTTCTGATTTACAGGCAACGGTTTTGGCGCACGATGTCAAAAAGCAGATTGAAAATGAACTTGAATATCCCGGTCATATTAAGGTTACGGTTATTCGGGAAGTTCGAGCAGTGGATTACGCTAAATAACCGGGAAATGAGTTTAGGTCTTGACCTAAGCTCATTTTTTTAGTTGCCAGCAGAATTCAATCACGTTTTCAAGGCTAAATAATGCTAAAATAATTGGTATAACGTTAAAACAAGGGAGCAATCTATGCGAATTCTATTTGTTGGGGATGTCATGGGCAATGTCGGCCAAACGGCGGTCACCACGTACTTACCTAAGTTAAAACGGCGCTACAAGCCACAAGTTACTATTGTTAATGGGGAAAATGCCACCCGCGGCCGCGGCATTAATCAGGAAGTGTATAAGGACATCTTGACTGCGGGGGCTGATGTCATTACGATGGGCAACCACACCTGGGATAATAATGAAATTTTTGATTTTATTAATGGTGCTAAGAAGTTGATTCGACCGTTGAATTTTCCGCCAGCGACGACTCCGGGGGTTGGTTATACGATCGTGAAGGTCAATACGGTGAAGTTGGCCGTGATTAATCTTCAAGGAAACGTCTTTATGGGGCAAAATTTAGCGGATCCTTTTACGACTGTCCAACCATTGGTCGAGCAATTGCGGGAAGAGACACCTAACATCTTCATCGACTTTCACGCTGAAACGACAAGTGAAAAAGAAGCCATGGCGTGGTATTTGGATGGTCAGGTGAGTGCGGTAGTTGGCACCCATACCCATGTGCAGACGAGTGATGAACGCGTATTGCCAAATGGGACGGCCTTTTTAAGTGACGTTGGTTTTACGGGTCCGTATAATGGTATTTTAGGAATGACCCGTGAGAATGTTATTCAGCGTTTCTTGGAACAAATGCCGACCCGTTTCAACGTGCAAGAGGATAGTCCGGCAGTGTTGTCGGGTTGTGTGATCGACGTTGATGGTCAGAGTGGTCGGGCGAAAAAGATTGCCCGGATTTTGATTAATCCGGACCACCCATATTTTGATGACTAAGATTTACGATAGAAAGTAGGATTAAGCGTGCCACAGAAAACAAAAGATACACCGATGATGCGTCAATATTTTGCAGTTAAAAATCAATATCCCGATGCGTTTTTATTTTACCGACTTGGTGATTTTTATGAAATGTTTTTTGATGACGCGATTAAAGGTGCTCAGTTATTAGAGTTGACCTTAACGACGCGGAATCATTCGGCGGAAAACCCTATACCGATGTGTGGGGTTCCCCATCGAGCCGTGCAAAATTATATTGATATTTTAGTAGATAAAGGTTACAAAGTCGCTATTTGTGAACAGATGGAAGATCCCAAATTAGCCAAGGGCATGGTCAAACGCGAAGTGATTCAGCTCGTGACACCTGGTACGACGTTGGAACGGGGCGCGGAACAAGCTAAGACGAACAATTACTTGACTGCGCTGATTCAGCGTGATCAACAATATGGTTTTGCGTACGCCGACTTGTCGACTGGGGAACTAAAAACGAGTGTCTTAACGACTAACGATACCCTAATTAACGAGTTGACCAGCTTGCAAACTAAAGAAATTGTGGTTGACGACTCTGTTGCTAGCGATTTGCGCGATCAAATTAAGACGCTAGGAATTCTAATTTCAGAGCAGAATAACGTCACCCCCCAGGCTGAATTGAGCTACTTGACTCAGGACTTGACGGTCGATTTGGAACAACAGGTCGTGGAACGGTTATTGATGTATATTACGGTGACTCAAAAGCGGAGCCTCGCGCACTTACAAAAGGCGATCGCTTATGAGCCGTCATACTTCCTGAAACTCGATCATAATTCCAAGTATAATCTGGAATTAATGAAGTCCATCCGAACTGGTAAAAAGCAGGGAACTCTCCTGTGGCTATTAGATGAAACTAAGACGGCGATGGGCGGACGACTATTAAAGCAGTGGATCGACCGGCCATTGATTGTGAAGGCCGATATTGAAACGCGTCAAAATAAGGTTGCGACGTTATTAGATCATTATTTTGAACGTAGTAACTTACAAGAAGAGTTGACTAAAGTTTATGACTTGGAGCGTTTAGCTGGCCGGGTGGCTTTTGGTAGCGTGAATGGGCGTGACTTAGTGCAACTCAAGACATCCTTGCGTCAGATTCCAAAGATTCGGTATATCTTATCGGAATTAGATACGCAGGTATTTAATGATGAAGTTAATCAGCTGGATCCAGTCGAAGACGTTGCGGATTTGATTGACGCGGCAATCGTTGAAGACGCGCCTTTGTCAGTAACGGACGGTGGTGTGATCAAGGATGGTTATAACGAGCAACTCGATCAATATCGGGATGCTATGAATAATGGGAAAAAATGGATTGCTGAGTTGGAAGCCCAGGAACGGGCGACAACCGGTATCAAGAATCTTAAGATAGGGTTTAACCGGGTCTTCGGCTATTATATTGAAGTCACGAAGGCCAACTTGGCCCAATTACCGAAGGACCGCTATGAACGTAAGCAAACGTTAACGAATGCTGAACGCTTTAGTACTCCTGAACTGAAATCGCATGAAAGCCTAATTTTAGAAGCTGAGAGCCATTCTACGGATCTTGAGTATCAACTCTTCACAAAGGTTCGTGAAACGGTTAAAAAGGCAATTCAGCGGCTACAAACATTGGCGAAGGCGGTCGCAGCAATTGATGTCTTGCAAAGTTTCGCCGTCGTTAGTGAAGATTACCACTTTGTTCGACCGAAATTAACTAAATCACATGATTTGAAGATCGTTGATGGTCGTCATCCGGTCGTTGAAAAAGTGATGGGCAACCAGAGTTACGTCCCAAATAACGTGACAATGTCACCTGATGAGACGGTCCTTTTGATTACTGGTCCTAACATGTCCGGTAAAAGTACGTACATGCGTCAATTAGCATTGACGGTCATCATGGCGCAAATTGGTTGTTTTGTACCGGCTAAATCAGCGCAACTTCCAATTTTTGACCAAATTTTTACACGTATCGGTGCCACGGATGACTTAATTTCCGGTCAAAGTACGTTTATGGTGGAGATGCAGGAAGCCAATAATGCCTTGCAACATGCGACAGCCAATAGTCTAGTGTTGTTTGACGAGATTGGCCGGGGGACGGCGACTTACGATGGCATGGCGCTTGCCCAAGCAATTATTGAGTTTGTGCATAACCATATTCATGCCAAGACACTGTTCTCGACGCATTATCATGAGTTGACCGCGTTAGATCAAGAATTATCCGGGTTACGAAACGTGCATGTGGGTGCGACTGAACAGGATGGCGAGCTCGTCTTCTTGCATAAAGTTGAGCCCGGGGCCGCCGATAAGTCCTACGGGGTGCACGTTGCCAAGTTGGCTGGGATGCCAACGAGTTTATTGGAACGGGCCAATAAGATTTTAACGAGTTTGGAAAATCAAACGAGTACGGTATCGACGACAGCGGCTTCGATTGCTGCTAGTGATGCTGCTAATAGCGTGGCACCTAACACAGCGGCTTCAATGCCGGTTGAGGCCGCCGATGAGTCACAGCCAGTAGAATCGGAGACCCCGGTTGCCGAAGCTCCGGTCGCTGAAGCCGGTGATGAACAGCTGTCGTTATTTGCTGAGCCGGCGGTGACGGATGCGAAGGGTGAAAAGGTTTTACAACAGCTGAAGACGTTGAACTTGATGGCGATGACTCCGATGGATGTAATGAACCAGCTGTATAAATGGCAACAAAAATTAGGCAAGTAGGCGCATTTTAACTCATCATAAATGAGCGCAATAAGCTGTTATGATGAGCTATTGGTGCGTCTGACGGACAGGTAGGTCGACACTAGTCAGTTATTGCTAGTTGTGGTAATCGAAAATGTTCGTGCAGGACACGAGCTTAATTATTTTATGTGAAAGGACCGATGGAAATGGGAAAAATTCATGAGTTATCTTCTGTGCTGGCCGACCAGATTGCTGCCGGCGAAGTTGTGGAGCGGCCCGCCTCGGTCGTTAAAGAACTGGTTGAAAATGCTGTTGATGCGCACGCGACGCAGGTTGATATTTTGGTGCAAGAGTCGGGTGTTCAGTCAATTCGGGTTATCGATGACGGTGACGGTATTGATGACGCTGAAGTCCTGACCGCTTTTAAACGGCATGCGACGAGTAAGATCACATCACGTGAAGATTTGTTTCGCGTCCATTCTTTAGGTTTTCGCGGTGAGGCGTTGCCAAGTATTGCGTCAGTAGCGGACGTGGTGATGAATACGAGTACCGGCGCCACTGGGACGAGTATTCATTATCGCGGCGGTAAGCTATTACAACAATCGCCCGCTCCGTTGCGGCAAGGGACGGACATTACCGTCACCGATTTGTTTTTTAATACACCTGCGCGACTAAAATATTTGAAGTCCCCCCAAACGGAATTAGCGAATATTTTAGACGTGGTTAACCGCATCGCACTTAGCTATCCAGCGGTGGCATTTCGGTTAGTTCATAATGCGAAAGAGCTATTAAAAACGGCTGGTCGCGGTGACTTACAACAAGTCATTGCTGGTATTTACGGTGTCCAAAATGCGCGCAAGATGGTTGCCATTCAAGGATCGACCACTGATTTTAAATTGAGTGGCTTTGTGGCTTTACCTGAGCTGACGCGGGCCAGTCGCCAGTATATTACTGTTCTGATTAATGGTCGTGCTATCAAGAACCAGCAATTGACCAAAGCCGTCATCAAAGGTTACGGTTCTAAGTTGATGGTCGGCCGTTATCCAATCGCGGTGATCGCTTTAACAATGGATCCTTTATTGGTGGACGTCAATGTTCATCCCACGAAACAAGAAGTCCGTTTGAGTAAGGAACCAGAATTAGCCAAACTGGTCAGCACCACGATTACGGACCGGTTAGTGGATGTGAACTTGATTCCGTCAGCATTGACCAATCTTGGCAGCCATCGGCGTGAACATCTAAATACAGACCAGCTGGCGATGGATTTGAACGCCGTTTCGTCACAGTATCAAGTAGCGGATAAGACAACGCCGGCATCGACTGAGCAGTTTGCAGCCTCGCTGGCAGCGGCAACCATGCAGCCCAGCTCGGCAACGACCATGGTAAGTACTACTTCAGCACAGCCATCAGCGGTAAACCGTGCAGCAGTTAGTGCGGTTGTTCCGTCAGAATCAGCGGCAAGTTCTGCCAACCCGCCGATTATGATTAGCCATCGCGACGAACTGACAGCTACTCCAGTTCAAGCATTTGACCAGCGTTACCAGTCAGAATCAGGCGCTTTACCCTTTGGTGAAACTGCTGAACCGTTAGAAACCAGCACGGCTGCAAGCGCGCCGACTAGTGAAGCGCCGGATACGGAACGTTTTCCACAGTTACGCTATCTTGGTCAGATGCACGGGACTTATCTGTTAGCTGAGGCGGATGATGGTATGTACATTTTGGATCAGCATGCGGCCCAGGAGCGAATCAACTATGAATATTATCGCCAAGCGATAGGTGAGGTTAGTGCGGATCAACAAAATTTATTGGTTCCGATTATTTTAGATTATCCGACGAGCGATGTTTTAAAGATCAAGGAAAAATTGCCGTTACTAGCAGAATTAGGGATTCATCTGGAATCATTCGGCGGCAACAGCTTCATTGTTCATGCCCATCCGACCTGGTTCAAAGCTGGGCAAGAAGAAGATACGATTCGTGAAATGATTGATTGGCTCTTACAGGATGATAAGTTGACGGTCGCCCAATTTCGGGAAAAGTCAGCTATCATGATGTCCTGTAAACGGGCAATCAAGGCCAATCACCATTTGGATGATCAGCAGGCCCGCGCGTTATTAGCCAAGTTACCGACCTGCGAGAATCCGTTCAATTGCCCACATGGCCGCCCGGTGACGGTACACTTCACGAATTCAGACATGGAACGGATGTTCAAACGAATTCAGGATAGTCATGAAGCACGTGATTAAAGTGATTATTGGCGGCGTACTCGTTACTTTAGTATGATTCGTAATCGATCCGCATTGTGCAAGTAAATATTTCATGAATTATGATTAAAACGTGCCAAGTTTAGATTGTTGTTCGTCAGCCGGTGTGCGTCCTATGCCGACCTCCGGGGCTGGGTGACAATTGCTGGAACGCAGCCGACGTCGATTTGAGCTAACGCATAACCCGCGTCATCTCAAATACGAGTCTTATTCTAAGCCGGAAGCAGACCACTTCAAGCTAAGAATAATTTGGCTACTGAGCATTGTCCACCCAGCCCCTCCGGTCGGGAAACTGCTCGAATGGCTGATGAACGACCACCTAATTTGGTACAATTAGTCGCTGACTATTTTGATGCTGGAAGTTTAAACAAAGCGCTAGGTGCATTAAGCACTCTGTCAAGAGATTAAATCCTACTATACCGATTCAGGATTAGTGAGCCATCTCAATATTATTTTTAGTCTGACAGTTGATTGACAAAATTACCGTTTATGAAAAGCAACGACCAATTCATCAAAAGTTGGGTACCTCACCGTCTGCCATTCGAATACTGTCCCGACTGGAAGGCGTTTCGGCCAATGCTCAGTGGTGAAATTTCACTTAGCAAGCGTCTTGTGCTTGGTTAGTGAAAGGCCAGTATTTGAGACGTGATTTTTCGGCTCAAATCTGTGCCCACCACGTTCCGGCAATTGGCAGAAATGCCTGGAAGTCGGTGTAAGGCGCACACACCAAGCAAGTCTACGCTAGTCCGAACTTTTTCCAGCGGTCTTAAGCTGGTTGCTTTTGAACTTAAGAAATGGCACGTTTTAATCATGACTGATACTGAATAATTACGAACCGAATGTGTTATCGAATAAAAATAGCAATGTTGAGTAGTCCCTGGGTTAAAAAACCTAGGGACACTTTTATTGTCGCCAGTATTGCGGTCTAAAAAACAACTTTAAGATTGGGGAAGTGGCGTTTGTGACACTAATTTGAGTTGTAAAATTTCAGATTGAATTGGTTTAAATAGTTAGCTATCATTGATTAAAATGAGTGGTGAGCGCGTATCGGGTGCTTGGACCACTCAACATGATTGGGAGTTGATTGTTTTGGATATGACCAAACTTTATTATCGCCAGGTTTATTCGGCATATTGTTTTTTGGCAGATTTACCAGAGGCCACGCCCGCGTTCGTGGCCGGGCGCAAGACGCTGTGGGAATTAAATGCGCATCCAAGTGCGCGGGACGCCAAATTGATTACGCTGAATTTATATGAGCAAGTTGCTGCTTTTGAGCTCGATCCTAACCGTCATGATCAAGCGGCAATCGCTACGATCAACTTACAACGTGATAATGCTGTGAGTGGCTTACAACCTTTAGTACAGTTGTTTGGGAGTTATCCGGCGACTACTAAGATTGAAACTTTAGATAACTGGGATTGGCGTTAGTTGTTGATGGGACAGCTGTGAATCACGAATTTATTAAGATTCAAACTGAACATCACGAGACGAAATTGTTCATGGTAAAATAGAAACATTGTTTGAGATGGCAAAATATGGGGATTGCGTTGTCGACGTAATTACAAGATAGGGGCACCTGATTTGAAGACAGTACGGAAGATACCACTAGTCGTCTGGTATACGGCGATGTTTGTGGTTATTGCGACGATTACTTACAGTGGGCTTTTCTTAGCCGGCCGGACATTGATTTGGGAAGTGGATGGCATCGCCCAACACTTCCCGATTTTATTGGAATTTCAGCGGATCTTACAGCACCACCCACAACAATTATTCAGTTGGTCATGGAATCTCGGCTTGGGGGCCGATCAACTGACGACTTTTTCCTACTACGTGGTCGGTGATCCGTTTAATTATTTAGTGGCGTTTGTTTCGCGCGCTCATTTGGAATGGGCCTACCAAGCGTTGATCTTGCTGCGATTGTACTTCGTTGGACTTGCTTTTCTAGGTTTCAGTCGGCAGTTCAAGTTCAAACGTATCAGTCAATTGATTGGAGCTTTGACGTATACATTTACCGCGTATACGTTCTATGTTGGGATGCACCACCCGTTTTTCTTGTTACCAATGATTTGGTTTCCGCTACTGTGTTGGGCGATTGAACGGGTCTTACGAGGCCGACATTGGTTACCACTCAGTCTGATTACCGCCGTTGTAATTTTGAGTAACTTCTATTTTGCTTACTTACTCGCATTGGGCGGTTTAGTCTATGCTTTGGTGCGTTTCTGGTCACGTCGTCGTGACCATTTAACGATGCGGTCGTTTGGACAGTTATTTTGGCGGTTACTAGTGGCAGTTGGTCTTGGTGTCACGATGGCAGGCATCTTACTAGTGCCCACGCTGCTCGCGATGTTGACGGCAACGCGTGCGAGTTTTAACTTTGCGAATGGCTTGACGAGTTATCCCATCAATTATTACGTTAATTTACCCAATCGACTGTTGACCAATGGTGGCAGTGTCCAATACTGGGTGACCCTCGGGCTGAGTAGCATTAGCTTTATTGCAATTATTTATACACTACGTCATTTCAGACGCTATTGGGTGCTTAATTGGGTACTGGTCGTGATGATGTTGGGTATTTTGTTGCCTCAATTTGCGGCCGTATTCAACGTTTTTTCAACACCTTCTAATCGATGGTTGTTGATGGCAACCCTCGTGTTTGCTTATGCGACGATGGCATTTATGGACCAAGTCACTGCTCTGACAGCGGCTGATTTAAAATGGTTGGCTGGTATTAGTGGCGGTCTGCTTGTCATTATTTGGCTGATCAATGGATTCTATCTCAATATCCGCAAACATGATATTGCGACATATCTCATCTTGTTAGCGTTAATTGGGGTCCTGCTGGCCAAACAATCCTTAAAATTGACCAATCGGCAATTTTATGTGTTATTACTGGGAATTGTCACGCTGAACCTGGCGAATAACGGACTGGGCTGGTTGAGTATCAATACTAATTCTAATAGTACTGAGCAGTTGCGGCAGGGCGCGGCAATGAAATGGGTCAAAAATTATTTTGATGGCGCGCAAAAAAGTTTAACCACGACTAGCCAATTTTATCGAACGGCTTTGGCACCCAACTACTATACGATGCGTTCGGCTGAGAGTGATGTGCCGATGGTGTTAGGAACTCACACGGTTGGATCGTATTTTTCAGTTCAAAATGGTTACGTGGGGGCATTTAGTCAGGCCTTAGGCAACTCAGAGTATGCGATGAACTCGCCACTCGGTTCGTTGGACGGTCGGACGACGATGTATAACTTATTAAGTGTTAAATATTTATTTGCACGTGAGGACCAGTTGAAGAAACAAGCCTTACCAGCCGGATATGAGGTTGTTAAGATGAAAACTGGCGAACCGAAGATTTTTGCGGACAAGTTTATTTATGGCATGAGTAATCATACCGGCACGATCTTGTTAAAATCCAAGAATGCGTTGCCGTTAGTTTATACACAGCAGCATCAGATTAGTCAACGCCAATTTAATCGCTTGAACGCAGTTGACCGCGAGCAAGCCTTGTTACAAGGTGCGGTCACTACGCAGCAGGTTAGTGGTGTTAAGACTGTCAAGCCAACCGTTACCGGAAAAAACGTCGCTTATACGGTTCAAGCGGATACGACGAATGTTTTGGATACGTTGGACAAGGTGATTATTTACCGCAATCAACATGCAACGGGAGCGTCGAACAACGCGTTGACTAAGTTACCGGCAGATACGATCACATTAACGCCGGAACAACGAGAAAGTTTGACGCCGGCAACTGGCCTGACGACACCGTCAAACCGCGTGTTGAACTTGATTGCAGCTAATCAAAAGTTAGTCCAGAAAAATCAGGAAAACAATGCTGACGAGTTAACGAGCATGGTCAGTGATGTGCAGGGGCACCAGATACCGTACCAATTGACCATTCAACACCCTAAGAAGTATCGAAATACGGAACTCTATCTTGTGCTAGATGGCATCAGTTATCGGCGTTCCTCAATCAAGCACGCCTTGACAACGAGTCAAAATACCAACGTGTTCACGGCCCGTCCGTATACCAAAGTCGATTATCTAGATGATGTTCGCGATGGTCTGAAGGGCAATTTGAGCGCTAGTGGGTATTCTTTAACTGCTCAGACAACGGATAACTTGACGAGCTTTAGTCAGTTGGGTACCACGAATATGTCAGATTATGAGCCCCGGACATCAGCAGTAATCAACTTAGGGTATAGCAAGTACGCGCGTAAGCTGATTACGCTGAACTTTACGAGCATTCGTAGTTTGCATTTTAAGTCCGCTAAACTGATCGCTGTACCGCTTGGGAAGACTTATCGTCAACGGACGCGGCAACTACAGACGAGTGGGTTGAAGCATCAACAAGTGACGAACAACCAGATTACGGGAACCACGCTGACTAAGACAGCAACCGTGTTAACAACGTCAATTCCGTATTCGACTGGTTGGCAGCTACGAGTTGACGGTCAAACCGTTAGGACCCAAGTTGTCAACAAAGGGTTTGTGGGGGCCAAGTTGACAGCCGGCCGGCACCAGATTCGATTGACGTATCACACACCAGGACTAAAAATCGGCATATGGTCGAGTATTATTGGTGGTGTGATTAGCATACTGATTGCCTGCTGGTGGGGGCTTCACAAACGTGTCAGACAATCTTAATTGAGTAAATCGGTATTAAAATAGGCTTCTTAGGAATTAACTTTGATTCCTAAGAAGCCTATTTAACGTTAGATGGAACACAAACGAATGTATGCCATAGCGAAATTCACAATTAACAGCCACGACTGGTTAATTATGAGGTGTCGCTAACGCAATTAATTGTTCGGGAATGACCGGTGCAGTGACTAATTTTTGCCATTCACTGGTTGAGACTAACATGACGAGTGGCGTGCTGACCGTTGTCAACCACGTTTTCTGCGGAGTAACGGGTGCCATGGCCGTTGTGATGTCGGTATTGACCTCAGACTCAGTAATCTGCCAGAGTCGATGTGTGACGTGCGCGGTATCCGTCACCTCGACGACCGGGGCAAAATGACCGACCCAGTCGTCAATCAACATCTCGATAACGGGTTGCTGTGGGTAAAGGACTGTGTTGATCATGCCGGGAACCATGGTCGTCACGGTTTGATCCACCGGCCAGCTGCCAATTAAGCGCCACTGGTGAACACCGTTGAGTGTGAGTTCGTACCAGTAATAGCTGGCTTCGGTTGTCGTCATTGTATCCTGGCTGTCCCAATTGGTCGCAGCTGTTTGAATTTTAGTTTGACCAGTTGTGGTCGGTAACACCGCTTTAAACGGTTTGAGTTGCATAGTGAGACCTCCCTAGGACTTTGAGCATAGCATGACGTTAACGTGGCGGCAAGCATTTCTTGCCACGAAATCCGTCAATCGAGGTGAAATTGATTTAACATTAAAATTTGGTTTTTATCGGTGCACCAGTGTTAAGCCACTGTGAAAATGTGGTACAATTTAGCAAGCAAACATACGTTTTATTTAAAGGAGTTTTTTCGGTGTACGAATATTTTCTCGGTCAAGTGACCGATGTAACCCCCGGTTATGTGGTGATTGAGGTCAGCGGCATTGGTTATAAAGTGCTAACGGCTAATCCATACCGTTACCAGGTGGGCCCAACAGCAGTTAAGATGTATATCCATCAAGCCGTCAGCGAAAATGGCATGAGCCTATTTGGCTTTTTTGATGCTGACGAGAAGGCGTTGTTCGAAAAGTTGCTCGGGGTTTCGGGAATTGGTCCGAAGTCGGCCCTCGCGATTTTGGCCAACAACGACCATGCAGGTCTGATCCAAGCCATCAATCAAGAGAATGCGACTTATCTGACGAGTTTTCCTGGCGTGGGCAAGAAGACAGCTCAGCAAATCGTGCTGGACTTGAAAGGTAAATTAAACGATCTAAACGTTGATGTTACTGGTCAAACTGCGCTCGATGTGGATGCTCCTGCTGTTGATGGCGCGTTAGCGGACGCGTTGGCGGCTCTGGAAGCTCTTGGCTATTCGAAAGCGGATGTCAAGAAGGTCACTAAGAAGTTGGAGACGTTTAGTCAGACACAAGGGGCCGATACGAACACCTTGTTGAGTGAAGGACTACGACTATTGATGAAGAAGTAGATGGGAGGGGTAACTAAATGGACGATGACAAGTTATTATCCGGTGACAAAGCCGATGACGAAGAGGCGTCATTAGAAAAATCGCTCCGTCCGCAAACGTTAGCCCAGTATATTGGTCAGGCCCGGGTCAAGCACGAATTAGGAGTGTATATTGAAGCGGCCCGCAAGCGTGAGGAATCCTTGGATCACGTTTTGCTGTATGGTCCACCGGGATTAGGGAAGACCACGCTAGCGATGGTAATCGCCAACGAGATGCAGGTCAATATCCGCACGACCAGTGGCCCTGCAATCGAAAAGCCAGGTGATTTGGTTGCGCTCTTGAATGAACTGGAGCCGGGTGATATCTTATTTATTGACGAAATTCACCGGTTACCGAAAATCGTTGAAGAAATGTTGTATTCGGCCATGGAAGATTTTTTTGTCGATATCGTGGTCGGACAGGGGCCAACCGCCCATCCCGTGCACTTTCCACTGCCGCCGTTTACGCTGATTGGCGCGACCACCCGAGCTGGTATGCTGTCAGCTCCGTTACGTGACCGATTTGGAATCGTCGAACATATGGCGTACTATGAAGTTGCTGATTTGGAAGATATCGTTAAGCGGACTGCAGATATTTTTCAAACGAGTATCAAACCATCGGGTGCCCACGAAATTGCGCGTCGCTCACGGGGAACGCCCCGCATTGCTAATCGCTTGTTCAAGCGAATTCGTGATTTTGCAGAAGTGGCGGATCAAGATGCCATTGATGAGGCCATCGTGGCGCGATCACTGACATATTTACGCGTAGATGATGCCGGCTTGGATGAGACTGACAATAAGCTCTTACGAACGATGCTAGAGTATTATGACGGGGGTCCGGTCGGGCTTGCTACGATTGCGGCCAATATTGGTGAAGAAACGGATACAATCGCGGAAGTGGTCGAACCGTACTTACTCCAGATTGGGTTCTTGAAGCGAACACAACGTGGACGCGTTGTTACAATTAAAGGTTATCAGCATTTGGGATTCCCATACCCAGAAAATAAATAAAGATAAGAGGTCACAACATGAGTTTAACACTTGAAGATTTTGATTATGATTTACCACATGAACTGATTGCCCAGACACCAATCAAAAAACGGGATAGTTCACGGTTGTTGGAATTGGATCGCCAAACGGGCGAAATGCAAGATAAGCATTTCTACGATATTATTGATCAACTCAATCCAGGCGATGCGGTCGTTATGAATAATTCCCGCGTTATGCCAGCTCGTTTGTATGGTGTTAAACCTGAAACTGGTGGTCACGCTGAAGTCCTATTATTGCATAATACGGAAGGTGATGAATGGGAGACACTCATGAAACCTGCCAAGCGTGCCAAGGTCGGTACCGTGATTTCATTTGGCGATGGTAAGTTGACGGCGACCGTAACGGCCGAAAAGGAAGATGGCATTCGAATGATCGAGTTCCATTACGATGGGATCTTCATGGAAATTTTGGAGAGCCTGGGTGAAACGCCATTGCCACCATATATTAAAGAAAAACTCGATGATCCAGACCGTTATCAGACTGTTTATGCCAAGGAAAATGGCTCGGCAGCTGCGCCAACAGCTGGTTTACACTGGACGAAGGAACTCTTACAAAAAGTTCAAGACAAGGGTATTAAGTTGGTTTACTTGACGCTGCATGTCGGACTAGGGACGTTCCGGCCAGTTGAAGAAGATAATATCGATGATCATAAGATGCACAGTGAATTTTATCGATTGGACGAAGATGCTGCTAAGACGTTGAATGAAGTACGGCAAAATGGTGGGCGCATCATTGCAACCGGGACAACGTCAATCCGGACGTTAGAGACCATTGGTAGTAAGTTTGATGGTGAAATCAAGCCGGATTCGGGTTGGACGGATATCTTTATCAAACCTGGTTATCAATGGAAAGTCGTTGATGCGTTCATCACGAACTTTCATTTACCGAAGTCGACCTTGGTCATGTTAGTGGCTGCCTTTACGGGCCGTGATATGATTTTGAAGGCTTATCAACATGCGATTGATGAAAAGTATCGCTTCTTCAGTTTTGGCGATGCGATGTTTATTCACTAGTATAACTGGCTTTAAACGAGATCGCTTATTTTGAAACGGATGACGGTTGAATATTAAAATGCCGTATTATACGAGGCGTATCGCTAATTTCAAGCTGCCGTTTTAGCTCTGGAGATAATAAAGATTGTCAATAGTCGCTTCAAGAAGTTAAAATGCATTCTTGAGGCGACTATTTGACGTTTGAACGCTTTGTTAACAGACTGACTAAAGCCACGTGGGTGCCCACGCCAATTGCCGCGACTGGTTCACGGCTGGATTTCGTGCTATCATTATTTGAGTTTAGCAACATTTTAATACGGAGGAACAGATATGGAACCGGCAATTAAATACCGATTAATTAAGAAAGAAAAACACACAGGAGCCCGCCTTGGCGAATTGATTACGCCACACGGGACCTTTCCAACACCGATGTTTATGCCCGTTGGGACGCAAGCCAGTGTTAAGTCACTGGCACCCGAAGAATTAGACGCGATGGGTGCGGGTGTTATCTTATCGAATACGTACCATCTGTGGTTACGGCCAGGCGAGCAAATCGTGAAAGAAGCTGGCGGGTTACATCAGTTTATGAATTGGAAAAAGGGAATCTTGACGGATTCAGGTGGGTTTCAAGTCTTTTCCCTGGCTAAAAACCGTGATATTACGGAAGAAGGGGTCCACTTTAAGAATCATCTGAATGGCTCAAAGATGTTCTTATCTCCTGAAAAGGCTATTCAAATCGAAAATGATCTTGGCCCAGATATCATGATGAGTTTGGATGAATGCCCACCATTCTTTGAAAGTTACGACTATGTTAGCAAGTCAGTTGCCCGGACAAGTCGCTGGGCAGAGCGGGGGTTGAAGGTTCATCAACACCCTGATTACCAAGGCTTATTTGGGATTGTTCAAGGTGCGGGCTTTAAAGACTTGCGTGAACAGAGTGCCAAAGATCTTGTTAGCTTGGACTTTCCAGGCTACTCGATTGGGGGCTTATCAGTGGGTGAATCGAAGGCTGAGATGAATCATGTTTTAGACTTCACGACGCCACTATTGCCAGAAAATAAACCCCGTTACTTGATGGGAGTTGGCTCTGCGGATGCCTTGATCGACGGTGCAATTCGTGGGGTCGATATGTTTGACTGTGTCTTACCGACTCGGATTGCCCGTAATGGCACTTGCATGACGTCCCATGGGCGTTTAGTTGTCAAAAATGCGGCCTACGCTCACGATTTCACCCCGTTAGATGATAATTGTGATTGTTATACCTGTCGTAATTTCACGCGTGCTTATATTCGTCATTTGATTAAGGCGGACGAGACGTTTGGTTTGCGTTTGACGAGTTATCATAACTTATATTTCTTGTTACACTTAATGAAGCAAGTTCGTCAAGCCATTATGGATGATAATTTACTGGAGTTTCGCCAGAACTTCTTTGAAATGTACGGTTTTAACGATAAAAACCCGAAAAACTTTTAGTGCTACTGGTATTTCAGACTGTAATTTGTTAAAGTTAAAGATAGTCAAACTTTTAATTAGAGTAGGAGCGATATTAAATGGGTCAAATGGCATCAATTCTGTTTATCGTGGTCATGTTCGCATTCTTATACTTCTTCATGATCCGTCCACAACGGAAACAACAACAACAACATCAACAAATGTTAAGCAAAATCAAACGTGGTGACAAGGTTACGACAATTGGTCGCTTGCACGGGGTCGTTGATGAAGTTAACGAAACCGAAAAAACAGTTACTTTAGACTGTGATGGCATCTACTTGGTTTTTGATTTGAACGCTGTTGCTAAGATTTCTCCAGCCGAAGATGCACAAGCTAAGACAGTTGCACCAGAATCTGGGGCAGCGGCTGAATCAGCTGCTACTTCTGAAGTTGAATCGGCAAGCTCAGCCGCCGACGATAATGCTGATTCTGAAGCAAAATAGGTTTACACCATAAGTGGTCGATCATTACTGATGACCGCTTATTTTTTTTGCTTATTTTTTGGTCTTGAAACGCGCTTTTGAACGTATGTTCGTGTATAATGAAAGTACTAAGGATTGGAGGGGCGGCGGATGGCACAGTCAATTGTTGAAGCGCCTATTCGGGTGGATACGAGTCGGAAAATTATTCATGTGGACATGGACGCGTTTTATGCGTCGATCGAAGAGCGGGAGCATCCAGCCTACAAGACGCAGCCGTTAGTGATCGCGCATGATCCTCGGCAGACAGGTGGGCGAGGCGTTGTGACGACGGCTAACTATGTTGCCCGCCAATTTGGTGTTCACTCGGCGATGCCAGCTGCTAAAGCATTAGAACTCTGCCCAACAGCAGTATTTAAGACGCCCAACTTTCCGTTGTACCGCGAAGTTTCGGCGCAGATTCATCGTATTTTCCATGAGTATACAGAGATGATTGAGCCAATTGCCTTTGATGAGGCTTACTTGGATGTGACTACGAATAAGAAACACATCCATAGTGCGGTCGAACTGGCGCACCGATTACAACAAGAAATTTGGCATCAAACACATTTAACTTGTTCAACGGGAATCTCCTACAACAAATTCATTGCCAAACTAGCATCAGATTATCGAAAACCAGCGGGTGTGACGATCGTATTACCACAGGATGCAGAACCATTTTTGTTACGTGAACCCATCGAGAAATTTCGGGGTGTCGGTAAAAAGACGGTACCTAAAATGCACGATTTAGGAATCAAGACTGGACAGGATTTATACGCACAGTCTGAATTAGACCTAATCAAACAATTTGGCAAGTTGGGCTATATTTTATACCGGCGAGTGCGCGGCAGTGATGATCGGCCAGTCGAGTATTTACGTGAACGGAAATCAATCGGCAAAGAGCGGACGTTTGGACCGTTTCTCCAATCGACGACGGAAGTTAATACGCACTTGAAGGCCATCGCTAAGTTGGTAGCAGCTAGCATGCAATCGCATCAGCGCCACGGTAAAACACTCGTTCTCAAGTTGCGTTACGGTGACTTTGTCACAATTACCAAGCGGCGAACGTTCGGTGAATTCATACCTAATGACGCGGCCTTGTTTGAGCAGTACGCCGAAGAGATTTTTGAAGAGGTGGTCGATGATCATTTTAACTCTGGCATCCGCCTGTTAGGGATCACGCTAACTGGCTTGGCACCACTGGCGTTTGAGAACTTAACGTTACCACTTTATCCAAATGATAATTAATTTATTTGGCGCGACGCGGATTCTTCGGTATACTGGAGTACTGTGACAGTTTAATCGCCACCAGTAAATTATGAGAGTAAGAAGGTTCATTTATGACCGTCCAAACAGCAATTTTTGACTTAATTAAACAAGCAAAAACAATCATCATTCATCGTCATCAGCGACCTGACCCAGACGCCATCGGAAGCCAGTTAGGGTTAGCAGCTATCATTAAAGCTAGCTTTCCTGCGAAGCGGGTATTGACACCTGGAAAACAGTACCATGGTTTTGACTGGTTAGGACAAATGGATGAGGTTACCGAAGCGGACTATCAAGACGCACTAGTATTAATTCTTGATACCGCTAATCAGCCCCGAATTGATGGTGAACTTTGGAATCAAGGTAAGACAATTGTTAAAATCGATCATCACCCAAACGATGACGCTTTCGGTGACCCACAGTGGGTCGACGTTGATGCTTCCAGTACGAGTGAGATGATTTATAATTGGTACGCACCCCTTGCGGCGGAGTTAACGCTAACGGCTAACGCCGCTCGGTTGTTGTATGCCGGCATCGTTGGGGACACCGGTCGCTTTCTATACTCTGCGACCAAGCCTAGTACCATGCGAGCAGCAGCGGCCTTAATGGAAGCCGGTGCGGATGCTGAAGCTGTTAATCGTATTGAAGATACCATCACGTTACCAGTCGCACGGTTGTCGGCCTACGTTTATGAACATCTGACACAGTTGGATTCGGGTGCAGCTTACGTTATTTTAACGAATGCGATTCTCGATTCATTTGCAATCGGTGATGCTAGTACTGCTGGGGTTGTCCCATTACCTGGGCGTATTGATACGGTTAAGTGCTGGGCGATTTTTGTTCAACAAAAGGAAGGTGACTTCCGTATTCGGTTACGTTCAAAGGGACCGTCAATCAACGGTGTGGCCAAGAACCATGATGGTGGGGGCCACGCATTAGCGAGCGGTGCCAAGGCTAAAGACCAACAAGAAATTGAAACGGTAGTGCGAGAACTCGACCAAGTCGCTAGCCATTATGAGAAAGAGGTTTAAATATGACCGCAAGTTTTGAAGATTTTAAATTGCAGCCGTTCTTGATGCAGGCACTGACTGACATCAATTTCCGCAAACCGACTGCGGTACAGGAAAAGTTGATTCCAGTGATTGCTGCTGGCCGCAGCGTCATCGGTCAGTCAGCAACTGGGAGTGGTAAGACGCATACGTTTTTACTGCCAATGATCAATCAACTGAATGCTGATGAACGTTACGTGCAGGCAGTTATCACAACGCCCAGCCGTGAATTAGCTTATCAGATTCAGACTGCTGCTAAACAGTTGATCCAACACAGCCCGAAAGCCATTCACATTGGACTCTATGTCGGTGGGACTGATAAGCAGGAACAGATTGAAAAGCTAAATCGGCACCAACCACAGTTGATTATTGGGACCCCAGGACGGATTCTGGACTTAATGCGCTCCCAGGCACTCGATGTGCATCGTGCGACTCAGCTAGTAGTTGATGAAGCCGATATGACGCTAGACTTGGGCTTTTTGAACGTAGTTGACCAGATTGCTGGCCGAATGCCTGCTGATTTACAAATGTTGGTGTTCTCAGCCACGATGCCACAAAAATTAACGCCATTTTTGCGCAAGTACATGAATAATCCAGTTATGGAAGAAATTCCAGTAGAATCTGTGATTAGTCCGACGATTGATAACTGGCTGATTTCCACCAAGAGTCACGATAAAAACAGTATTATTTATCGCTTGCTGACGATTGGTGAACCGTATCTCGTGTTGATTTTTGCTAACACGAAGGAACGAGTTCAAGAGTTGACCCATTATTTGCGCCAACAAGGTTTAACGGTCGCAATGATCCATGGAGATATTCAACCACGTGAACGAAAGCGGGTTATGCGCGACGTCCAACAATTGAAGTATCAATTTGTTGTTGCCACTGATCTAGCTGCCCGTGGGATTGATATTGAAGGTGTTTCACACGTCATCAATGATGATATTCCGAATGACTTAGAATTCTTCATTCACCGTGTTGGCCGGACCGGCCGGAATGGAATGGCGGGGACTGCGATTACGTTATATAGCCCAGGCGAAGAAGCCAAGGTCAGTGCAGTTGAAGCAATGGGGATCAAGTTCAAACCGAAGGCGATTCGTGATGGTGAGATTGTGGATTCATATGACCGTAATCGTCGGGCTAAACGGGGGCCAAAACAGGAAAAACTGGACCCAACCTTGATTGGTTACGTCAAAAAGTCCAAGAAAAAGATCAAGCCGGGTTACAAACGCCGCATTCGTAAAAAGATCAGCGATAAGGCGCGGATGGACCGCCGCATCGAACAACGAGCGGCTGCCCGCAAGGAACGCAAGGATCGTAAGTCTTAATTGACGTGCATCCGGATAGATTAATGCAAAATAACTGAGTGGTGTATTGACAAGTCGCCGCAAGTTTTCTATACTTTGCAAAGTAAGGACATATCTATCTCACATATCGGTCAAGAAACACTTTGGTTGCTGGAAAAAGTGCGGTGTGGGGTAGATGCTACCTAGAAGTAATGACTAGCAAACTAGTCCGTGTCTCAGCGTTAATGAGCTTAAGAGGTAAACGAACACATCGTTGCAAGCAGAGTGGTACCGCGTTAACAGCGTCTTTGCTAGCAACGGTGTTTTTTTGCCTTAAATTAAGAATGATAGAGAGGATGCCAGAATTAAATGAAAAAATTAAGTAGTAGTGAAATTCGGCAAATGTACTTGGACTTTTTTCATGAAAAAGGTCATACGATTGTCCCTAGTGCATCACTAGTTCCCGTGGATGACCCAACGTTATTATGGATCAACTCCGGTGTTGCAACGATGAAGAAGTACTTTGATGGCTCCGTTGTGCCGGATAATCCCCGCATGACGAGTTCACAGAAGAGTATTCGGACGAATGATATTGAGAATGTTGGGCGGACGGCGCGGCACCACACGTTGTTTGAAATGCTTGGTAATTTCTCAGTTGGTGACTACTTCAAAAAAGAAGCAATCAGTTGGGCCTGGGAACTCTTGACCTCACCAAAATGGTTTGGCTGGGATCCTGACAAGTTATACATGACTGTCTATCCCAAGGACACGGATGCCGCGAAATTCTGGGAAGCAACTGGCGTGAAACCAGACCACATCATTAAAGTCGAAGATAACTTCTGGGACATTGGTCAAGGCCCATCTGGCCCCGATTCAGAAATTTTTTATGATCGTGGCGAAGCTTTCAATAATTTAGCTGATGATGACCCGGAAAACTATCCTGGTGGCGAAAATGAACGTTACTTGGAAGTTTGGAACATTGTCTTTTCGCAATTTAACCACACTCCTGAAGGTACTTATGAACCACTCCCACGTAAGAATATTGATACGGGGATGGGGCTAGAGCGGGTCGTTTCGGTCTTTCAAAATGCGAAAACCAATTTTGAAACTGACCTATTCCTCCCAATTATTCATAAGACGGAAGAATTAAGTGATGGTAAGCACTACGGTGATAACGCCCAGGACGATGTGTCCTTCAAAGTGATTGCTGATCACGCTCGGGCCATTACGTTTGCTATTAGTGACGGGGCCTTACCTTCCAACGAAGGCCGTGGCTATGTCATTCGGCGGTTGATTCGGCGGGCAATCCTACATGGTCAAAAATTAGGTTTGAAAGAAGCTTTCTTGGACCAATTGGTACCGATTGTTGGTAAAATCATGGCCTCACACTATCCCGACGTGCTCAAAAATAGTGCGTATATCGAAAAGATCGTGGCTTCAGAAGAAAGTCGCTTCAATGAGACCTTGAATGATGGGTTGAATCTGTTAAATAACTTGATCGCGGAAACCAAGCAGGCTGGTCACGATACACTAGCTGGTAAGGATGCATTTAAGTTATATGACACTTATGGCTTCCCGTTCGAACTAACTAAGGAATACGCTGGCGACGAAGATTTAGATGTCGACGAAGCTGGTTTTGAAGTTGAAATGAAGGCTCAACGTGACCGCGCGCGCAATGCACGTAGCAGTGCCAAGTCCATGGGCGTCCAACGGAGTCTCTTGATCGACATCAAAACGCCAAGTGAATACGTGGGATATGACGAATTAACGAATGTGCAGGGGACTTTGAACGACATTATTGTTGACGAGACCCTGGTTGATCACGTCGACAGTGGTCAAGCTGAGATGATTTTCAGCAAGACACCGTTTTATGCTGAAATGGGTGGTCAGGTTGCCGACCGTGGTGTGATCTTAGATGATGCCGGTGAAATGGTGGCTAAAGTGACTGACGTACAAAATGCACCCAACAAGCAGCATTTACACACCGTTGAAGTGTTGAAACCAATGCGAAAAGACGCGACTTATACGCTGAACGTTGACTTGGCTTTCCACAACAAAGTCGAAAAGAATCATACCGCCACCCACTTGTTAGACCAGGCGCTTCGTGACGTTCTCGGTGAACATACGAAACAAGCTGGTTCACTTGTAGAACCTGATTATTTACGGTTTGACTTTACTCACTTTGGTCAAGTGACTGACGAAGAGTTAGCTAAAGTTGAACAAATCGTCAATGATAAGATCTGGGCAGCGTTACCAGTCAGTGCTATTCAAACTGACCAAGAAACTGGTCACAAGATGGGCGCAATTGCGGTTTTCACTGAAAAGTATGGCAAAATTGTGCGGGTTGTTTCAATTGGTGATTATTCTATCGAATTCGATGGTGGGACCCACGTTAAGAACAGTAGTGAATTGGGGCTATTTAAGATTGTTTCCGAAACAGGGATTGGCGCTGGAACGCGGCGGATTGAAGCCGTTACTTCGAAGGAAGCTTTCGAACTGCTTGCCGGCGAAGAACAAACCTTGAAGCAAGTTGCTGCTCAAGTCAAGGCACCGAAGTTAGCTGATACGCCAGCCAAGGTTAGTCAGTTACAAGCCGATCTCAAAGCGGAACAACAGAACCGGGCCAGCCTCGAAAGTCGCTTAGCCAAACAGCAGGCTGGGGCAGTCTTTGATCAAGTTGACGATGTGAACGGTACGACGTTGATCGCCCAACAAATTGAAGTCTCTGGCATGGATCAACTCCGTCAATTGGCCGATACTTGGAAGACCAAGCAGTATTCTGACGTACTGGTACTTGGAACGGTCATTGGCGAAAAGGTCAACTTATTAGTTGCTGTTAGTGATGACAAGGTCAAGGCAGGTATCAAAGCTGGTGACTTGATCAAAGCCATTGCACCAAAAGTTGGTGGTGGCGGCGGTGGCCGCCCAACCTTAGCCCAAGCTGGCGGGAAGAAGCCTGCTGGACTACCAGCGGCGCTGAAAGCTGCGCATGAGTGGCTTGCCGAACAATAAGACTGATTGCTTTGGTTGCACATCCTGTTTTTTATGTTGGTTAGCTATGTTAAAGCTATCAAAATAACAATTAAATCAGTGCTGTTAGGACGAGACCGTTCTAACGGTACTGATTTTTTAATGTTATGGCACCTTGTGACCGGCTTAACTCGTAGAAGATTGGGTTACAAAGGGTGTGCCTGTTTTGAACTTCAACTATTCGAACATTCGAAACAGGGGTATGTCAGCATATGAAAAAACAGTGTAAATCGGGATGGATTTGCAGAAAACGTCTGCATTCTCCGGGTTATTATTACGAATGTGTTACATCAAAGTGGATTGATTGTACTTCATATGGGCATTTAGTAAAATAGATTAAAAGCGGAAACTAGCGGGAGGTGCTTGATATGAGTTCATTAGACAAAACAATGTACTTTGACTTCGATAATGACAGCGTTAAGGATGTCCACGACACGTTAACGACAGTTTATGAAGCGTTACAAGAAAAGGGCTACAATCCGATTAATCAAATCGTGGGTTACTTACTATCCGGTGATCCGGCGTATATCCCGCGCTTAAAGGATGCTCGGAACTTAATTCGGAAGCATCAGCGCGATGAGATTATCGAGGAACTTGTCAAGTCTTACTTAAAGGCAGATAAGGATGTTGATGCATGAAGTTGATGGGGTTAGATGTAGGTTCCAGAACTGTTGGCGTTGCCATTAGTGATGCTTTTGGATGGACGGCGCAGGGCGTTGAAATTATTCGAATCAATGAGGATGCGGAGGAATTCGGAATCGACCGGGTTGCTGAACTCGTTGAAGAATTGGATGCTGGGGGCTTCGTCCTGGGGCTACCAAAGAATATGAATAATACCTTGGGACCACGGGCTGAGGCGGCGCAACATTACGGCGAGTTACTGACAGCCCGGTTTCATTTGCCGGTAGACTTTGAAGATGAACGTCTGACGACCGTTGAAGCTGAACGGATGTTGGTTGAAGAAGCTAACACCTCACGTAAGAAACGCAAAAAGGTGATCGACAAGCTAGCTGCAAGTTTAATCTTGCAAAACTACTTGGATCGCCACGGCAAACTCACACAAGAATAGCGAGGAACTAACATGAGCCAAAACCAAGATCGTAAAGACAATGATGTGATCACATTAGTTGATGACGAAGGTAACGAAACCTTATTTAATATTTTGTTCACGTTTGATTCAGAAGATTTCGGTCACTCCTATATTTTATTATATCCAGCTGATGCTGCGGCCGATGATGAAGTTGATATTCAAGCCTACATCTTTAATCCTGAAGATGGCGACAATGGCGAATTACAACTGATCGAGTCGGACGACGAATGGGATATGGTTGAGCAAGTTTTGAATACCTTCTTAGCCGATGACGGTGGCATGCAATAGTCGAAAGTAGATTAAGCTCGTGGGCGCATGTCCGCGGGCTTTTTTAGAAATTATGAGACGGTTCTAACTGTCGCATAATTGTGATAACCATGCTAGAATATTAATTGTTATTGAAAGGAAGCGGGATGTTGATGACTGCTAACAAGCGCCGCTTTAAAGCGGAAATTGATGGTCGTACTTACACGATCATTGGCACGGCATCTGACCGTCACATGCAAACGGTGACGCGGATGATGAATGAGCAAGTGGCACAATTAAAAAAATTAGCCCCCGATTTGTCTGATACGGAGATTGCGACGTTGCTCGCATTCAATGCGATTTCAGATCAGGTTGACAAACAAGCTGAATTATTGAAAATGCAAACGGATGATGCCGACAAGTAATTGCATTGTCCGTTTTTTTGCGGCTTTTCGTAATTCATTGGAACTTCGGAGGGATATCAGTGAATTCCAAAGTATTGAATACGTTAGAGTACCAACAAGTAAAACAACAATTAGCACCATACTTAGTCTCGGCAACGGGCCAACAAGCACTCAATGAACTACACCCAATGACCAGCGTTGCGGATATTCAACGGGCCTTAGATGACACCAACGACGGGGCAGAAGTGTATCGTTTAAAGGGTGGCATTCCGGTCGCTCGTTTAGCGGATATAAAACCGCATATGAAACGGTTAGCTATCGGTGCGACCCTGAATGGGAGTGAACTCGGGCAAGTTGGGCGGGTGTTACGGACAACGCGCGCAATCACGCGCTTTTTTGCCGAGTTGCTAGAAGATGCACCTGAGAATGATATTCGACACCTGTTTGATGAAGTTGCAGAATTAGTTACTTTACCAGATGTGACGAAGCGCCTCGCTACTGCCATTGAAGGTGACGGTCATATCACGGATGAGGCGTCACCAGAACTGAGCCGAATTCGGAGCAATATCCGTCGTACTGAAACAGAGATTCGTAACCAAATGGGTCATTATACCCGTGGCCATGATGCCAAGTATTTAAGCGACCCAATCATCACGATTAGAAACGACCGTTACGTTATCCCGGTCAAGGCCGAGAATCGCAGTCGGTTTGGTGGCATCGTGCATGATCAATCAGCGAGTGGGCAGACGCTCTTTATCGAACCCCAGGCTGTCATGGCGATGAATGACCGGTTACGGCAAAATCAAGTTGCGGAAAAGCAAGAAGAACAGCGTATCTTGGAGGAACTCTCCAACTTAATTGCGCCTTACCAGGACGAAATCATTAATAATGCGGCGATTCTTGGACATTTCGACTTTATCAATGCCAAGGCGCGTTATGCGCATGATATGAAGGCGACTGAACCGGCCGTTTCACCCCAAAATGAAGTCTATCTACGGCAAGCACGCCACCCCCTGATTGATCCTCACAAAGTCGTTGCCAATGATATTAGTTTAGGTACTGATTATCAGGCGATGGTCATTACGGGGCCTAACACTGGTGGGAAGACGATTACGTTGAAGACGCTGGGATTACTACAATTGATGGCCCAGTCGGGATTATTTATTCCTGTTGAAGCCGGAAGTCGCGTTGGCGTTTATAATGAAATCTTTGCGGATATTGGTGATGAACAGTCGATCGAACAGAATTTAAGTACGTTCTCATCCCATATGGAAAATATTGAAAGTTTCTTAGCGCAGATCGACGCTCACAGTTTAGTACTCGTTGATGAATTGGGTGCCGGGACTGATCCGCAAGAAGGTGCGGCACTGGCAATCGCAATTCTGGATGCCATTGGGGCCAAGGGAACCCAAGTCGTTGCGACGACTCACTACCCAGAACTTAAGGCGTATGGGTTTAACCGACCTGATACGATCAATGCTAGTATGGAGTTTGACGAAGAAACACTCAAGCCGACGTACCGGCTATTGGTCGGGATTCCTGGTCGAAGTAATGCGCTCGATATCGCACAGCGGTTGGGCATCCCGCAAACGATTGTTGATCAAGCTCGGTCGTTGACGGATACGGATAGTCAAGACCTCAACGCAATGATTGCGGATTTGGTGACGAAGCGCAAACAGGTTGAAGATGAACAACTGCATCTGAAAACCCAAGTGGCAGATTCTGAAAAATTGCACCGGCAGTTGAAGAGCGAATTCAATGCGTATCAACAGCGTAAAGATCAGTTGATCGAAGATGCTAAAGTGCAGGCGAACACCATTGTTGAGCAAAGTAAGACTAAGGCCGATGCTATCATTAGTGATTTGCGTAAGAAACAATTAGCGAGTGGTACGGCGACTGTCAAAGAAAACGAGTTGATTGATGCGAAGGGCGCGTTGAATGCATTGGAGCAACAGCCTAAGCTCAAGAAAAACCGTGTATTACGGCGTGCCAAAGCCCAACATGATTTTCATGAAGGTGATGACGTGCTGGTCAAATCGTATGGTCAACGTGGTGTGTTGATGCGTCAGATGGGTAAACACGAGTGGGAAGTCCAACTCGGCATCTTGAAGATGAAGATTAGTGACGGTGACTTGGAACGCGTTAAGCCAGAAGAGCCAAAACGCGCGCGTGCTACTGTTCAGAGTGCCCACGCGAGTCACGTTTCGCCGAACTTGGACCTGCGGGGTGTGCGTTATGAAGACGCGATGACTCAAGTTGATCGCTATATTGATGCTGCGTTGTTGGCCGGGTATCCTTCCGTCACAATCGTACACGGGAAGGGAACTGGTGCTCTACGAGAAGGCATTACCAACTATCTCAAGTCTAATCGGCAAGTCAAGTCGTTTCACTTTGCTGCGCCAAATCATGGCGGCAATGGTGCGACTGAGGTGCAGTTCAAATAACCAGTGACGAGTGCCAGGTGCAGATCAATGATGACGCGAATTCATGGCTGTGCACGATATCGGCGCTTTGATTGCAGGCAAATTGTTTGTGTTCCACCCGGTTACTGGTATACTTACTATTAGTAACAGATAAAGCTTAAAGGAGGCCGATTATAATGGTCGCAGCAACTACTGATAAAACTTTTACAACGGATACGGCTTCAGGAGTAACGTTAACTGACTTCTGGGCGACATGGTGTGGTCCTTGCCGGATGCAGTCACCAGTGGTCGAACAATTAGCTGACGAGATGGGTGACAAGGTGACGTTCAATAAGATGGATGTCGACGCCAACCCTGAAACGGCCAGCAACTTTGGTATCATGAGCATTCCAACCTTATTAGTTAAGAAGGATGGCGAAGTGGTGGATACCTTAGTTGGCTACCATTCCAAGGAACAGATCCAACAAACTTTAGCTCAATATCTATAATAAGCTGGGCCATTATTTCATTAATGGTTCGCTAGCGAACGCGCCTTCTTAAGTGAACGGCGCGTTTTTTTGCGCTCTTTTTTAAGACCGGGGACAACCGTTAATAATGACTATATAAGGAAAACTATTTAACGTTGCAAAAAAGGGCGACCACGTGGCCGTCCTTTTTACTGTGCTTCTTCAGGTTGTTCGTCATCAAGTTCAACTTGAGGCCGCACGATTTCGATTGGTGTTGCGGGATCGTGATTGACGATTGGTTGATTGTGATCAATCGTAACTGAGATGCGCAGTCGCATGCGATTTTGGAACGTAATTTTAGCTTCACTCACACAGTTGGTGCGGAGCGCCGACTGCTCAGCTAGAAAGCCAGTTTCAAGCATAAAGTCTGGTGATTTGATCGTGGCGCTACGCCGAGCGACCGGCTCACCAGTCAATTCATACGTGATTAGATCATCCGTCGTTGTAATCACGACAAGGTGACCCCAGCCGGTTTGCTCAAAAAAGGTAACAAGATCATCATCACTAGCGACAGGAAACTGGCGTGCCAAGTCTTTACCCGCCCAGTAAAGGATGCCACTACTGTCATCACCCAATAACTTTGGTATTAAGGCATCTCGCAAGATTTCCACACTGAGGATGGAAGCTTTGATCGAGTTGCCCGCAAATTGAGAATAAAAGTCGTTCGTCATGATAATTCCTTTCCATGCAAAAAATCGTGGTACTCTAGCCACTGTATAATCATTATTATACCCCGTTTCCACTAATGTGTCGGTTTTTTTCAATTTATCAACGGAAACTTTACAATTTCGTCGCAATTGGTCTGGCTTGAAATCAATTTCAAAAAAGACCATAATAAAGTTTCAGAATTCAGTGAACGGAGATTTTAAAATGGCAAATGAACATGCAATTGGCTTCATGGATTCGGGGGTTGGCGGGTTGACTGTCGTCAAGCAAGCTTTGAAACAACTCCCGCGCGAAACAGTTTATTTTATTGGTGATCAGGCGCGTTTGCCATACGGTCCGCGACCAGCTGAACAAGTGCGAACTTTTTCTTTTCAGATGGCGGATTTCTTAATGGCAAAGCAGATCAAAATGCTCGTGATAGCTTGTAATACTGCGACCGCAGCGGCATTGCCGGCGTTGCGGCAGCAGTTGTCAATTCCCGTTATTGGGGTGATTGCGCCTGGTTCGCGGGCTGCGTTAAAAGCTTCTCATCGTAATCGAATCGGTGTGATTGCGACTGAGGGGACGATTCGTAGTAATGCTTATCGAGATGCTATCTTAACCAAAGATCCTACTGCGACGGTCGTTTCGCAGGCGTGCCCAAAGTTTGTGCCGTTGGTTGAATCGAATGAGTATCAATCAACGGTTGCCAAGCGGGTGGTTGCGGAAACGTTGAAACAACTAAAAAAACAAGATGTTGATACGCTTGTTTTGGGCTGCACACACTATCCATTATTGCGGCCACTTATTCAAAATGTGATGGGGCCTGGGGTGACCTTGATTGATTCTGGTGCCGAAACGGTGAACGATGTCTCGGCGGTACTCGATTACTTGGATATTGCTAACGATCGTTCTACTAAGCGTTATCCGGATGAGTACTACACGACGGGGGCGGCTGATCAATTCGAAGCAATCGCGCGGAACTGGTTGGGCCAACCGGACTTTCACGCACAACATATTGATTTAGGGAGTGAAGCGAATGACTAAACCACAAACATTGATCATTGCGACTAACAATGCCAATAAGGCGCGCGAGTTTAGCGCGATGTTGGCACCGTATGATATTACCATCAAAACGTTGGCTGATTTTCCAAATATTCCTGAAATTAAGGAGAACGGTATCACGTTTGAAGAAAATGCCACTAAAAAGGCGACGGTTGTGGTCGAAGCAACCGGATTACCGGCAATTGCGGATGATTCCGGCTTGATGGTCAAGGCGTTGCACGGTGATCCGGGAGTGTTCTCGGCACGGTATGCTGGTGATCATGATGATGCTGCGAATAATGCCAAGTTGTTAGCCAACCTTGGTGGCGTTCCTGAAGCGGAGCGGACCGCGACTTTTCATACGACCCTGGTTGCCCTTAAACCCAGTGGTGAGAAACTTGTCGTTAACGGTGAGTTAGCCGGCCGTATTCTGATTGCCCCCCGTGGTGACAATGGGTTTGGTTATGATCCGTTATTTTGGTCAAGTAAGTTTCAAAAATCCTTGGCGGAATTGACGCCAGCACAAAAAAATCAAATCAGTCATCGGGGTGCAGCCTTGCGACAACTGATGACTAAATTCGATGAATGGTGGGCGAAAGCATGAAATGTTTAGTAGTGAGTGATAGCCATGGCGATCGTGACGTGTTAGTTCGATTGCTTGATAAGTACCGCGGTCAGGTCGACGCCTTTTTTCACTGTGGTGATTCTGAATTACCGCATGATGACGCGGTTTTTCAAGAGATGTTCACGGTTCAAGGAAATATGGATTTCGATGCCGTGATTCCAAATGAAGTGAATCCAACTATTGATGAGGTGACAGTCTACATGACGCACGGTCACTTAGTCGGTGTGAACATGGGATTGGACCATCTATTAGCTAATGCTGAGGTGCACAATGCGAAGCTGGCTTTCTTTGGTCACACGCATCAACTGGGTGTTGAACGACGAGGCGGCGTGGTCGTGCTTAATCCTGGTAGTATTACTTATCCGCGTGGTGAATTTGCACGTATCGGTGGCACCTACGCCATCGTGACAACGTCAGCCGCAGGTATCGACGTCCAATATTATGATCGGCAACTACAAGCGGTGCCAGAACTAAAATTTCATTTTGCTGATTAAAATGTGGTAAAAAAACTGATTTTTAGGGCTGTGCAAAGTGCTTTTGCGGTTAAAATAAAGGGATGGGCTTAGTGAAGGAGGCGCTGTATGTTAATTCAACCAGTTGAGGACTTATTGTCACGTAACGCCGACCATTATTTGATTCCGGCGGACGTGGTTGCCAACGTTCAAACTGATAATAATTTGTATCACGCGTTTTTAGTACTAACGAAGGTCAAGTATTCCAAAATTCCAGTACTTGATCATGGTGGTCACTTTGAAGGTTTAGTATCGTTGCCACTGATTACTGAACAAATGTTAGGTTTTGATCAACTGAATACTGAAATATTACTGCAAAAACGTGTCTGTGACGTAATGGAGACACAAGTTAAGACGGTTCATGATGTGGATGACGTTGAAGAGACGTTACACTTGATGATTGATAATCCGTTTGTTCCAGTCGTTGATGAACAGCAAATTTTTCAAGGAATTGTCACTCGTCGTGAATTCATGAAGAGTTTTAACTTTCTGACCCATGAAATCGGCAAACAATATGATATGATTGAGAAGGATTTTTCCACTAGTGAAAAAGCTAAATAAATTTTTGGAGGGTCTCCGATGGCAAAATTAGATGCACAATCAATTATTAACTACATTGGCAGTGCGAAAAAGAAAACACCCGTAAAAGTATACGTGAAGGGTGCTTTAGACCAATTAAACGTTCCAGCAGGCATCAAAACTTTCTTCAGTGGCAACGCTGGGGTATTATTCGGTGACTGGGCGGATGTTGAACCGTTCTTAAAGGCTAACGCTGCAAATATCGAAGATTATGAATTAGAAAATGACGCGCGCAATTCAGCCGTACCAATGGCAGATTTGAAGCAATACAATGCGCGGATCGAACCCGGTGCGATTATTCGTGACCAAGTATTGATTGGTGATAATGCCGTTATCATGATGGGTGCGGTGATCAACATTGGTGCCGAAATCGGTGAAGGCTCGATGATTGACATGGGTGCCATTCTTGGTGGTCGCGCAATTGTTGGTAAGAACTGTCATATTGGCGCTGGTACTGTGTTAGCTGGCGTGGTAGAGCCACCTTCGGCTAAACCAGTTCAAATCGATGACGACGTGCTGATCGGTGCCAATGCGGCCGTACTTGAAGGCGTGCATGTTGGTAAGGGTGCCGTTGTGGCTGCGGGTGCGATCGTCATTGAAGACGTCGCTCCTAACACCGTAGTCGGTGGGGTTCCTGCTCGTAAGTTGAAAGATATTGATGATAAGACTAAGAGCAAGACTGAATTAATGGCAGAATTACGGAATCTTTAATGGTGGAGGGATAAACAATGGTCTTACGGGAAACCGATCTAATTCCAATTTATCAACACTTACACCAAATTCCGGAAATCGGCTTACAAGAACATGAAACACAGGCTTATTTATTGTCGATTATTGGTAAGATGCCTCAAGAGTGGCTGACAATCAAAACCATTCCTACTTTGGATACGGCGATTTTAGTGAAAGTCAGTGGTTTAAAGCATGATTATCGAATCGGTTATCGAACTGACATCGATGCGTTACCAGTTACTGAAAATACGGGCTTACCATTTGCATCGACCCATCCAGGTGTCATGCACGCGTGTGGCCATGATATTCATATGTCAGTCGCGCTAGGAATCCTAAGCTACTTTGCAGAGAACCGACCTGCGACCGACATGGTTTTCATGTTCCAGCCGGCTGAGGAAAATGCCTCGGGTGGGCAACGCTTGTACGAAAGTGGCGCGCTAGATGGTGATTGGATGCCAGATGAGATTTTTGCATTCCATGACAATCCTAATTTACCAACTGGAGCGATCGGTTGCCGGATGGGCACGTTATTTGCGGGAACTTGTGAGATCCACGCACACTTAAGTGGTAAAAGTGGACACGCGGCTTACCCACATCAAGCAAACGACATGGTCGTCGCTGGTGCGGCGTTAGTCTCCCAGCTGCAGACGATTGTAGCGCGCAACGTGGACCCGATTCAAAGTGGTGTGGTGACATTAGGTCACTTTACTGCTGGCACGATTGGCAATGTGATTGCCGGTGAGGCCCAGATTGACGGGACGATCCGAGCGTTGACGCAGGAGATGAACATGCATATTCAGCGGCGGGTTCGGACGATTACGGAGGGGATTGCGCTCGCCTATGACTGCAATATCGATTTGAAGCTCAATCAAGGTGGTTATTATCCCGTTGAGAACAATGACGCAATCACTGCTGATTTTATCAAGTACATGCAGGAGGATGATGATGTCAACTTTATTGAAACGGAACCAGCAATGACTGGGGAAGACTTTGGTTATTTGATTCATCAGATTCCAGGGACAATGTTCTGGTTAGGGGTCGACAGTCCATATTCGTTGCACTCGGAAAACATGGTGCCGCACACGGCTGCCATTATGAGTGGGGTCAATGCGATGACCGGCTTTTTGACTCATCGGAATGCGTTACACAAATAAATTACAAAACGTACTGCGCTAACACGTGTCAGTACGTTTTTGAGTTTCAAGAATGCCGAGCGTTGTTGAAATTAATGGTTGGTTGTGACCGCACAATAGTTTTCGCCTGGTCATGTTAGGTTGCGAATGGGAATAACTAAAACTATTCCTGACAATAACAACGTGCGTCATGGTTCCCACCTGAAGAAATTTGTCAGATGAAAGATCAAGCCCGCACCGTGGCGCTCATTTCTGAGCAACCGCTGTGCGGGCTTGTGTTGGTTGAGCTTACTTGTGCGTTGGGGCGATATTTAAACGTGGCGAGGGGAGTTGAATTCCCGCTGCTCGGGCCGCGTTCAAGTAGGCGGCCAAAAAGTCGCGCTGAATTGCGAACTGCATGCCATTTTTGACGTAAAATTGTACTCGGAAGACCAACGTCCCATCGGCTTGTGTCGTGACGCCTTGAATGTCGGGCTCACCGATGATATCAGGATACTGAGGTACGAGGTCGGCATTAGTTTCGCGGACCACGTTAGTCAGATCTTGAACGGGAGTCGTTGTGAGAATGTAGAGGTCAATCAGCACGCGCATATCGTTACGCGACTGGTTGCTAATGATTAAAATCTTGCGATTGGGAATAAAGTTCAACGTGCCATCGGGACTCGTAACTTGAGTTGTCCGTAAACCGATTGCGGAGACGGTCCCCTCAATGGTTTCGATTTTGACGTAATCCCCAACATCAATCTGATCTTCAAGTAGAATGAAGAACCCGGTGACAATGTCACTGACGAAGCCTTGGGCGCCTAAACCTAACGCCACACTGAAAATCCCAGCACTAGCAATCAACGTCCCCACGGGAACACCTAACACTGAAAGTACCGCATAGATGCCAAAAAACATGATGACGTAATGGTAGATATTTAATGATAATGTAAAAATCGTTGAAATCCGATTATTGGCAGTATCACTGGTATTAGCATTCGTTAAAAATAAGTGGTGGATCAGGCGTTTTCCTAGCCGATCAATCACCCAAAATAGTAAAATAAATAAAATGATTTCGAGTAGCTTGCCGCCAATATTAATAATAATTTGTTGCCAGTCAATTTTCTTAGCCAACTTCATCCACACCGAAACTTGTTTAGTCGGTGTGTCAACCGCTGCTAGGTTAATTGAATTAAACATATCTTCACCCTCGTTATTGTTGTCTGTTCACTAGTTTATCAGATTTGACGCGGGCAACCAAGCCGTGATCAAGTTATTGCGACCAAATGTGACTGGGTGAATGTTGTAAGCACTTTTTTAATTGCGGTATACTAAAGACAATGCTATGCTAGTTTTAATATCATGGCTGTTGAAGGAGGAATTTTAGGATGATTACACACATTGCGGGCATCATTGCCGCCATTGCGTTCTTATTATTAGTATGCTTTATCGGGATTTTTTTAATGCGGATTACTAAAACGATGGGGGAAGTCAACCGTAGTTTAAATAATATTACGGATGATGTTGACGCCTTGTCACATGAGACTGAAAAAATCATGGCAAATGCCAATGAACTCTTAAAGGATGTTAACGGCAAAGTTGCAACAATTGATCCAGCGTTTCAAGCGATGGGCGACTTAGGTCAGAGCGTCTCTGACTTAAATGCTGCGACTCGAGACTTAACAGCCAAGATTGGCAAGAACAATGAGAAGCGGAGCAAGTTCTCCAGCGCAAGCAAGGTCGGCAAAGCCGCTTTTGATGTCTATCGTAATCGACGTTCAAAAAATAATAGTGAGGAGTCTTAATTATGTCGAAAAAGGGATTCTTATTAGGTGTTGTTTTAGGTGGTGCAGCGATTGCTACCGCCGTTATGAAGATGGATGATGATAAAAAGGCTGAATTGAAAGCTAAAGCACAGCAAGGAATTGCCGATTTTAAGGATCGGGCAATCGACTATGCGTTCTATGCCAACGATGCTGCTGAAGACTTCAAGGCTGAAGCTGGGCAACAATTTGAAGATACAAAGCGAAAAGTGGCCGATTTTGCTGACCAGTATCAAGCCGCTAAGCAGGAAACGGGTGAAAGCTTTGGCTCAAGTCTTGACCAAGCTACGGATAGTTTACGGTCTGAATTAGCTAAGGTCGAAGATGATGAAGGTGATGATGAAGATATCGTCATTGATGGTGGAGCTGCTTATCAAAAAGCTGGCGAGGACGAGAAGACTTCAGCGCCCGTACCAGAATCAGCACCTGCTAAGGACGCAACACCTGCGAAGTCTGATGATGAATCGACAACGGATGAATCGTCACCAGCCAAGTAAGCTGACAGCGATAAGATAGGACACTGAGCAAGTGCTCGGTGTCCTATCTGCTTTTGAGGAGGAATCACATTGTATTCAATCGGAGCGGTCGCCAAAAAGACCGGTATTTCAAGTTATACACTGCGCTATTATGATAAGGCGGGCTTAACGCCCTTTGTGAAGCGTGATAAGCAGGGCCGCCGGGTCTTCAATGATGAAGACTTGGATTCACTGGCATTGATTCGTTGTCTTAAGCAGACCGGGATGCCGTTAGAGGATATTCGACAATTTATTAGTTGGTGTGCCGATGGGGATGGAACGATTGATCAACGGCTAGCAATGTTTGAAGAGCAACGCCAGGCTGTTGAAGCGCAAATCCATCAATCCTTGTTGAATTTGCAAAAAGTCAATCATAAGATTGATGTTTATCGGCGTGCGAGTCAGGCGGGGAGTGAAGCCGCGGTTGACTGTGACGTGCTGCCATTGAAAACGACGGCGGCACTGTTAGCCGAAGTGGCTGATTATGAAACCGAACATCCGCTACCGGAATAACACTAAAAGCAAGTACCAGTCAACGCTAGGTAAAAAAAGAGGGCCGTCACGGATTATGTCGTGACGGCCCTCTTGACGTTTTTAATTAAAGATCTAATACTTTTAATTCTTTTGGCGTATGGGTAAATGGCTTAAAGCCTTCCTTAGTAACGACCCCACAGTCTTCGATTCGAACACCAGCTACGCCGGGAATGTAGATCCCAGGTTCTACTGAGAAGCACATGCCTTCAACGAGTGGCATGTGGTTACCAGCCATAATCGAAGGAAATTCGTGGTCAGTTTGGCCGATTCCGTGACCTAACCGGTGAATGAAGTATTCGCCATAGCCCGCTTTGGTGATGATATCGCGTGCGATTTTATCGACATCTTCGGCTGCCATGCCTGGTTTAATGGCCGCTTGAGCAGTCAAGTTGGCTTCCAGACAGACGTCAAAGATTTCCTTTTGCTTGGCACTCGGTTGGCCATAAGCAATTGTCCGGGAAGCATCAGAAGCATAGCCTTCATACATGACGCCGAGGTCGAATAGCACTAATTCATTTGGCTTGACTTGGGTTTCGTTAGTTGCACCATGGGGGTTGGCGGCATGTTCACCAGCTTGGACTAAAGTGTCGAAACTCATTTCCATAATTCCCTTTTTCATTAAGGCATACTGTAATTCGGCAGCAATCTGTTGTTCGGTGCGACCCGCCTTGACAGCAGCAAATCCTTGTTCAAAAGCAAAGTCGGCCCATTTACCGGCAATGTTTAGTTTTTCAAGTTCATCAGCTGTTTTGACCAGCCGTAATTGCTGAATATAAGGTGATAGATCCTTATCGAAGTGGGCAGCTGGAAATTGCTGTTTGAGCGCGGTAAAGCGGTCTAACGTCAAGTTCCCAGTTTCAAGGGCCCAAACTTTAGGATCAGTCAATTGTGCGTGAATGTGATCAGCAATTAGCGCGTATGGATCTTCATGGTCGAGGTAGCCGAAAACTTTGTAAGGCCAGCCCATCTCCTTGATTGCTTCAACTTCGAGAGCGGGTGCAAAGAGAAATGGTTCCGCATCCGCGAAAACAAACAGTGCTAGCGTCCGTTCGTAGGGGTTGCTCTCAAAACCAGTCAAATATGAAATTGTGTGAAAGTTACTGATGTAGGTCACGTCAACGTGATTGTCTTGGGTCCATTGACGGACTTGTTGCAGTTTCGTATAATCTGTCAATTCAAACACTCCTTAGATAAAATAATAGATAATAATACTAGTATAGCGCTGTTGATGATAAAAAGCTGAGAATAATGAGCCCAAAATAACAATCTTCGTGTGGTAAATCTTGCATTTTGAAAACAAGTACGGTATTATTTTCATGAAAGCGATTTCAATAACAATCTTAAGTTGCATTGGAAGCGTAATTTTGCTATATTGGTTGATGTTGCATGAAAACGGATGAAAACATATGATACCAAGCAAGAAAGGGCTATTTTTATATGGAAAAACAAACAGTAACAATTTATGATGTGGCACGCGAAGCGGCGGTTTCAATGGCCACAGTTTCACGAGTCGTCAATGGTAATCCCAACGTTAAACCCGCAACGCGTAAAAAGGTACTAGCTGTCATTGAACGGTTAGATTACCGGCCTAACGCAGTTGCACGAGGGTTAGCAAGTAAGCGTTCAACTACGGTCGGGGTAATCATCCCGGACGTGACCAACATTTATTTTGCGGCGTTAGCACGCGGGATTGATGATATTGCGATGATGTACAAGTACAATATCATTTTAACGAACTCCGATGATGCGGGTGAACAAGAAGTCAACGTGTTGAATACGTTGATGGCTAAGCAAGTTGACGGGGTCATCTTTATGGGTAACCATATTGATGACAAGCTCCGGGCTGAATTCAAACGGGCCAAGGCACCAGTTGTTTTAGCTGGGACGGTTGATCCGAACAATGAAACGCCAAGCGTTAATATCGACTACGCTGCAGCTGTTGAAGAAGTGGTCACTAACTTAATTGCACGTGGTCACAAGAAGATCGCGTTGGCTTTAGGCTCATTGTCACAATCAATCAACGCTGAATACCGACTGACGGGTTACAAACGGGCCTTAACCAAGGCTAAGATTCCGTTTGACGACGCCCTCGTTTATGAAGCGGGCTACTCATATGATGCTGGGCGGAAGTTACAACCAGTCATTGCGGATAGTGGCGCTACTGCGGTATTCGTTGGGGACGACGAAATGGCGGCTGGTCTTATCAACGCAAGTATGGAATCCGGGATCAACGTTCCAGATGACTTGGAAGTTGTGACGAGTAATGATACGATTATTACCCAAATCACGCGTCCAGCCATTACCTCGATTACCCAACCATTATATGATATTGGTGCGGTTGCCATGCGGATGTTAACTAAGTTGATGAACGATAAAGAACTTGACGAGAAGACGGTCACCTTGCCATACGGCATTGTTCGGCGGGGCTCAACCAAGTCTGATGATTAAGTTCGGTTGTCTGCCAGCTAGTGACGTTGGCATAATTTAGAACGATAGCGTTATACTAGGTTTGGAATATTTATTCCAAGCCTTTTTTGGTTTTGGAATGCGTGAAAGGATGAGTTAAACGGATGACACAACTAATAATGCGGCCACGGCCCGGAAAAATTAAGTTAGGCTTGAAGGCGTCCCAAGCACCCGCACAATTAATGGATCGTTTGCAATACCGGCCCGAAGTATTTGAATTTTTTACGAGTGCCACGGACTTTGAACCGGAAGCATTTCAGACACTTAAAACAGCTGTCCAATTTGTAAAGACAACTGTCACCGAGCAAATTGTGATTCATCACCCTATGAGTTATCAAGGCGTTCATCTTGATCAATTGCTTGATCCACATCGTGAAGCTGCGGCGTACCAATTCCTACAAACGAGTACGGCCCAGTTACTTGCGTTGGCGACGGAATTGGATGTCAAGGTGCTCGTACACGGTGGCTATGGTACCGACAGTGGGCGCTTGATCGATGAGTATGAGTCCTTGCAGGTTGCACGTGACGTGGTCTTTGAGCGGTTGGATAATTTGGTTCGTCAGGCGAGTGGACATGTCGTGATTGAAAATGGGGTAACGGCAAGTTTTATGTATGGTGATCCCCAGTTAGATGAGCGTATCATTCAGCATCATTATCCGCTGGTTTGTGATTTGAGCCACGTCTTCATTGCGCTGCACGGTGATATGGAATTGACCATGTTGGCTTTGAAGCGGCTGGCTCCACTCATTCAACATTATCATTTGGTTGATTCGATGGGGACGCGGCACGATAGTTTACCTTTAGGACAGGGACTGATTGACTGGCAGCGGGTGTTACGAGTCCTCAACCCGCACGCTACCATGATTTATGAAGTGCCGGATGAAACGGATGCGACCTGCGCTAACATGTTGAGTAGCTATCACTATCTACGCGCACTCGAACTGCGGTCGATCGAGGGAGGACAAGCGAATGACTAACTTAGTAGTCCATGTCGACGAGCCGGCTAAGGTCGCAACGGCCATAAGCAATGTGCAGAATTTTTTGGCAGCCCGGCCAACTAGTACGGTGGTGGTTGTGGTCAACGGGCCCGCTATCACGACGCTGGCAACTGGTGCCTGGAAGCCATTACAACAGACGTTACCGCAAGTTGAGATTGATGCTTGCCATAATGCCATGGTGAGTCATCAAATGACTGCGGCCCAACTTCCTGCCAGTGTGACGGTCGTTCCCGCTGGTGTGGTGCGAATCGTGGACTTGCAAGCTGTGGGTTACGCATATTTACGGCCATAACACCAGTTTTTCGTGGTTGTGGTTGTCATTAGCAAACTGAAATTTCAAATCTGAAAGAGAGTCCAATAACGAAACTGGTTCATTAGATTTGCAATAAAAATCGCAGAACTTGGACGCCCTTGGTTCTAGTGCTTGAAATCGCTCGCTTTTTTTGCTATCATACTTTACGTATGTTTATCTACTAAACTGAAAATAAATATGAAAGAAGGAGTCACACATGTCAGGACATTCAAAATGGCATAACATTCAAGGACGCAAGAACGCCCAAGATGCTAAACGTGGGAAAGTCTTTCAAAAGATTTCCCGTGAACTTTATATGGCTGTAAAAGCCGGGGGTCCTGATCCAGATTCTAACGCGCAATTGCGGTTAGTTATGGATAAGGCCAAAGCTGCCAACATGCCTAAAGACAATATTAAACGGGCGGTTGATAAAGGTAGTGGCTCCGGTGCGGAGAACTACGAAGAAGTTACTTACGAAGGCTACGGCCCTGGTGGTATCGCCGTTCTGGTTCACGCATTAACTGATAACAAAAACCGGACTGCTGCGGCGGTTCGTTCAGCGTTCACGCATCATGGTGGGGCTTTAGCCGCAACTGGTGCGGTTAGTTACATGTTTGATCGTAAGGGTTACATCGTGATCAGTCGCGAAGATTTAGATACCGACGAAGATACGATGTTGATGGACGTTTTAGATGCTGGTGGCGACGATTTACAATCAAGCGACGAAGCGTTTGAAATTTACACTGATCCTAAACAATTAGCTGCCGTTCGTGATGCCCTCGAAGCTAATGGTTACAAGTTGGAAACAGCTGAATTAACCATGATTCCTGAAAACCTAACGGACGTTCCTGCTGATAAAGTGGAAAAGTTACAACACATGATTGATGAATTGGAAGATAACGACGACGTATCAGAAGTATACGAAGCTGCTAACTACCCAGATTAATGATGAAAAGACGTGGTTCTTTGATGATAAATCAAGAACCACGTTTTTTATTGCTTAAAATATTAGTAAAACAAGTGCGTCGAACAGGCCAGTTTGCTAAAATTAGAGCAGTTGAATACTGAAGGGACGAATAATCATGAATAAAGTAACCGTACTAGGTAGTTTGAATGTTGATTCGATTTTGCGTTTCAAGCGTTTTCCTAAGCCTGGTGAAACGCTACCGCTGACTGGTAAGAGTGTCGCTGGTGGGGGTAAAGGGGCTAACCAAGCCATCGCAGCCGCGCGCGCTGGTGCCCAAACGACTTTTATCGGTAAAGTTGGTACTGATCAGGAAGGGGCCTTTATGGTGCAGCAGTTGACGAATAGTGGTGTTAATGACCAATATGTTCAACATAGCAATGTGGCTAGTACCGGCTCAGCTTTCATCTTGTTAGATAGTAGTAGTGAGAACCGTATCTTAATCGATGGTGGAACTAATCAGCAGGTTACGGCCGAAGATGTCGAACGGGCCCAACCCGCAATTAGCGCTAGTACTTTTTTGATTGCACAGTTTGAAACGCCGATTGCAGCAACGATTCGAGGGTTTGAATTGGCTCAGGCCGCTGGGCAAAAAACGATTTTAAACCCGGCACCAGCTACGACGACGGTGCCCGCAGAATTACTAGCGACGACCGACTTAATTGTTCCTAACGAAACTGAGACGGAAACCTTGACTGGCGTGCACATTACTGATGAGCAATCGATGATTCAGGGCGCACAGAAGTTGCAGGCGCTGGGCGTTGCTAACGTGATCATTACCGTTGGGAGTAAAGGCGCTTTCTGGATGCGCGGTGCTGAGCACGGCTTCGTCCCAGCTTATAAGGTTGAGGCCGTTGACACGACTGCAGCTGGGGACACCTTTATTGGTGCACTCAGTTCGGTCTTAATGCCAGACTTTAGTAATTTGGCCGCTGCGGTACGGTTTGCCAACCGGGCATCTTCGATAGCTGTTCAAAAATTGGGTGCGCAACCATCGATTCCAACTAAGGAAGCCATTGAAGCGGCTGAGCGGGCCTAACGCCTTAATTGGTTTATATCGGGGCGCTTATAACGCCGTATGTTAGGATTGCAAATGAAAATATGCGATGACGAGCTGTTCTGGAAATAATTTGTTATTTCTGGAACAGCTTTTTTGATGCCAAAATAAATGTCATTTTTTTCGTGGAAAGTGGTCGTTGTTACGAAACTAATGATTGAAAGGAGCGTGACCATGATAAATGGTGATTGAAGCAGAGTTGAACGAAATCATTCAGGCAGCCGTGAATCAGCGGGCCAGTGATATTTATTGGTTACCCACGGCAGAAGGGTATCAGGTGTTAGTGCAAGCAGCAGGCAGTTTGCGGGCACTTACTCAGATTACAACTGAGTTGGCCCAGCAATTGATGAATCACATCAAATACCGTAGTAACATGGCGATTAGTGATCATCGGCGGCCCCAATTAGGGGCGATGACGTTAACATTGGCAGAGCAAACTTTAAATTTGCGAATCTCGGCAGTTGGCGACTTTTTGGACCGTGAGTCGTTGGTTGTCCGGTTATTGTATGAAGGTCCGGCCCGAAAATTGAGCTATTTGGTCCCACAGCAACGGCAACAATTGAGTCAATTAATGCGACGAACGGGATTGATCTTATTTTCCGGGCCGATGGGTTCTGGCAAAACTTCCACGATGTATGATCTTGTGCGGCAGCTTCGTGGCCAACGGCTAGTCATGACGATCGAAGATCCGGTTGAAATTTATGAACCACAATTTTTACAACTACAAGTAAACGCACCGGCCCAGATGGCGTATGGCGATTTACTGAAGGTTGGGTTACGCCACCATCCCGACGTCTTTATTATTGGTGAGATTCGTGATGCCGAAACGGCTCGGATTGCGGTACAGGCAGCGCTAAGTGGTCACTTAGTTTTAAGTACTATTCATGCGCGCGGTGTCTACGGGATTATTCCCCGGTTGACGCAATTGGGAGTGGAAGCCGCTGTTTTGGAGCAGGCTTTAACTGCAATGTCCTATCAGCGCCTCGTACCAGTGACGGATGGCAGCGTGGCGACGATTTTCGATACGGTCGTGTTACCGCATGCAATGCCCAAAACGTCGCAAATGATGACTGAAAGGTGGGCGGAGTTAATTGATGAACAATTGGCAGCGGGCCGTCTCGATCATGCGACGGCCAATCAACTTAAGGAAGCGTAAACGGCTTCCGATTGCTATGCAGGCGAAGCTGTTTGAAACGCTAGCCGACTTGCTAGGCAACGGCTTCTCGTTTCAGCAAGCCTTTCAATTTACATTGGATGTAGAAGGACCGGCCTTTCAATCCTTGCAGCCCGCGCTGGGGCGTTTAGCCGCGGGTGATGATTTGTCTATGGCGCTGCGTCCATACATTGCGGTGGACTTGTATTACCAGTTCTTAATTGCTGAGACTCATGGTGAATTACGCCGGACCTTGATGCAGGCAGGTCAATTAATGCGAGCGCGTGCTGAACAGGGACGCCAAATTCGGCGGTTGTTACAGTACCCTTGTCTGCTGTTAATTCTACTGCTGGGAACTTTAGGCACGGTCAAAGCTGCGATTTTACCGAGTCTTGCTCATGGTGGTAATGGTAGTGGGACAATCGCGAATTGGCAATGGTTTAGCGGTATCACGGTCATTACCTTGGTGATTTGCTTATTGCTGGTTGGCCTTCAAGTTAGCCGATTACCCATTCGGCGGCGCTATCAGTGGTTGGCTCAAGTCCCCTTGATTGGTCCCCTGATCAGAAACTACTGTGGTTACTATTTAAGCCTTAATGCGGGTATGCTGCTGATTGGTGGTTTAGGGATTCGTGGCATTTGTGAAGTCAGTCAGCACTTTCAAACTAAGGCGCTGATTTATCAGCAAGGGCAGGTTATCGAACAGGCGTTACTGACTGGGACTTCGTTAGTCACAATTATCCAGGAGGACCGATTATTACCTGATGAGTTAGCACTACTGGTCGGCAAAGAGAGTCCGGCAGAACAGTTAAGTCAGGAATTACTATACTTTGCAACTTTGCAGTACGAACGCTTGATTCGACAGTTGAACCGGATGATTGGTTGGATTCAACCCATCATGTTTGGCATTATTGCACTCGTCGTTGTCGGCACATACTTGAGTTTGTTATTACCGATGTATCAATCAATGGGGGAGATTTTAAAATGACATTATTAATGAAACGCTTGATGAAAAAAACGGCAGCACCACAGCGCGGTTTTACCTTAATTGAAATGGTGATCGTATTGGCGATCATCAGTCTCTTGATGTTGATCGTGGTGCCCAATTTGAATCAACAACGTAAACAGGCGGCTGGTCGCCAACAAGAAGCCCTGACTGAAGTTGTTCAAAATCAGGCTGAAATGTATGCGAATGATACGGGTAAGACCGTCACGGATGACGACGCAATGTTAGAAGAACTTCGGAACAAGGGATATATTAACGATGGTCAATATAAGCAGGCTAAGTCACAGGGCATTAGTCCGGTACGGCCGCAACCACAAAAAGTAGTTGGTGGTTAAGCGACAGGGATTTACCTTAATCGAAACGGTAGCGGTCTTGGCGATCGTGGCTAGTGTGGCGGTGATTGCTGTGCACCGTTTTCCCACACGGCAACGCCAACAGAATGCGGAACAGGCTTTCTGGCGGGAGTTACAAACGATGTGGCAGCAACAGACCTTAACCGCTAGTGTGACGGGTCAGCCCCAGGTCGTGAGCTTTCGTGGCACGGAAGTCGTGACTTGGGGTGGCAAGCGGGGGCGGCCTATCAGTGGCCCACAGTGGCATCTCCCACTGCCTGCAACATTAAAAACAGAGCGCGGTCGTGATATTCAAATCCAGAAAAATGGGCATCCACAGCTAGCAGTGGTTATTTTCAAGTCGCAATTACAGCCGAAGCAGAAAATCAAACTGAATGCTTTGATGGGGTGGGGGGCCTATAAAGTCACACATGTTAAAGACGCGAATGGGTTTTTTGATGATTGAAACGATTACCGCTCTGGGGCTATTGATGGGTGGTTTGATTGGGTTTGAAAGTTTAGAGATTATGATGCAGTCACATGAACGCCAGACCTTGCAGGCGATTCAGACGGCCAGAAAACAATATGAAGACCGGCAACGTCAGCAGCTATTATCCAGGATACCGGAGCAAGCACATGATTAGGCGGCGCGGTTTTACGTTAATTGAAGCCGTTGTGTCGTTAGCAATCGTGGCCGTAGTGCTGACGACACTTTTTCAGGGGCAGCGCAATTTGGCCCGGCGCACCCAAGTGGATTTGCCAACAGTGGATTGGTATTTGATGCTTCACGAGCTTGAAAATCCAGATCACCATTTTGTGGTGGACCATATTTCCGATGAGGGTGGTCTGACGCCGGGAAAAGCCGTTCATTTGGTTAATACGGTCACCGGCAAACAGTATTTATTGACTTATTATCATATCCTACATCGAATCGGATTGCGCCACTATGGTGGTGGTGAAATCAATCTGATGCAGGGCGTTCGGCAATTTCACGTGGCCGATGATTTGACCCTGACGATGACGACTGATAAGGGGATTCATTTTCAAGCCCAATTACTGTTACCAGATCGGAGGACAATGGTAGATGAGGAAGCGACGCGGAACGATCCTGCTTTCGGTGATTAGCTTATTGTTAATTGGTGGGGCGTTTGAAACCCAACGATACGTTAATTTTCAGTCTCGCCAGACGTTATATCGCTTAATTTTACAATCCTATGAGCACCCTTATCAGCATAATTCGCTCCCTTGATTGGTGAGTGAACCCCGTGACTTGAACTTAACGCGTAAAATCAGTAATATGGTTAAGGATTACAGATTTTGCGGGAGGGTGAGTATTCTGGCACAAGCAGAAACCGAGACGCTTTTTCAGGTCTTAGATCAATCAGTTCAAGTTTTGATGCAACAACTATCCGTTTCTTACGTGGATGCGCTCATTGAGACTGGCGATAATTTATTAAGCCAATCTGTACATGTTGAGGATGGCAAGCCAAATCCGGAACAGACGGCAGCTTTAACAAAGCTCTATCAAACGATCGACTTAAAACAATTGGACGCCGAAACAATTCGGCGTGCGCTTCAGTTGGCCTTACTAAAGGCGATTCATAATGATCATGTTGATCCAAACCATCAAATGACACCAGATTCGATTGGACTGTTAACGGCATACTTGATTGCTAAGTTAGTTGGATCGACGACTGATTTGTCAATTTTGGATATTGCTGTCGGGACTGGTAACTTATTAACTACGATCATAAATCAGTTGCAGACGGACCGGCCACGTCCGATTCAGGGCTACGGAGTCGATAATGATGATAATCAGTTGGCAATCGCCGCGATGAGCATGGATCTCCAACGATCAGCAGTGGAGTTGTTTCATCAAGACGCAATTGATCCCCTGGTCATGCCGAAAACGACCGTTGCAATTGGTGATTTGCCAGTGGGGTACTACCCATTGGATGACCGTGTTCAAGGTTTTCAAACGAAAGCGACGAATGGTCATTCTTACATTCATCATTTGATGATGGAGCAAGCGATGGCTCATTTGTTACCGGGCGGCTGGGGTGTTTTCCTTGTTCCAACGACGATTTTTCAGTCGCAAGAGTCTCAAGGACTGTTAAAATGGATGAGCACTGCGGCTTACCTTCAAGGTCTGTTGAACTTGCCGACTAACCTTTTTCTTGATGAAAAATCACGAAAATCAATTGTTGTTTTACAGAAACATGGACAACGGGCCCACCAAGCAGGTAAAGTATTACTAGGCGACTTTCCATCATTTGAGGATCAACGTGCCTTTCAAGCGTTTACTGCTCAAATTGATGCGTGGGTCGACCAGAATATTATTCGCTAGGAGTGTGTCGTTTGGGGAAGACCATTGCCATCAACGCTGGTAGTTCGACGTTGAAATTTAAGTTATTTGAAATGCCACAGGAACGGGTGATTGCACAGGGCGCTGTTGAACGAATTGGATTCAAAACTTCACCGGTCAATATTCGCTATGGCGTTGATCATCATTACCAAGAGAAAGCCGTAGTCGCGGACCATTTGGCTGCCGTGAATATCGTTTTGGATGAGTTAATTAAATTGCGAATTATTGACTCATATGATGAAATTACTGGGGTCGGTCACCGGGTCGTTGCCGGTGGCGAGCAATTCCATGATTCAGTTTTAATCACTGACCAAGTGCTTAAGCAGATTACGGATCTGGCCGAATATGCGCCATTGCATAATCCGGCTAATGCGGTCGGTATTCGTGCTTTCAAGCGGGTACTACCACATGTGCCCGCGGTCGCTGTCTTTGATACGGCGTTTCATGCAAGTATGCCGGCGGTTAACTATCTATACTCGTTACCGTATGATTACTATCAACGATATGGTGCTCGCAAGTTTGGCGCTCATGGAACGAGCCATCGCTACGTCGCGGTGCGAGCAGCTAAATTATTGGGCCGACCGCTCGAAACGTTGAAGCTGATTACGTTGCATTTAGGTGCGGGAAGTTCGATTACGGCGATTGATCATGGACAGTCACTAGATACCTCGATGGGATTTACGCCGTTAGCTGGTATTACAATGGCAACGCGCTCGGGCGATGTGGATCCGTCGCTGGTTGCTTATCTCATGAAAAAGCTTAATATTAGCGATCCTGATGAAATGTTAACGATTTTGAATACGCAGTCAGGCTTACTGGGGCTAGCTGGTTCTGCAGATATGCAGGAGCTCGAGGCACGTTATGATGAGGACTCACAGGCTCAGTTAGCTATTGATATTTTTGTCAATCGGATCGTTAAGTATGTCGGTGCTTATTTGGCTGAGCTACAAGGTGCGGATGCATTAGTGATAACGGCTGGTATCGGTGAACGGGATGCACGGATGCGACAACGAATCGCGGATCGGTTGACCTACTTTGGCGTCGCGATTGACCCGACTAAGAATCAAGTCAGTGGTGTCGAACGGGACCTGAGTACGACCGATGCGAAGATTCGGACGTTACTCATTCCTACTGATGAAGAACTTATGATTGCCCGCGATGTTGAGCGCGTGGCTCAGAATCAGTGATCAGCATCGTTTCAATATGATTAAGGTTGTAAAGAGGCACGCGGATGAAAATCCGGGTGCTTTTTTAGATGCTGAAGTGAAAGTTATTCATGTTAGTATGCGTTGCCTTCACTTTATTCACGTAGCGGGAGCGTTCACTGGTTTAGTCAACTAACAAAGCTGAATCCCAGCCATGCAAGTTAGCAAACGCTTACGCGTACATAAGATGAATTTCGCTAGCAAACAATGGTATAGTCCAATCATGTGATTTTCTTAAGCGTGGCCTTTTGAATGCTAGGAATTTGGCCGCTATAATAATTTCAAGGGGAGTGCAAAGATAATGACGAAAGAAAATTCACAGCCTGCGACGGAACAACTCTCGCGAGGCTTAAAAAGCCGCCATGTTCAATTAATTGCCATCGGCGGCACGATTGGGACCGGACTGTTCTTAGGGGCCGGTCAATCTATCCACTTGGCGGGGCCAGCGATCCTGATCGCATACTTAGTGACCGGTTTAGTGTGCTTTTTATTAATGCGGGCGTTAGGTGAACTACTGTTATCTGACCTTCATACGCATTCTTATATTGATTTTATTAAGCAATACTTAGGTGATAAGACCGGCTTTGTGGCTGGATGGACGTATTGGGTTTGCTGGATCACGATTGCGATGGCCGAAATTACGGCTGCTGGTGAGTATATGCAGTTTTGGTGGCCTAGGTTACCGCAATGGCTTCCGGGGCTGATTATCTTGATTTTATTGCTGGGCTTGAATTCTATTAATGTCTCAGCGTTCGGTGAAACTGAATTTTGGTTTGCGATTATTAAGATCGCTGCTATCTTGGCATTAATTGCTGTTGGGATTGGCATGGTCTTGTTTAGCGTTAAGACCCCTGTGGGCCACGCCAGCTTAACCAATTTGGTTAGTTATGGCGGTTTTATGCCACACGGAATCAAAGGCTTAGTGCTTTCCTTCCAGATGGTCCTGTTCAGTTTTATTGGGATCGAGATGGTCGGCATGACAGCTTCTGAGACGGCTGATCCGAAGACGGTGATTCCCAAAGCAATCAATGATATTCCCGTGCGGATCATTCTGTTTTATGTTGGGTCACTATTCTTTCTAATGTGTATGTACCCGTGGCAATACTTTTCAGCGGCACACAGCCCGTTCGTACAAGTATTCACCAATTTGGGAATTCGTTCAGCGGCTGCGATTATCAACTTCGTAGTGCTCACGGCGGCCGCTTCTAGTTGTAATAGTGCGTTATTCAGTACCGGGCGGATGTTATTCTCACTAACGTATGATGGCAAAAGTAAGTTTGCCAAACGAATGGGGACACTATCGACCCGCCAAGTTCCCCGCAATGCGTTATGGTTCTCGACGCTGGTGATTGGGTTGTCAGTAATTCTAAACTTACTGATGCCTGGGAAAGTCTTCTCGCTGATTGCGAGTGTATCGACTACTTGTTTTATCTTTATTTGGGGCGCAATCGTCGTCGCACATATCAAGTATCGACGTCAAGCGGGCAGTCAGGTTAAAGTGAAATTCCGGATGCCACTGTTTCCGTTATCTGATTACTTCATTCTAGTGTTCTTAGCTTTTATCGCTGTTGTTCTCTGTCTGAAGTTTGAAACGTTAATCGCGTTACTCGTGTCGGCGGTCTGGGTGGTTGGCTTATACATTGTCAAGATCGTTAGTGACCGAATTCGTCAACGGACACACGACTAGTCAGCAATAACCAGGAGTGCTGATTGGCTATCAAGTAGGTTAACTAATGGGATTTATGAAGTGCACTTAACTCTGCCGATTGCAGTTAAGTGCACTTTTTGACGATATTAGCTAGATTTGTGAATATGGGTTGGTCATAAAACATGGTTCCAGTGCTGACAAAGCAATAAACTTAAAACTGTTCTAGTGTCTTTTAGAACGGTGCGCGGTACAATGATAAATGACTAACGCGTTGTGTCAGGTGTTCTTTAAAATGGTTCATGATTAATACGTGCTGTTCAGTAAGTGCCAAAACTGTCAGCTTTGACTCGGTGGAAACGGTTTGTTTAGTATAAACTTGCCGAGTTAGTGTGCCATATGATGACTGACAGTCGTAATAGGATTCGAATGACTGACATGGGTACATGCTGACGAACGGATAAGTCAGCTTTTCAAGCAAAAGTCATGAAATTCGCTAGACATGACACATCCGATTGATGTTACAAATGTAAATATACGAATAAGAGGTTTGAACGATGCAATATTTTACGTCCGACACACATTTTTATCATGCTGATTTGTTGGGGGACAACGACTTTGCGCCCCGGCTATTTCCAGATGTAGAGACAATGAACCAAGCGATTGTTGACCATTGGAATGCCCGTGTGACGGATCAGGATACAGTCTATCATTTAGGCGATGTTGCGCTGTATTTTACGCGACCAGCGAAATTGTCTTATGAGCGGGTTTTTGCACTCTTAGCACAGTTAAATGGCAAAATCATTTTTATAAAGGGAAACCATGATTCACGGGCCTTCTTTAAGTATTTGGCTGCTCATGATCCACAGTTGAATGGTCAACCGAAGTTTGAATTTCACGACGTGGGGGTACTGATTAAGTACGACCACCGCCAATACTATATGACGCACTACCCAATGATGATGGGGATCGTCAAACAAATTATCAATTTGCACGGGCATATTCATCATTATGCCGTCAACGTCAAGGAGAACATCAACGTGGGTGTCGATACACCAGAAGTCGATTACTTGGACCATCCGGTGCCCTTTGGAACGCCATTTTCACTGGCCGAGATCGAGCAGATGGTTGACGGTAAAGCCATTGATTTTGCCAAGCGCCAGTAAGCGAGTGCTTGACCGACTTTGGTGAATGCTTTAGGATTAACAAAGACAACGATTGAGGGGCGATTGACCGTGGACGAGCAAGTCACGATTCTGCATACCAATGATATTCATTCGCATTTTGAAAACTGGCCACGTATTCAACGGTATTTATTAACCGAACGTGAGCAGCGCCGGCAATCTGGAAGCCATGTGATCACGGTTGACCTCGGCGACGCGGTTGATCGTGCCCATCCACTCTCAGAAGCCACTCAAGGGCAGGCCAACGTGGCGTTATTGAACGCGATTGGCTATGATGCGGTTACGATTGGCAATAATGAAGGACTGGGTTTAACGCACGCGGCCTTAAACCGGTTGTATGACCGCGCCAACTTTGATGTTGTTCTCGATAATTTGACAGATACTGCAACGCAACGACCGCCGCAGTGGGCATTACCAGCTAAAATCATTACAACTGCACGGGGGACACGAGTCTTGTTGCTGGCATTTACGGCACCGTTTACGTTGACTTACCCGTTGAACGGTTGGACGCCGGCCAGTGTTAAGACGCGATTCCCAGAGTTGTTACGACAATATGCAGGGCAATATGATGTCTTAATCGTGATGTCCCACCTTGGTATCAATGTCGATCGGTGGTTAGCAAAACAGTTTCCGGTGATCGATGTTGTTATTGGCAGTCATACGCATCATTTACTGGTGAACGGTGAACTGAAAAATGGGGTCCTGATAGCGGCAGCTGGAAAATACGGTGAGTATATTGGGCGAATTGAACTGACGATTGATCATCAACATCACGTTAAAGCGGCCGCGGCGCATACCGTTGCCACGGCCAGCTTACCAATTGTGGCCGGTGATGAAACGTTGATTACTGGCTGGGAGCAACAGGGTGAAACGTTACTCACGCGGCAAGTTGTTGCGAAGGTGCCGACGCAGCTGCGGCCACATTGGCACCATGCAAGTGATTTGACGGCCCTCGGGCTAGCGGCCATTACGGACTATGCCAAAACTGATCTAGGTATGTTGAACGGTGGCCTGTTCATGCGGGATCTTCCCGCAGGCATGGTCAACCGAAATGATTTACATACCATGCTACCTCACGCGATGCATGTTATTCGAGTGACGTTAAGTGGTGAAGCATTGTGGCGCTTAGTCTATGAGATGGAGTTAGTTCGCCCGTTTTTGAACAAATTTCCGATTAAAGGAATGGGATTTCGTGGTCAAGTCTTTGGTTATATCCAGTACCAGGGCCTCACGTGGAAAACGGGACAGCATACATTACTAGTGAATGGTCAGCCGGTCAATCGGCAACAAACGTACCAGATTGCGTTATTAGATCATGATTTATTCATTCCGTTTTTCCCGACCATTAATATCAGTGGTCGAACTGAGATATTATTTGAAGCCATGTTAAGAACGGTTGTTGGCGATTACTTAATGCGTCGATGGCCGGTTAAATAAGAGAAAGGTGGTGTCAATGTGAATCGCGAACATATTGATGAACTAGCTGAACAACAAGCGGAACGGCGGCGCAATTTGTATCATGGATTACGAACTGATAAGACCCACTTTGAAGTTAGCAAGCACCCGTTTGAAATCGTGTACGATTATCGCCAAGGGTTTGACCTCGACAAGTTCGTTGAGCGCTACAGCTCAATTTTAAATAAATATGATTATATTGTCGGTGATTGGGGTTTTGAACAGTTACGGTTAAAAGGTTTTTTCCGTGATGATATGAAAGATGTCCAGCGCTCACAGACGATTGGGGCGGTCCAAGACTATCTGTACGAATATTGTAATTTTGGTTGCGCCTATTTTATCATTAAAAATGAACGGGTCATTAAACCTAAGCGTACCAGTCGCTCACGTAAGGATGATCGGCGGGGAAAGAAAAACACTAATAGTCGGCAATCCCGAGCGCGGAGTAACCGTAACAGTAGTCGCAGCAAACAACGACGGAAGTCTCATAGCTTCACCACTAAGCAGAAGGCCGCACCGTTTACTGAAAAGCGGCGGCAACCGGCGAAAGTTACGGCCGGTAATGGTAAGCAAGCGCAAACAACGAAGCAGAGTAGTGGTAAACGCCACTTTACGATTCGACAAAAGTAGGAACAGAGAGAGGTATTTTGATTGGGTAAGTACAAGGGTTATTTAATTGATTTAGATGGAACAGTTTATCGTGGTCGGGAACGTATTCCTGCTGCTAAACGGTTTATTGAACGACTACAGGCTAGTCAGACTGATTTTTTATTGGTCACGAATAACACGACTAAATCACCAGAAGATGTGGCTGCAAACTTAGCGAACAATCATGATATTCATGTGAGTCCTGCGAATGTTTATACGGCAGCGTTAGCGACTGCAGACTATGTTAATGACCTTGCAGGTGATGGTGATAAAACGATGTACGTCATCGGGGAACTTGGCTTGAAGGGTGCAATGTTGGAAAAGGGCTTCAAGTTCGATGAGCGCACACCTAGATTCGTAATCGTTGGTTTAGACTATGATGCGACCTACCATAAATTTGAACTTGCTACGCTGGCAATTAAGCGGGGGGCTAAGTTCATTGGCACCAACGCGGATACTAATCTTCCAAATGAGCGGGGGCTAGTGCCAGGTGCTGGTTCAGTAATTGCGATGGTCGAACGGGCCACCCAACAACGTGCAACTTACATTGGTAAGCCGGAGACAATTATTATGCAGAAAGCGGTCGACCGGATTGGTCTCGATAAGCACGATTGTGTGATGGTTGGTGACAATTATATGACGGATATCTCAGCGGCAATTAACTTTGGGATTGACTCCTTATTGGTGTATACCGGTGTCTCTACCCCTGAACTAGTGGCACAACAGGCCGTCAAACCAACTAATGAGATCAATTCTTTGGACGAATGGGACCTAGACGATGGTGTGGCTAAATAAATTTAAAAATGCGGCTCAGTGGCTGAGTTTATACTTATGGTTAGTGAGTGGCACGATAATTGTAACAATCAACGCGAGCTGGTTGTATTTTGCCAATGCGGTTGGTCAAAAGTTAGGCGCAACTGTGAATTTGACATTGGGACGGCTGATGACGAACTACTATCAGCTGTTAGCATATCTTAACTTTCCGTGGGTACCCAAATTAACTATGAACGATTTTACGGATTCGACGAGTGCGTTGGTTCACTTTGCGGATGTGAAGAATCTATTTATGCTTGATTACGGTGTGTTTATCGTCACGAGTGTTGTGGTCTATTTTTTTTGGCAGCGACTACGACGTGATCGACAATTGTGGCGGTTAGTATTACCGATGCAGACAGCCCTCTGGGTACCACCAGTAGTGACCGTTATAATGGCTATCAATTTTGATCAGTTCTTTATCATGTTCCATAAGATCTTATTTCGCAATTCGGACTGGTTGTTCGATCCACTATTGGACCGAATCATTTTGGTCTTGCCGGATACGTTCTTCGGTCAGTGCTTTGTTCTAGCGTTTATCCTGATTGAGTGGTCTTTTTTTTACTTACTCAGTATCGGCAGACAAGCGTTACGTGAAGCGGATTAATGAAGAGTATTTACAGTGGACACTGCATTTTAAGTTAGATTATAAAAGGCCGGTCAGCTATTATTAGCTGATCGGCCTTTTAGAATTGGATTAATCTTCGTTTTCAGTTGGATTGCTAAAGCGTGCGCGGATAGCAGAGAAGACAGCTGGAATCAGTGAAACCAGGATGATTCCAATGACAACCATCGAAAAGTGTTCCTTAACGAACGGGATATTACCGAAGTAGTAGCCACCACCACAACAGAGAATGACCCACAGGACACAGCCGATAACGTTGTAGCGAATGAATTGTTGATACTTCATTCGCGAACTGGCAGCTACAAATGGGACAAAGGTTCGGATGATTGGCATGAAGCGTGCGATGGTCACGGTGATGCCACCATGTTTTTCGAAGAATTTTTCGGACTTTGCCAGCTGTTTTTGATTGATCAGTCTACCAAACCAGGATGTTTCAGTTAGGCGTTCTCCTAGGGAATGACCAATATAGAAGTTAAGTGAGTCGCCCGCCAAAGCTGCCACCAAGAAGAGAATGACAAAAGTCCAGATATGTAAGCCATAGGTTGGATTAGCGGCGAGTGCGCAAGCTGCAAATAAAAGGGAGTCACCGGGAAGAAATGGTAAAATGACCGCGCCAGTCTCAATGAAGATGATGGCAAAGAGAATTAGGTAGGTCCAGATTCCAAAACTATTCACGATGGTGACTAAGTGTTGGTCAATGTGCAACACAAAATCGATTAAAAAACTCATGGTTACCTCCAAGTAATGTGAAATTAATCCTATCTAGGTTACCAGAAAATCAGTGGAAATACTATGCTTAGTCGCTAATCACAAGAAATCCTTACAAATGGCTAGCATTTAATCGAGTTCTCTTGTATTATCAAGATAATCTTAATAGAAAACGGGTGATTTTGTGGCATTTCCACAATTAGATTTAAGTCAGGTAGATGGACCAAAAGCAACAATCAAAACTAACTTTGGTGATATTAAGGTTCAACTATTTCCAAAGCAGGCCCCCAAGAGTGTTGAAAACTTTGTTGGTTTAGCTCAGAAGGGTTACTACGATGGCATTATCTTCCACCGGGTCATTCCTGATTTTATGATTCAGGGTGGCGATCCAACCGGTACCGGGATGGGTGGCGAAAGTTTGTGGGGTAAACCATTTGAAGATGAATTCTCACAAGAGGTTTTCAACTTGCGAGGGGCATTATCAATGGCCAACGCTGGTCCTAATACGAACGGTAGCCAATTCTTTATCGTTCAAAAGCCACAATTAGATGCTGGGATGAGTGATCAGATGAAGCAAGCTGGTTATCCGGAAGAAATCGTGACTGCGTATGGCAATGGTGGCACGCCCTGGCTAGATTTCCGGCACACTGTTTTTGGTGCAGTTAGTGATGGGATGGATATCGTTGATAAGATTGCGGCCACTGAGACTGGTATGCAGGATAAACCAGTGAAGGATGTTGTGATCGAAACAATTACAATTGAAGATTAGTTAGTTTGAAAGAAATCTGCAGCTGCGGGTTTCTTTTTTTGCAATTACGATTTTGCAATCCGCTGTATTCAGGTTATAATATTGGGGATTAGAATTATCGACAATATAGAATGAATGAGAAAGGATGGTATGATCGTGAGCAATTATCGAATTGGTATGCGGGTACACGGACGAGTCACTGGTATTCAACCATATGGTGCTTTTGTCACCTTAGATGGTGAGCATCAGGGATTGATTCACATTTCAGAGTGTCATGAAGGATACGTTAAAAGTATTACTGAGTATCTAAAGGTTGGTCAAGCCGTAGATGTTATTATTTTAGATATTGACGAATATACTGGAAAAATCAGCTTGTCATTACGTTGTATCGAGCATCAACCGCATCCGACGGTCAATGATTTGGAAATCTACAAGACTTTTCGGCATAAGCATTTTTGGACGAATCGGCATGTTCATGCTGGCTTTGAACCAATTGCCAATCATTTAGCGAGTTGGACTTCGGATTCACTAAATCGATTGAAAGCGGGTGAGTATTAGTGCAGAAAAAAGTTGCCGGGACAATTATTTATAATAACCAGCAAGGGTCGCACTTTTTAGTTAAGCATTCTACTAATGGATACAATTTTTATCAGTTGCCAGTACGAGCAGGGCATTCGCCCTTAGCGTCAGTATTGTGGGATTTGCGATATACGATTGGTATTGATGTTGACCAATTGCGCTTGTATGATTCGATTATGGCTGAGCTGGATGATGAAAAAGTTGCGGTCTTTGTCTTTGACCACCTAACTGTTGACGGGCAGGTACGTGCAAAGTTTGATCGTCAAGGGCTCGAGTTTGTTCTAGCCAGTGAATTGCACGAGTTATTTACGAGTGTTCGTGTGAGTGAAACAATGCCGTTTACGAATTTATCAAAATAAATTCGAATAAAGGGTTGACCTGCATACTAATACTTGATAATATATATCTTGTCGCTGCGAGCACTGCTGTTAAACAGCTAGCCGCTAGCACTTACATTGTTTCATTTCAGATTGTTGTAAGTGAATAAATATTCAAAACAGCAAAAAAGTTATTGACATGAGTAATCGCTAATGATAAGATATTTCTTGTCGCGTTAACAATTCAACTGATTGAGGCGTTACCGATTATGTTATGATAATAACGTTTCAAATTCATTTGCATAGTTATTCAACTTCTTAAATAAAGTTGTTGACAAGGAAATGATGAAATGATATTATGTAATAGTTGTGTTAAGCGATTAACGCACGGAATTAGATCTTTGAAAACTGAACAAAGTTTCGACGAATCAAATGTGTAGGGTCTCTTGATTTTGAATCAAGAGCAAAACATTTGCGAAGTCAATTCGCTAGCG
>NZ_JBVAYE010000014.1:0-44957 GCF_055413545.1 Lactiplantibacillus sp. 3062
ATTTTGATTTATAGGCATTTAATGAACGAAGAGATTGAAATTTACTTTGGTTTTAGGGTGTTTTTGGGAGGCATACCGATTTATAATTACATCCAATGCTGAACATTTGAGCTAATGATAAAAATCATGTATTTTATGAAAAACATAGTCTTCCATAAATGTGGGAATTTCAAATTTGTTTATGAAAGCATACATATCGACACATTCTTTTTCAATGTCTTGAAAATAAATTGGAATCAAAATATCAATTGCGCCGCGATTCGCCTTAGCTTCAATGGAAGTTTTGGCTGTACCGCTGAAGTACAAGAGTCCAGAATCCTCATTTAAAACATGTGCTGTTTCATGAGCAGCAATGTACGGAAGTTGTTGTGGTTTATACCATTTCATATTAATAACAATTTGTTTGCGTTTAGGGTTTGCGCCAGATGGCGTATATGGGGAGAAGTCACGACACAAAGTGATTCCAATCCCTTGGTTGAAAGCATAAGATAGAACATTTTGAAGATAGTTATTCATCAGTATTTTTACCTCTCAAAAGGCGTTTCATTAATTCAATATCCTCAGGGGGTATTGGTTTACCTTCGAATGTCATAATGACATTTTCGTCCTCTAGGTCAATTTGTTGATGTTTAGGGGCTGCTGATTGATTATCTGTTGATCCAAGAAGATAATCTGTTGAGACGTGAAGAATGTTAGCAACATTTGTTATTTTTTCAATGCTGGGAGTTTGTGTATCCCATTTATAAATACTATTTTTACCAATACCTGCCTTTACAGCCACCGCTTGTAGTGATAATCCTTGAGACTTTGATAATTCTTTGATTCGCTCTAGTATAGTCATTTTCGTTTCCTCCTTTTTATCTTTTTGGATAACATTATCTTGATTTTTTATCTAAAAGGATTATAATTAATTTATCAAATAATTGTTTAGAAATAGTAGTAATAGCTTTAGGGTGCAATCTATTCAAGATACATGTTATGAAGAATGCAACTAACAGCAGATTACATACTCTTTTATTTTATCATTTCAGATAAAAAGCACAACTACTTGATAGAACATGCGGAAGGAGAAGGGACTATGAATAAGTGGAATTTTTAAAACTTATAGATACTAAGACAAAAATTGTATTTAAGATAATCATTGTTTTTACACAACGAATTATGAACAAATTGGCCTACGTAGGTCCTACAATTGACTTAAATAATGATGTTGTACAGGGTTGACTCTATAGAAAAAATTATGAGGTGAAGTAATGGGTGAAGAGACGAGTTTTAAAAATGTTGTACAATTGGGCGTCGTTGCAGATGGAGAAACAGATAATATCAAGACTTTGAATCAAATTATTTTGGATGCGAATAAGGGAGATACTTTGTACTTTCCGGCTGGAAATTACTTTGTGTCGGAAAATCTAAAAATTAATAAGATGCTGAATTTGGTTGGTGTGAAACCAAATTATAAATCAGGTGACTTAACAGCTGGTTCTGTTATTCGTGGTGGAGGTATTTTCCTTATTGGCGGTAGCTCAGGAACGAACATAACTGGAATTGGTGTCGTAAATAATCCTGATTTTACAAACTGTTTCGATGTTCGAGGGGCATTGAGTGCAATCTCTTTTAAGAATTGCTTGGCAATTCCGGTTCAGCATGGATTCTTAATTGAATCATATGATGGCGAGGTTTCAAACACAGTAGTTGATTCTTGTGAGTCGTATGATGGCATTCATGGATTTATCTCCAAGGCACTACGAACAACATTTGTTAATTGTTTAGCCATGGGAATGAGTAATTTAGGATTTGGCATTATTTCAGATAATATCCCGGCGAAGAATTCAATCGGCATGGCTGTAGATAATAAGGTGATTGGATGTCGTGCGGTGAATGTGAGTGGGGATGGGTTTATGCAATATCGTCGAAACTATTATGAAGACAATGAAGGAGCTGTGATTTGTAATGCAAATCAGTTCATTGGTTGCTCAGGGTATAATTGTACTCATTCATTGACCTTGGGAGAAAACGTTGGCAATACAGGTTGGGGGAAATATCGTGCCTATGCTGTGTCAAATACGCTTGTTGCAGGTTTCACTGAATATGGCGGCCCAGTTCGATTTTTATACACGACCAATTTAACCATTGCAGGACTGTTTTTACGCAATGAAGCTATTGTTAAGCAAGATGAAGTTGATAGTAACATGGGGATGGTAGCAAGTGGTGTTAATGGTGCAAAATTCGGCCAATTTGATGATATTCTACCGCTAGAGGATGGTGTTAAACCAAATATTGGATTTGGTCGTACTTTTCGAACAGCAAATACCGTGGGCACTGTAATTACAGATTTTACTAATCCGATTAGTGGTCAAGTATATACGATTATTATCGGTGATAGTAATACAAGTATTCGTACATCTGAAACGATACAGTTGAGTGGTAGTATTGTAAAGGGAACTGGGAGCAGCGTGATTTTACGATACCAAGATGGAATATACTATGAGATTGGGCGCTCGATGTCAAAAGACTGGGGAACGCAACTGCATGCGACAGATGAAAGCTTGGAATTGGGAGATAGTGGTTTAGTGGATTTGCTACAAGCTTCAACAGATAAGCCAAGAACAACAACTATCGTGAATCCTGAGTTGCACAATGCGTATTTAACAGTGATTAATCGCTCAACAAATGGTGAAATTACACCACCCGATTTTAATCAGAATCAGTTTATCGTTCCAGATGATCTATCTATGGATTCGCTTGACTGGGGACAAGCCCGGATCACAAATTGGGTATATGTGTCTGCATTAGGAAAATATGTGCTTTCAGGATGGCGTATCACTAAGTATTATTAAGAGTAGCGGGTGACAGAAGATTCGAATAATGTCTATAGTTTCTTGCCTGAGTTAGGGCGCAAAATTATCTAAAAACAGTAACCCAGGATTCTGGCTTTTCTTTAGCCAGTAATATCTTGGGTTACTTTTATGCTACATAGTTTAAATAGACAATGTTTCAAATTCCTTTATAATTTCTACTTTGTGAGAAGACCACGTTCCAGTATAGTTTGTAAATATTTTTATAAAGATTTTTTTATTCATCAAATTTTTGATATAATCGTACTTTAGAGTGCGTATTTTTGTGTTGTAGGTATTGTATAAAGGGGCGTAAAGTGTGAATTTCAAGAAGAGCAAAGGGATGACTGAAAAGCCGAAAAGGCAAGTTAGGTTACCGATCTTAAGTGTAATTATTATTAGTTCAGTATTGGTTATTACAATGGTTGTTATTTTTACCTCTCAGCTAATTGAAAAACAAGTCAATCGTATTAGTGCAGATAATGTGGCGACAACTACAATTAAAACAGTCGAAAAAAATAATAATAAATATGCTGAGTTACTACATAGTGTGAATTTTGTGGGGACGGCATTAGTTGTTAAAAACAATAAGGTCGTTTATTTTGAAGGTAACGGGTATTCAAACTATCAGGCAGGTTGGACAAATAACATTAAGTCTATCTATCAGATCAATGGTGTGCAAAATTCAATAACTGCGGTAATGCTCATGAAACTAATTCAGAATCATAAAGCAAAACTATCAGATCCAATATCAAAATACTATCCTAAAATTATTGGTGGACAGAATATAACATTGTTGGACATGTTACAGATGCGCTCCGGTTTGTCTAGCAGATTAGCACCACAAAAATCAATGACTGATAATGATGTGTTGAATTATTATGTTGATAACATAAGATACAGTACTTCTGAAATGAATGTTTGGCGGTACTCAGAGGTAAATTATAATCTGCTTGCAGGTGTTATCGAAAAGATTACTGGAAAATCCTACGAAAGCAATTTCAATACCGAAATAAAAAATTACTTAGGGCTTAAGCAAACTGGTTTCATCTACAATGACTTTTCAAAACAAAAGTATTCTACTCTCGGCTATGCTAACAAGAGTTCAAATAAGCATATCGTTAATTATCACAACGTACAAAGTAGAACCAAAGGACAGGCTCATTCAGCAATAGGGTCAGGGAACATGTATATGTCAGCTGCAGATTTATATACGTTGGAGTCTGCAATTGCACGTGGGAAGATTATTTCCAAGGGCAATCTGGCGGTACTGCGGCAAACTAGTAAAAGTCGACCACATTACAACGGCGGTGTATATAGTACTAAAAATTCCTACTACACAGGCGGGGGTGGATATGGGTATGAAACTTATTTCAAAATGGATAAATCTGGCAAAACAGGTGTTGTCTTAATGAGCAATTATTATCAAAAAAATAGCCCAATCGAATATGTAGCTAACAAGATTTTCAGTAGTGTTGATAGCAAGAAGTAGGGATGTGCGGACTTTTAATTTAAAGGAGTATTGAAATGGCTAGAACAGTCTCTGTACTAACTGTAACCTATGGCGATCGTGAAAAATACGTTTCTAAATTAGTTAGTGCAATTCAGAAGATGGAGAATGTACAAGATATTATTATTGTCTGGAATGGGAATTATCCGAAGCGCAAGCAACAATTTGATAGTAATAACATTCATAATATTTATTTCTCAAGCAATATGGGTTCAGCACGGGCATTTAGCGAAGGGTTAAAGTTTTTTGCAACTCAGCAAGCAAGTGAATATGTCTGGATGTTGGACGATGATAATTTACCTGATAGTTCAGCACTGTCAGTCCTGCTAAAAGATTATGAGGAAAGCAAAAACAATCTAATCTTTTCAAGTTTTCGTAAGGATCGCGTTGAGCTAAAAGCAAGAGGGTATCAACGATACCAATCAAATAGTTTCTTCGAATTTAGCATTTCACAAAAGTTGGGTTGGAAAAATTCAAACATTAAATCAGTTAGCAATAAAATGAACTTAATTCAATGTGAAACTGTTCCATATGGTGGATTACTCCTTCCTCGGACAGTTTTGAAAGAAATTGGTTATCCAAATAAGGAATTATACTTGTATTCCGATGATAATGAATTTACCTACCGGATGACTAAATTGGGCATGCATATGTTAACTGACACACATTCGCTGATTACTGATATGGAACAATCATGGTATCGAAAGAATCCGGTTCCCATGTTCAAGACTGTTTTCACAACCACCAAATTATTTAATGCGTGCTATACGATTCGTAATCGAGTTTTTTTTGAAAAACATAATATTGTCACAAACAAGTTTCTATATCTAGTAAATATCATGACTTATTTGATATATGTTTTCTTTTTCTATATGCCGAAGAACAAGGCTGGAATAAAGCGAATGCGGATGATTATTCGACTGATCAAAGAAGGCTGGACTGGAAGGTTGGGGCAAATTTCTAATGAGCGTATTCAGGGGTGGAATTAATGACAAATATTTTTGCTTCTCGCCTGAGTAAGATAAAGTACCTTCCTGTACTGATTATTGCGTATTTGGCTGCGTTAGTTATGCTTCCTTTTATTAAGCGACAACGATATGTAATTGGGGGACATTCTGGTGAGTTATTTGAAGATAATGGGAAAGCATTCTATGAATTCTTAGTTAACAATAAGTCAGTCTCAGCAGAAAATGTGATTTGGTATTCCAAACAGAAAAATGCGCTGAGTAAGCAAATTAATGTTAACAGAATTGGCTCTTTCAAAGGATATTTTGACTATTTCACTGCCAAGTGCGCACTTTACACGCATTCATCAAGTACTGATATTGCTCCACTAGCATTTCACTTCAAATTCATGCAACCTATTCGTATCTATTTGGATCATGGAATAGATGGGTTAAAAAAGGTTGGTTGGACTTCGAAAATCGAGCCAGCAGACGGATATGTGGTTGCGTCGAAGGTAGGTCGGGAAATTAAACAACAATATTGGCATTTATCGGATGATTTAATTATTGATACAGGATTGGCAAGGTATGATCGATTGTTTGAGACTATGCAGGGTAAAAGTCATTCACACGTAACTCGGATTCTTTATTTGCCTACTTGGCGGGAATGGAATTATGGAAGCGAACAAAGTGAATTTGAAAGCACCGAATATTTTCAAAAAATCGTGGCATTTTTAAAAGACCCTAGAACATATCAACTAGTTGCCAAACATCATGTTATTTTGCACGTTGAACTTCATCCATTCTGTGAACCATATTTGAACACTTTTAAAAAACAAATTGGCCACATCGATCGTATCGAGTTTGCCTTTGGAAATATTTCTGATGAAATTATTAAGTCAGATTTGTTGATAACGGATTATTCTAGTGTTTGTTGGGATTTTTTGTACCAGAACAAGCCAGTTGTTTTTTATCAATTTGACCAAGAAAGGTATTTAAAGGACAGAGGCTCATACCTTGATTTTGATACGCAGCTATTTGGACCAGTATGTAAAACAGAATCAGAGTTGTTAGTCGCTTTACATGATTATATCGCTGGTGAAGAGAAAGTATCACAGAAACTACGACATCGTTATTTTACGCATATTGATGGTAATAATTGTGCTCGGGTATATTCAGTAATTGAGGAGTTGTCTAAAGATGCGAAAAATCGTTAATTTCTTAATCTCAAAAATCAAACATGAATCGTATCAGATCGACGAACACTTAAGGTTGGCTGTTTTATTTCACGAATCACTTAATCGGATTCTACAGATTGTGTGGGGAGTGATAAGGTTTAGGACGCATGCCAAGTTTCCTTCGTTTATTTCAACCCGAATTCAAGTTCGAGATATGGCAAATATTCACTTAGGGAAAGGCGTTACCCTTGAAAAGGACGTGGTGCTAGATGGTGCATCGGTAAATGGATTAGTTATTGGAGATAATGTCAAGGTCGGTCGTTATACACAAATTCGTTGTAGTGGGACACTCAAACAATTAGGTAAAGGATTTGTAATTGGTGAAAACTCGGGTATTGGTGAGTTTTCGTTTTTTGGTGCGGCAGGCGGTATTGAAATTGGGAGTAATGTCATCATGGGGCAAAACGTGCGTATGCACGCTGAAAACCACAATTACAGTGATGATAAAATCCCAATTCGGTCACAAGGGGTCACCCACAGTGGAATTGTTGTCAAAGATAATTGTTGGTTGGGTGCTGGAGTAGTTGTCTTAGACGGTGTGACGATTGGTTCTGGATGCGTCATTGGGGCTAATGCATTGGTTACAAAGGATATTCCAGATAATTCTGTTGCTGTTGGCTCACCTGCAAAAGTTATAAAATCAAGATTGGAGTAAGGATATGTCTCAAAAAGTAGATGTTTTTATTGTTGGTTCAAAAGGAATACCAGCGCGATATGGTGGTTTTGAAACTTTTGTGGATGAATTAACGCAACGGAGAAAGAATTCAGATATTAATTACTATGTTGCATGTATGAATGCGGATACCGATTCAGATACATTTATGGTCAATCAAGCGACTTGTTTCAACGTTAATGTACCAAATATTGGTTCAGCCAAAGCACTTTTGTATGATATGAAAGCATTGCGCACTAGTCTGGACTACATTAAAGAACATCATATTGATTCACCGATTATCTATGTCTTGGCATGTCGAATTGGTCCGTTTATTAATCACTATAAGAAAGAACTGGCTCAGTACAACGGTACTTTGCTGGTTAATCCAGATGGACACGAATGGAAGCGTGCAAAATGGAATGCGGCTATTCGTCGGTATTGGAAAATATCTGAGCGATTGATGGTCAAACATGCAGATTTACTAATTTGTGATAGCGAGGGGATTGAGAGATATATTAAACATGATTATCGTTCGTATCAACCAGATACCACGTTTATTTCTTATGGCTCTTATATTGCAAAACAAAGTAGCATAGAGAATTCAAAGTTGGATGAATGGTTTAAGCGTTTTGATATTGAACGGAACCAGTACTATTTGGTGGTTGGCCGGTTTGTCCCTGAAAACAATCTTGAAACAATCTTGAAAGAATTTAAGCTGAGCAAAACGAATAAGCAATTAGTGATCATTTCGAATGTTGAACAGAATAAGTTTTATAAAGCCTTACTACAGAAAACACATTTTGATGATGATAAGCGGATTAAATTTGTAGGGACCGTATATGATGCTGAGTTACTAACAGCTATCCGGTGCAATGCCTTCGCGTATATCCACGGTCATTCAGTTGGTGGGACAAATCCTTCGCTTTTAGAAGCACTTGGAAGCACTAAGATGAACCTTCTTTTTGATGTTGATTTTAATAAAGAGGTCGCTCGTGAAGGGGCCTTATATTGGTCTAAAAATACCGGTAGTTTGAGTAATTTGATTGAACAGGTAGAGACACTGTCAGAGTCTGCAATTGACAGTTATGCACGAATTGCTAAGTACCGCATTACCAGTTCTTATAGCTGGGAAAGTATTGTGGAACAATATGAAGCATTATTCGCAAAGGTACAGAAGTCATGAGGATTTTGCATTATTACCTCGGACCGGCACCTTTACGAAGTGGGGGACTTACGAAGTATGTAGAGGATTTAATGGAAGCAGAAAAACTGAACGGGGACACCTGCTTGCAATTATACCCACTAAAGCTTACTTCCAATAAACGAATTCATATCAGTAAAACTCGTGACTCAAAGGTTTATCAATTAGTGAATGCCTATCCATTACCACTAACTGGAGGAATTAAGACACCCGAAGATTTTTGGGGTGGAGATGTTGATGTTAGTGGGATACGTCAATTTCTTAAGCATATAGCCGTAGATATTATTCACATTCACACACTCATGGGATTGCCAATAGAATTTTTACAACTTGCAAAGCAATTGGGCCTGAAAATCGTATACACAACTCACGATTATTTTGGATTATCACCAGTGCCAGATTTCTTTGATGCGCAACTTGGACGCTCTTTCGCATATGAACAGGTTGATAGTCAATTAGCGTTCTGGCAGCGGCTCGGGTCACAGTCGTCTTCAACAATGAAATTACGTGTTTTTCAGCTACCAATCTATGTGCAGCTCAAAAAGATTGCTCACTTTATTTCACAATTCAGGTCAAATGAGCAGCCGGGTAACGATAATAAGATGGTGAATGAGACTGTAACTATAGACACCGAATTTAGGAAATTATTTGAACACTATCGGGCAATGTTTCGAATGGTTGATGTCTTTCATTTTAATAGTCGAGTTTCGCAAGGCGTTTTTCTCCAAAATATGCCGGAATTAAAGGATCAGAAGTATATGGTTATTCCAATAACCAATAGTAATATACGTAAACGAAATCTTAAACAGCCAAATAAGTTGGTAGAATCGCAAAACATCCGTGTTGGTTATTTGGGACGATTTACACCAGCAAAAGGTGTTTATGAGTTAGTAGAAATGTTCAAGAAGGCTTCTAATTCAACCATAGAATTGCACTTGTTTGGTGACGCTAGTCGGCACAATTTCAACGTTAAGAATGTTTATAACGAGGGTGCATATATTTCTAGTGAGCTCACCAATATTTTGGACAATTTAGATGTTGTTGTTGTTCCAAGCATTTGGGAAGAAACCTTTGGATTTGTTCCAATAGAATGTGTGACAAATGGAGTGCCGGTTTTATTAAGTCGTCATGTCGGTGCAGAGATGCTTTTTACGGATGATTATCAAGGTAAGTATAGCTCTCAAGGTGAATTATTAAAAAAATTGAATGCGTTGGATAGGAATTTTATTAAACAGCTACGTGAAACAATGGCTATTCAGATTCCACAGATGCTGGATGTTCAGCAGGCGTATAGGTTGTAAACGATTATTTGGGGGTTCAAATGAAAATACTAATTTTAATGCTAGTTTATTACGTCATGTTTATTTGTGCTAACTCATTTCTATTTAAGCATGATAGATCAAGAATAATTGAGTTAGTACCATTTCTATTGCTACTCTCATTTAGTTTAGCGCTCACAACAATTCGTTTTCGCATACTCGGTAGTATAGCAAGTATGCATATCCATTCAACGGTTGTTTTGTTGGCAATGTTAGCTGTCTATCTGTTTTCCCGAAAGATAAATCTAAAAGATCCAGTAGCATATTTTAGTGTATTGATGATTGTGGGCGTTCTTTTGCAAGTATTCGTATTTCGTGACATCTTGGATTGGCCTAACTTTACAATTGTGTTTGGAACATATCTGTCAATCATGATGATTTACTTGATAACCGCTTCTTTGAATAAAATTAATTTAAATCAGGTTTTATATAACTTCAATTATTTGGCAATTCTGAATGGTGTATTGTCTATTCTTCAATATATTACAGGCAAAACATTGTTAATTGGTAATTTATCGCAATCAATTGTTTATACTGAAGGCGTTACAAATGTTAAAAGAGTGGTTGGACTGGCTGGGTCCAATAATGCAGCAGGTAACTTGGGCGTATTATTGTTTTGCATCTGTTTATATAATACTGTCACTCAAAAAAATCTATTTAGTTTATTTTCTTTGGGAATAACAACAGTTTTCTCTCTATTGACATTGACGCGAATTGGGTATTTGGGAATGTTGGTCGCATTTGTGATTGTATTCATTGGATATAAAAATAAGAATAGTCGTTTTTCAATATCCAAAAAGAAGATTATCGGTGGTGCGGCTGTGTTTCTGGCGTTATTGCTGATTGTATTTCACAAGCCAATTATTCAGAAACTATTCATTGATCGTGGTAACACCTCTGGGGAACGATTTAAGCAATATGTAAATGCGTGGAATACCGGAGTACTTCATCATCCATTTACAGGTGTTGGTATTGGGCAATGGCAGAGTTACTCATACTATAACTTTGGTTACGTAGATTTGCCGATACATTCCTTGTACTACAATGTTTTGATTGAGAACGGATTGTTACTATTCATTGCATTTTTCGCATTAAATGTATATCTAGTTTTCAAGGTGATACGGAATACACCAAATAGAAATCTGAAGTTTTTCTATTTAGCGTTAAGTGTTTCCTCCTTTATAACAGTAAATTTCAATCCGGATCAATATTATTATGTTCCTAATTTTATTTACTTCTTTGTATTGTTGTTGGGATACAGGAAAACACAACTAGTTTCAAATCGTAAAACTGTGGTGAAGGGAAGTAAACATCATGAAAAATAGACGTCGTGACATTATTGTTATTACGATACTTTCCATAGTCATTGCAGTGTTTTTCTGTATCAATCATTTTGCTGATTTTCGTAGTCCATTGATTGATCCTAAATTAACGACCAAGCAATATGCTGCTATTGATAATATCAAGAGAGATCAGTATCAGAATAGAGGAACGTATCATTACCATGCGTTTGGGGCAAAAATGACCTATGGTGCATATGCGCTTACCAATCGGGATACGTATACAAGCATGTTTAATCGATACTTAAAAGAAGGTATGGGCGGAACACCTGTCAAAAAGACGACTAGAATATCTAAGTTATCTAACCGTACCAGCACTCAAATTGCAAAATCGATTACCAATCATGATAAAATTATCTCAATTGAATTAGAAAATTTGGGGATTGAGAAGAAGTACGGCGCAAAGCAAACGGCTGAGCTTATAGATAAGACAATTGTGAAAGTGCATACGCAAAAACCAAACACAATTATTTTAGTGTTGTCAGCTTGGGGAGAAAATAAAACGTCCCGAAAGTATAACTCTGCCGTTAAAAAAGAGACTCATAAGCACAAGAAAAACGTACTTTATGTAGATATTACAAAGATTAGTCATACCGATGATGTTACGGGCCCTAGTGGATTATATACACATTTTGGCATTAGTGATGATAAATATCCCAATAACTTTGGAATGAGGCTGATTGCTTATGAAATGTTTGAGAGATTACATCAATTTACTTGGTAGAGTATTAGTTTGTCTGCTAGTTGTATTTCTTGGATGGTTAGCTGAAAGTCAGAATGCTTCCGCGGCGACATTATCGGATAAGCCGTTGACAGGTAAATTAGGAATTTATGCAAGCACGTTAACTGATAATTCATCAGTTAGTGATAAGACAGCAACTTTAAAGCAGTACCAAAAAGCGAAACAAATGGGATTTAGCTACGTACGAGTGCCATTTAGAATTGACCCGGAACTTACGCCCCTTTCTGGATCATATAACTACGACAAGATGGATTATGCAATCAAGTTGGCTAAACAAGTTGGTTTGACACCTATTGTATATTTTGTATCAGGGTCACATAATCCAGAAGCTAACACTTGGCAATCACTTTACCCGGATCTGACATATTCAACTACATTAATTAATATCATGAAGAGGGTAGCTGTAAATACTGTAAAGAGATATGCGGGTAGTAATATTGTTTGGGAAGGTTGGAACGAACCAAACGGATATTATTGGTTTAATCAAGATAGTGCTAAGACAGTTAAGGATTGGGTTAGTTTTGACCAAACTATTGCAACGGCAGTTCGGACATATACAAAGAATGGTATTTTCCTCACAGGTGTGTTTTCAGGATATTCTGCCAAAAACAATACTATTTTTGTGCACGCAAGGAACAATGGGCTGACACAAAATGCCAGTGCAGTGTCAAATCATCCTTATCAAACAGGGTTGCCTGAAGAACTGTTAAGTAATGATCAGGCATATTCTGGAGTGAAGATGCCAACGGTTACAACGGAAATTGGATATACAACGAAATCCTCATGGCAAGGGAAAGTATCTGAGGATGATCAAGCCAAGTATGATGCTCGGAGCATATTCATTTTAGATAGTATGGGTCAACCTTTGATTTCGATGTTTAATTTGCAGGATAGTAATGACACTGGTTGGGGAATGTATCGACAAAATGGCTCTGAGAAGAAAGTGGCAAAGTATATTAGTTACTTACTCAAAAACCTAAAGGGATATCGGTTTGTAAAACGAATCGATATGAATCACAATAAATCGACGTTTGCATTGCTCTATCGCAAGGGTAACGTGGATAAAGTCGTCTATTGGGCCACTAAGAATGAAACTTTGGTTCCTGTTCAATATCAGACTAATAATAAATTTTTACTGGTTGCACAGAGTTTTCCACAAGTGATGAATCTGAATTCTGGAATTTCAAAACACGAATTTGCTAAGAACAGTGGAAAAGTTATCCAAAATAATGTGAAGCTCGTGGACAGCAGTGGTAAAATTATAAAAGTTAATGCTGAGTCTTATCTCCCGAACACTAATGTCGAGATTGATAAAATAATACCAAATAACTATAAAAACTTTAATTTGTTTGAGTATTCTAGTTATTACCATTCACCGAGTAACAATAGTGTCATTATTTACCAGGTGTATAAAGTAGCCAAAGTAGTGACTAGTAGTAAAAGTACCGCGAACGCTCATTTGAGCGCTTTGTTAATAATAATTGGTTTGGTTATTTTATTAACTCTCATAGCAATTAAGTCGATAAGACGGAAAAAATCTTAGAGGAGTGTCTTTATAGATGAAAGGAATTATACTTGCAGGGGGATCTGGTACACGGCTGTATCCAATTACACGGGCGATTTCAAAACAATTGATCCCGATTTATGATAAGCCAATGATTTATTATCCGTTATCGACGTTAATGTTGGCAGGAATCCAAGATATTTTGGTTATTTCAACGCCTGTTGATACGCCACGCTTCAAAGAACTGTTAGGCGATGGTCATGATTTGGGCTTGAAGCTATCCTATGCTGTCCAAGAAAAGCCGAACGGTTTAGCTGAAGCTTTTATTTTGGGTGCTGATTTTATTGGAGATGATTCAGTCTGCCTTATTTTAGGTGATAATATTTATTATGGTGGCGGCTTATCTAAGATGCTTCAACATGCTAGCGCTAAGCCGAAGGGGGCCACGGTCTTTGGTTACCATGTCAATGATCCGGAGCGGTTTGGTGTCGTTGACTTTGATGAAAATATGCATGCAAAGTCCATTGTTGAAAAGCCAGACCATCCAGCTAGTAATTATGCCGTCACGGGAATGTATTTTTATGATAATCAAGTCGTTGATATTGCGAAGAATATTCAACCATCACCACGTGGTGAATTGGAGATTACGGATATCAACAAAGTTTACTTAGAACATAATGAGTTAGATGTTGAACTCATGGGTCGTGGTTTTGCCTGGCTTGATACTGGGACCCATGATTCATTACAAGAAGCAAGTAGTTTTATTGCTACCGTTCAAAAGCGACAGAATTTAAAGGTGGCTTGTTTGGAAGAAGTGGCCTATCGGATGGGCTATATTGATGCTGATAAAGTGTATGAATTGGCGCAACCATTGAAGAAGAATGATTACGGTCAATACTTATTAAGATTAATTGGGAGGGCTTAAATTTTGGGCAAATTAAAGGTAACAACGACTAAGTTACAAGATGTTAAGATTATTGAACCAGCAGTTTTTGGTGACAAGCGCGGGTTCTTTACGGAAACTTACTCTGACCGTGATTTCAAAGAAGCTGGAATTGATTTTGATTTCATTCAGGATAATCAATCATTGTCAGCTGAAGCGGGTGTTTTGCGGGGACTGCATTTTCAACGTGGCAAGGCAGCGCAAACTAAATTGATTCGCGTAGTGACTGGCGCCGTGCTTGATGTTATTGTGGACGTTCGTGCTGGCTCACCTACGTACGGGGAATGGGAAGGCTATATTATCTCTGAAAGTAACCACCGTCAATTGTTAGTCCCCCGTGGCTTTGCCCATGGCTTTGTGACATTGACTGATAATGTTAATTTCTTATACAAGTGTGATAACTACTACAATGCTGAAGCTGATGGTGGAATCACCTTTATGGATAAAGATTTAAACATTAACTGGCCTATTGACTACGATCAAGCTATTACTTCTGATAAGGATGCTAAACAACAGACCTTCAAAGAATTTGAACAGAATAATCCGTTTGTTTACGGCGAAATTTAAGGAGACGTCATGGAAAACTTATTAGTTACCGGTGGTGCCGGCTTTATTGGTTCTAACTTTGTTCACTATGTTTATAATCATCATCCCGAAGTCAAGATTACCGTGTTAGATAAGTTAACTTATGCTGGTAATCGGGCCAACTTGGAAGAAATTCTAGGCGACCGGGTTAAATTAGTTGTGGGTGACATTTGTGATGCGCCCTTAGTTGATGAATTAATGCAACAAACTGACGCGGTTGTCCATTATGCCGCTGAAAGCCATAATGATAATTCATTGAAGGATCCATGGCCATTCATCGAAACGAATATTATTGGGACTTATACGCTGATTCAATCCGCACATAAGTTTAACAAACGCTTCCACCATGTTTCCACTGATGAAGTATACGGTGATTTACCATTACGGGAAGATTTACCGGGCCATGGTGAGGGTGTTGGCGAGAAGTTTACACCAACTAGTCGGTATAAGCCTTCCAGCCCATACTCTTCATCTAAGGCCAGCAGTGATCTCTTAGTTCGGGCTTGGGTGCGTTCGTTTGGCTTACAAGCCACTATTTCAAACTGCTCAAATAACTATGGCCCTTATCAATATATTGAGAAATTTATTCCACGCCAAATTACCAATATTTTAAGTGGTATTCGGCCGAAATTATATGGTAGTGGTAAAAATGTTCGTGACTGGATTCACACGAACGACCATTCTGCGGCCGTTTGGGATATTTTAACCAAGGGTAAGATTGGCGAGACCTACCTGATTGGTGCCGATGGCGAAATGAACAATAAGGACGTCTTGGAAATGATTCTTGAATTAATGGGTCAGCCTAAAGATGCTTATGATGTTGTTAAGGATCGTCCCGGCCATGATTTACGTTATGCAATCGATTCAACTAAGTTGCGCACGGAATTAGGTTGGCAGCCAGAGTTTACTGACTTCCGGTCTGGTTTGAAAGCAACGATTGATTGGTATACGGACCATCAAGACTGGTGGCAAGCAGATAAGAACAAGGTTGAATCAAACTACGCCAAGAACGGGCAATAAAAACACAGAAGATTTTGAATAAGCGGAGTGTCGATTGACAGTTCGCTTATTTTTTAGGAGGAAATGAAAATGGCTAAAGTAATGATTGTTGGTGCCAATGGTCAGTTAGGTCATGAGTTACAACGACTATTAAATGAACAAGAGATTGCATTTGACGCGCTGACTGAAAAAGAATTGGATATTACAGACTTAGACGCAGTCAAAGCTAAGATTGCCGAATTACAACCAGCGGTCTTATATGATTGTGCGGCTTACACAGCAGTTGATAAGGCCGAAGATGAAGGCAAAGCCCTCAATTGGCTGGTCAATGTTGATGGAACAAAAAATTTAGCCCAAGTAGCAGCTGAACAGGGTGTTAAATTGGTTTATGTTTCTACTGACTACATTTTTGATGGCACTAATAAAGGTGAATATTTAGAAGATGATCCAGCCAACCCCAAGAATGAGTATGGGCGTGCTAAGTGGGCTGGTGAAGAAGCCGTTCGTCACAGCGGTGCTGATTACTATATTGTTCGGACTAGCTGGGTTTTCGGTGAATTTGGGCATAACTTTGTCTTCACAATGCAGAATTTAGCAAAGACGCATGACAAGTTGACAGTCGTCAATGATCAACTCGGACGGCCAACCTGGACGCGAACATTAGCAGAATTTATGGCCCACCTGGTGAAAACTGAAGCCGCTTCAGGGACCTATCAATTAAGTAACGATAATACAGCTACTTGGTATGACTTTGCGAAGGAAATTTTGAAGGACACTGATGTTGAAGTAGCACCAGTTACTTCTGAACAATTCCCACAAAAGGCTTACCGGCCACAGCATTCAGTGATGAATTTGGATAAGGCTAAAGCCACTGGTTATAAGATACTAACCTGGCAAGATGCATTGAACGAATTCTTAAAGAGTTTACAGTAGTAAAAATATAAAGGTTCTGGGATTCCAAATGGTATGGAATCCCAGAACCTTTATGTTTACCCGAAAGAAATCATAGTTGAATCAGTGTTTTCGTAGTAATAGATGTTTTCCGACTTTTAGTAAATATTTATAACCAGAGGTACGTGAATAAAAAATAGTAAAGTAAATTAACTGAAGAATAAGCATTAGAATAGAGTTAATCAAAGCAATTAAAAAGTTAGAATTATGAATGTAGGTATCCAAATAAAAAATAAATTGTGATCCGACAAATATAAAAGATAGAATTGCTAAATTACTTAACCAGTAGTTAATTAAATAAAATCGCATGTACTTTTTACGGAATCCAAATCCCGCTCTAAATAGCAACAAAGGTTCCCACCAAGAATTAAGGATTAAATTAGTTAGTATGGTACCTAGAAGTACACCACGTATTCCAAGATGGAACCCAACGAGTAGTGTGAAAGAAAAGGCAAAATTCATGATGGCCTCAACAACTGATTTTTTGCCATTAGCAACGAAAAGTCCGTAGGCGGTAATGAATGTTAAACTACTTTGACGTAATTGATCAAAAAAGTAATTTAAGACAATGATAATGACAATTGAGAGGGCTAGTGTGTAACTTTTTCCAGCCCAAAATTTGATAAATGGATTAAGAGAGACTAGTAAACACCCAGCGGAGACTGAGACGATGAAAAAGTTAATCGTATAATGAGTCCTGAAAACGTCAAAAGTTCGCTTCTTGTTATTTTCTGCAATCAAATTCCCGACGCTAGCGGTAACAGAACTAATCAATTTCGTAAAAACACTACTGATACTAGTGACAATTAGCAAATAATTAGAATAAATACCAACGATATAAATGCCCATGAAAGCCGATAATAACAGATTATCCGTGGAGCGGACAACGATACTACCAATTTTTGACCCTACCATACCGACAATGTTATTGCGAATGATGTGTATCGATTTTGTATCGACTTTTAGATCTCTGTGCTTACTTAAATATGGATATAGGCGGTCAACTTTTCTTGAAATAGTAAAGTTTGATAGAAGCGTGGTAATGATGGCAACAATTAAGTAGTAAGCATATGAATGAAAGAAGAATAATACAGCAACTTGTAGGACTACCTGTAAAGCAGTGTATTTAAGCTGATTAAGTGCGCTAATATATTCTTTCTGATCGGCAATAAGTAGTGAGCGTTTGTAAGTGAAAAAGTAACTTACGACAGAATTAGAGATATATAAAACAAAGTATAAAGAAACGTGTGTAAGATCATTATAATCTTTGATTAGGTAGGGAAGAACCGGAATCATGACGACTCCGGCAAACGCAATAATAATACCAATAGCATTATAGGCCTTCCGGAAAAGATTCATTAGTGCACTGATTGAGTTTTCATCACGTTTAGCAAGTGGGGCGTATAAAGAAAAAACAATAGCACTCCCAACACCTAACTCAGCGAAGGACAGGACACTAAGTACATTGGTGAAAAGTCCGTTAAGCCCCAAATACTCTTTTCCAAGATATTTAATGAAAATTGTTTGTGTAATGAACTTGACAAGAATTGTAAAGATTTGCACTAATGTTAAAATTGAGGAATTCAACATTGTACTCTTTGATCGACTGACTTTCAAAGTGATTCAAACCGCCTTTAATGAAATATAAATAACAATTATATAAGTATACCATAGTAATATTATCGTTTATCAGAAATTTTGATGCCAGGTAGCATGTCAATCCCTAATGAGAAGCCCGCCATTTGTTTTAAAATAACATCCTGATTGAGCCCAATATACCGTTTTGTAATTGCTTCACTAGAATGATTGAAAATCATCATCAAAGTTCCAATATCGTGGGTTTGCTGATAATAATGGTAGCCAAAAGTTTTACGGAGTGTATGGGTACCGATATCGGTTCGGTGCATTTTACGGGCGATGGTTTGGAAAAGTTTATAAACGGCATTAACACTTAGCGGCTGATGTTGTCGATTGGTAAAAAGATATTCATTATCTGGTAAATCTTTAATATAGTGATTGATTTGTGGACGTAGGCGTGTGAGTAAAATCACACGCCTTTTTTTGGTCTTTTTTTCAGTAATGTGGACAATATCGTGATAGCGAATCTGTCCGACCTTTAAGTTAAGAATATCGCTCATTCGGAGTCCAGTATTTAAACCAATTAGAATTAACAACGCGTTACGCTCACCGTGCGTACCGTTCCGAGCCTTATTAACGAAGTCAGTGATTTCTTCATTGGAACGTAAGGGCTCAACATTGTAGTAAATATTAATCACACTCTTTCGTGGGACGTACTAATTATGACTATTAAGCATTAATTATAAACCATATTAATTAATAAATATAATCAAACATCTAGTACAATACCCGATTACACGAATAAACGGCACTATTTTAAAAAAGAAAGATTCCTTTTGCATCAATGCTTCGAATCGATTTCCATAAAATTTGTATAAACTTGTATATGCTGCACTGAAAACAACTATTTACATACAATAAAATGACATATTACATTGACAAATATTGATGTGATGTTATATTTGATTACAGATTGTGTTGAAACGGCATTATTTTTTTTTATTTTAATGACGTTACATAAAATGTGGTTTTAATCTAGTTAATTTTGGAGAGTGAATGATGGATCAAGCAGTAAGTTTTGACTTTTTTATCCGGCTTGTCCGTAAGTACTGGCGTGCAATTGTCAGTTTTACGGTGGTGGGATTGATAGTTGCCGCAGGGTTGACCTTCTTTGTAATTACGCCTAAGTACCAATCGAGTGTTCAGATTTTGGTTAACCGTAAGAATACTAATGCCGCTACTGAGTACGCTGGGCAGCAGGCCGATGTTCAGATGATTACGACCTACAAAGAATTAATTGCTGGACAGGTGGTTTTAAAACCAGCTAAGCAACAATTAAGCAAACGTTATGGTATTGAGCGTTCACTGAATACATTGAAAAGTGAAGTGAGTGTGACAAGCACGACCAACTCACAGGTTTTCTCGATTGCAGTGACTGATGCTGATGCAAAAGCTAGTGCGACGATTGCTAATCAAATTGCTCGTAGTTTTAAGAATCAAGTACAAAAGATTATTAAGGTCAACAACGTCACGATTGTTGCTCCGGCCGAAACGCCAAATGGCGCAGTATCGCCGAAGAAGCCGCTGAATATGTTGATTGGGCTAGTTGTCGGCTTACTATTAGGACTTGTTTATGCAGCGATTCGGATGCTCACTGATCGCCGCGTTCACGACGCTGATTTCTTAACTGATGAATTAGGATTGACTAGTTTAGGCTTGGTTAACCATCAACATCACCATTCAATGAAGAAACAGGCCTTGAATCTGAATGGTGGCTATCATACGCATAATGATCGAACATCGTCACAAGCGATGAAACGAGTTTAGGAGGGTGTTAGATGTTTAAACGTAAAGAACAGAATATAACGACTACGGCCCCAATTAATCTCACGACGATTAATGAACCAATGTCGGTCATTACTGAGCAGATTAAAACAATTCGAACTAATATCAATTTTGCGGCTACTGACCATAAGCTACGAACTTTGATGGTGACTTCGGCCATGCTTGGCGAGGGTAAATCGACAGTAAGTGGTAACTTAGCAGTGGAGTATGCCAAGGAAGGCATGCAAGTCTTACTGGTCGATGCTGACTTGCGACGACCAACGATTCATAAGACATTTGGCCTTAAAAACCATAAGGGATTAAGTTCATGGTTAGCCAATCAGATGGACGATGTGAATGATGCAATTCATCCCGTCATTGGCAATCTATTTGTGATGACGAGTGGCCCGAAGCCACCTAACCCGGCCGAACTGTTGGGTAGTAACAAAATGACCGAGTTTTTAACTTCGGCAACACGTAAATTAGATTTGGTGATCGTTGATGCACCACCAATTTTGCCGGTGACTGACTCACAATTGCTTGCTAATAAAGTTGATGGCACGGTCTTAGTTGTTCGCCAAGGTGTAGCCCAAAAAGCAGCGGTTCGTGATGCTGTTAATTCATTAAAGAAATCACAAGCTAACATTTTGGGTACAGTGTTGAACGATGTTCGTGATAGCTCTCATCACGGATACTACGGCTATAACAGTGGCTACGGGTATTACAGTGATGAAGATAAATAATTTAGTTGACTTACATTGCCACATCTTACCAGCCATTGATGATGGTTCACCTTCCTTAGAAGCGTCATTGGAATTAGCACGACAGGCGGTTGCTGATGGAATTCGTTATATTTTAGCGACACCGCATCATATGGATCGTCACTATCTCAATCATGCCGGTGATGTGGTAGCGGCGGTTGAGGCATTTCAAGCAGAGCTAGATGTAAATGATATTCCGTTAACCATTTTTCCTGGTCAAGAGGTACATCTAAATGGTCAGTTGATGGAAAAAGTGGACGATTTGTTGGGTATAGATACCGGTAGACACTATTTATTGCTAGAACTTCCCCACGAGATGGTACCAAGTTACTTGGATGAGATGATTTTTCAATTGTCTTGTGAGGGGATTACCCCGGTCATTGCACACCCTGAACGGAATGCTCAAATTATTGCCGAACCGCAACGATTATACAAGTTGGCTGAGGATGGGGTCTTGGCACAGGTTACGGCCACGAGTTTAGTTGGTACTTTTGGGGAACAAGTGCAGCGAACTGCAAAAGAATTCGTTAAGTGTGGTTTGGTTCAAGTTGTCGCATCAGATGCACATACGCTGAAAAATCGGGGCTTTGCTATGACCAAGGCCTACGAAGTATTAAATGAAATGAATTCGAAATATCCTGAACGTTTTGCAACCAACGCTCGGGATTTGTTGAATGGTGAACAGATTGATATTGGCGGAATTGAAATACCACGAAAACAGCGAAAGCACTGGTTGTTCTAGAAGAAGGAGCGAGTTAAATGAAAGCATTGGTAACTGGAGGAGCAGGATTTATTGGTTCCCACCTTGTGGACCACTTGGTTGCAGAAGGATTGGACGTTGTCGTAGTTGATAACTTGTCCATGGGGGACCTACATAATGTTAAGCATCAGGATGAAGTCACCATTTATGTCGAAGATGTTCGCAACGAAAAATTCATGCAACAATTGTTACAGGAAGAACAACCTGATTATATTTACTTTTTAGCAGCTGTTGCTAGTGTTGCCGATTCGATTGAACGTCCAGCTGAAACCCATTCAGTGAATCAAACTGCAGTATTCAATATGTTGGAATATATTCGGAGAACTAATTTACCAATTAAGCAATTCTTGTTTACATCATCGGCTGCTGTTTATGGTAACTTGCCAGAACTGCCTAAAAAAGAGGATTCGCGCGTTGACCCGTTGTCACCGTATGCGATTGATAAGTATGCGACGGAACGTTTTGTCTTGGCGTATGGGGAGTTATATAATTTGCCAACGGTCTGCGTTAGATTTTTCAATGTGTATGGCCCGGGTCAAAATCCTAGTTCACCGTACTCAGGTGTTTTGTCGATTTTAACGGATTGTTTGCAAAATAATAAGCCTTTTACATTATACGGTGATGGTAGCCAGACACGTGACTTCGTTTATGTTGAAGATGTGATTCAGGCGCTTTGGCTGATTACCAAGAGTAAAACGGCACATGAGGTGTTCAATATTGCGAACGGTAATGAAACCAGTCTAAATTCCATTATTGAGACATACGAAAAGGTAGCAGGAATTTCATTAAAAGTAAAAATGATGCCAGGCCGTGATGGGGAAGTAAAACGTTCGGTAGCTAATATCGGTAAGTTAGTTAAATTAGGTTATACAACAAAATGGTCATTAGAATCAGGATTAAACAAATATTGGGAAGGGGCACAACAAAGTGAAACAAGTCGAAATTAATGAAACGGTCAAAGTTGGTCGTGTTCAACCCCAGACAAACTACCACTTTCCAATGATGATTGGAAAACCAGTTTCCGGTTGGAAATTGGTTGTGAAACGAGTTTTTGATTTGATTGTTGGGTTAATTGGTACAGTCTTGAGTTCACCGATTGTTTTGGTGTTTGCTATTTTTGTGAAGCTGACATCTAAGGGCCCAGCCTTTTATAAGCAAGAACGAGTTGGGCTGATGGGAAAGAGCTTTAATGTGATTAAATTACGCTCTATGTACCAAGATGCTGAAGCACGAACAGGTGCAGTATGGGCGCAAAAAAATGATCCACGAATCACCCCCGTCGGTCGGTTTATGCGAAAGACTCGGGTGGATGAATTACCACAATTTTGGAACGTATTGAAAGGTGATATGAGTTTAGTAGGACCGCGTCCCGAACGCCCTGTGTTGACGGAAGAGTTTAGTCAGCAGTTTCCAGATTTTCCTAAACGGTTACGAATAATCCCTGGAATCACAGGGTATGCGCAGATTAATGGTGGCTATGATATTACGCCAGATGCTAAGTGCAAATTGGACAATTATTATATTGAACATTTTTCAGTTTGGTTCGATATTAAAATGTTATTTGGCACCGTTAAAATTGTATTTACTGGGGATGGTGCACGTTGAAGTATGCAAATGTTTCGGTTTTGATGTCTGTTTACTTTAAAGAGAATCCTCAATTTCTTAGTGAGGCAATGGAAAGTATTATTCAACAGACCAAAGTGCCCCGGCAATTTGTTATTGTGTGTGATGGATACTTACCAAATACTTTGGAAGAAGTATTGAAACGGTTCTTCGAGAAATACAAGACTTTATTGGAAATTACGTTAGTAAGAGTGAAGCATAGAAAAAATCTGGGAGTCGCACTCAACTATGGATTGGCTCAATGTAAGTACCCACTTATTGCAAGAATGGATAGTGACGATCATGCTCTACCTGATCGTATTGCTTTGCAAGAGAATTTTTTTGCTGGACATCCAGAATCTATGGTATTGGGAGGAACAATCCAGGAGTATGTTGAAACATGGGAAACTCCAGTTAGTTACCGGAAGGTCCCAATTGAAGCAAGTAAAATATTTGAGTTTTCACGTAAACGGAATCCGTTGAATCATATGACAGTCATGTTTAAGCGAGATTTTATTAATAACGTCATGCATGGGTATCATGATGTGCCTGGTTATGAAGATTATGAATTATGGCTTCGAGTGCTGAACAGAGATGCAATGGCGATTAGTAACTTACCACAAGTACTTGTGGCGGCAAGAGTTTCAGGTTTACAAAGTCGACGTGGTGGATTCAAGTATGTACTACAAAACATTCGTGCGAGAAGTCTTTTTTTTGATGAAGGATTGATTTCTTTAAAAGACTTAATCGTTTCAATTGTGGGAGGTACAGTGGTTGGGTTATGCCCTGAAGCTGTACGCAAAGTTGTTTATAAGAAAGTTCTGCGTGGATGAGTGCAGGTTGCTTATTTTGTAACGAGGATAATAATAAAGAATGAAAAAGTTACTGATCTTTTTAAAAAAAAATACAATTACACAATTTATACTAATGTTTGTGAGAAGCATTTATTTTTTGCCTTATAAATTATATGTTCGAAAACTGGGTCTAAAGATTATTTCTCCAGAGGAATCTGTTCAAATGATTATTTCTGAAAAGCTTTCTGTAGCTAGATTTGGGGATGGTGAATTTAATTTAGCATTTCAGCATCGCGGAATTGGTTTTCAGGAGTATAGCAAAGAGCTGGAGAAACAACTTTTAGATGTTATGAGGGATTCAAAAAAGACGGCAGTGACAGTTGCGTTGCCACATGGTTATTGTGATACAAGTGAAGACAGATTTAAAACCAAGGTGTTCTGGTGGTCATATGTTGTTCGAAATAAGCACAATATAATTAGCTTCAAAAATAGTGTTGGGAAAAAAGAGGTTCTAGATGCTAGCTTTACTCGTGTTATCACCGAGTTAAAGAATAAGAATAAAATAAATCGAATAATTGAGAAAATTAAAATGATTTGGAATGCAAAATCTGTTCTGATTGTTGAAGGTAGTGGTACTCAGTTTGGAATCGGTAATGATTTATTGGCAAATGCAGCGCACGTCTCGCGCATAATTGCGCCTGCAGAAGATGCATACAAAAAAGTAAATCAAATTCGTAAAGAGATTAGAAATTTTATTAATTCGCAACAATCCCTTGAGGATGTTGTTGTGTTAATTGCTCTTGGACCAACTGCGACTGTCTTAGCTTATGAATTTGGTGAAATTGTTCAAACTATTGATATCGGTCATTTTGATTTACAGTATGAATATTTAGTGAATGGCTCATACGACAGGATTAAACTCAATAATCGATATGATAATGAGATGATTAATGGTGCTAGCTTTTTGCCGAGCCAGAACAAAAAATATCAATCTGAAATTATTGCGTTGATAAATTGATTGAGGGGAAAGAGAGTATGAATCGAATCAAGGCGGCAGTGATTTATCATGTTAAAAGAAATATTAAACTAAAAGACTTTATTAAACGAGTGTTAATTATTTTGCAGTTTCCGATAGTATTAACGGCATTTATTTATTCAAAGTTTTCCAAGAAATATCAAGATGTATGGCTTATTGGTGAAACCGGTACTGATGCAAAAGATAACGGGCAAGCTTTTTTTTCTTATCTAATCTATAATCATCCGGAAATTAATACGGTATACTACATTTCTGGTGAAACTGCGGCGGCAGCTAATATACATCATATAGGAAAAAGCGTAATTACGAGTTCATTTCAGCATAAGGTTGCATTTATGTCTGCGAAATACATACTCTCAACACATGATGGGTATTCAATCCCCTTTGTGGGAGCAAATTGGCATGATTTCAAGGCTATATATGGGTGGTTGGCACCTAAATTACAATTTGTGTTTTTAAGCCATGGTGTAAGTAAGGATGATGAATCTGGTAATGCAAATTATCAACGAACAAGATTTGACTACTTTGTAACTTCTACTGAGGATGAGTATGAGGAGTTTTCAAGCAGTCGATATGGCTATCCAAGTGGTAATGTGATCAAGACTGGGCTTTCACGATATGATGTACTGTTAGAAAATCCTAACAAAATTACTCAAAAGCGGAATATTGTATTTATGCCTACCTGGAGATATTATCTGGCAGATGTAGATGATGATAAATTTATTGAGTCAAAGTATTTCAAGGAAATTTATTCTTTACTGCACGATTCGGACTTGAATAGTCTTATCTCGGATAATCAAATGCGGTTTTACTTTTTTCCGCCTCATCATGAAATACAAAAACGAATAAAGTTATTTGACTTAGATGAAACCAAAATAATACCAATTGATACAGAAGCATCTGTTTTCTCCGACATAGTTTTGGCAAGTGCGATGATGATTACAGATTTTTCGAGTGTTATTTTTGATTTTGCATTCTTATATAAGCGTACTGCTTATTTTCAGTTCGATTTAGAAGAATATCGTAAAGGACAATATAAGCAAGGCTATTTTCATTATGATAAAGACGGTTTTGGACCAATTTGTACCAATAAGGTCGAGCTGATTGATGAAATTGGAAATGCTATTTCAAATAACTTTGAAATCGAAAAAAAATATGCCAATCGAATTGATCATACTTTTGCTTGGCGGGACGGAAAAAATTGTGAAAGGCTATTTAATATACTAGTAAAATGACAGAAAATAAGATTTCCTTTGCAGTAATAGTAGTAACATATGGTAGTTTTGACCGTTTAGCAGGTTTAAAAAAAACAATTAGTTCTGCATTTGATGCGGGGGCCGTTAAGGTCTACTTAATTGATAATGGTTGTGATTACGATTTGAAGGCTGAAATTAGTCAATTATTTGATGGTAGAGTTGAATATCAGCGCTATGCGAAAAATCAAGGCTCACTTAAGGGATTCAAAAGCGGCATAATGTTAGCTTTGAATGATGAATTCTTACAACCAGACGATTATATTCTGATTTTGGATGACGATGTAATGTTGGACAATCATTTCTTGCCAAGTTTTTGTGAAATCAAAAAGTCTTTAATAGATGTTAATAAGTATGTTTGGTCTCTGTACAGGGTTGGACGAGACAAAACTGTGGATGCACGCTCTGATCGGAACAAAAATTATTATTTAAACAATGTAGCGGGTTTTTCTGCTTTTAGAAGATTTTCGCGAGTATATACGAATAGGTCCGATGAGTTTGGAAGGCCCTTTTTTATTCCGTGGGCTGGAACGTTTATCAAAAAATCAGTTTTGGCTAAGGTTAAATTACCAAAATCACAGTACTTCGTATATGAAGATGACACAGAATTCTCATTGAATATTAGAGATGCACACTATGAGATATTGCGAAGTTATAATTTGAAATTGAATGAGAGCTCGCAGTCTTGGTTTGAAAATGATGGGAATCAAGAATCAGGATACAAGCTTTTTTATGAAAAAAAAACCAATCCAGGCAGATTTTTATATAAAGTTCGGAATAGCGTATATCTTGGGAAAAATCGACTTATTACTAATAGAACTATTTTTTACATGAACATAGTTATTTTTCTCTTGTCTGGATACATTCGATATGGCGTGTTCAGAAAGAGAAGCCTGAGTAGACTGAAAATGCTGTGTGTAGCGGTTCATGATGGATTAGCAGGGAAGCTTGGAGAAAATGCTGACTGGAAATTATAAAGGGAGTTGATTAGGTGCTATTTGGGTTCACAATATTTATTTGTTTTTTGAGTAGTGTTTTCTTCAGTAAGACTAAATTCATTGGCTTGATTGCTTTGATAGTATTTGCTTTTCTTGCGGGAAATGCCAACCCATCAACTACTTTGGATTATCAGGTATACTTAAATCACTATAATTTATTAGGGTGGGAAGCATCACCTTTTGAGAAAGGTTATACTGATTTATCTTTGCTTTTTTCACGGTTGGGTTATACTTATGCTCAATTCAGACTATTCTTCGCCATATTAGCGTTTTTGATTTTATTTGTTGGAATCTGTCTGTTTACAAATAAAGTTGCACTTTTTTCAGGGGTGTATGGTATTACAGTATTCTTTAATGATGCAACACAGATAAGAAATCTAATGATGATTTCTTTGGTTGTGTTGGGGGCTGGCCTTTTGTCAAAAAGAAGATCGCTCTATAAGGTAATGGGAATATTTGTTATATTATTGTCTACCCAATTTCATGATTTAGGATTTGTGTTTGCTCTTATCATCATTCCGTTGAGTTTTTGTAATATTATTGTCCTACAACGGATTTATAAATACGCTGTATTAGTTTTGTATGTTCTAGGATTTGTGTTTACTATCTCTAGTCATATATCGATTGTGCAGTTATTGGCAACATTTTTAATGAAGTTTTCTTCAAGAAGTAATTCTGCTGAAAATGTGATTACTAATTTTGGTAGGGGCAATAGTTATAGTACAACTATTATGATGTGGATTACTTTATTATTGGTTTCGATTCTTTTTACAGAATTGACTCGTATCTGCATGCGAGCAGATGTTGACCAACAAAAAGTTAAGTTGCTGTATGTTGGAAGTGCTATTTCTATGATAGTAGTCTTTTTTATTGTATTAGCTCCAGATTACTCCCGTATTTCAAGAAATGCATTTCTTTTTGTCATAATACTATTGTGTGTAACTTTAGAGCAAAAAAGAGTTATATCTTTGACTAAAAAAAACATGGTAAGACTGGTGCTATTGTTAAGTGTACTCACATTGACGACGTATATAAATACAAAAATTTGGGGAGCTCCTTATGCCGAATCGCTGCCGTATTTGGCACAATTAAAAAAATAATGGTGATTATATAATGAAAATATGTAGTGTAATCGTAACCTTCAATCCTAATACTACCCAATTTAAGCAAGTTCTAGATGCAGTGACAGGTCAGGTTGAGAGCATTAAGGTAGTTGATAATGGTTCCTCTAATATTATTGATATACGGCGTTTAACGAAGAACTATAATAATGTGACCGTCGAAATGTTGAACGATAACTTTGGTATTGCAGAGGCTCAGAATATTGGGGTTCGAGGATTTGAGTTTTTGTCCTACGATTGGGTACTGACGCTAGATCAGGACACAATAATACCTTTCAATTATGTGGAACAGTTAAAAAAGGAATGTATAGGTTTGAAGGACGCTGGTATCATTACGGGTGCATACATGGATATTAAATGGAACGCAACGGAAGTTTGTACGATACGTTCTAAACGAACACCTAGAGTTCAACGCGTAACCGAAGAGATTTCTTCTGGAAATTTAGTTCTCGTACAGGCATGGCAGGAAGTTGGCGGTTTTGATGAACGATTATTCATTGACTATGTTGATTTTGATTTTGACTACAAATTAGCAGAGCACGGTTATTCGGTTTATCGAATAAATGATGTTGAGTTCTCGCATGAAATCGGCGCGCCAGTGACAAAAGGATTTTTATCGAAGCTATTATTGTTAAATGAACATGAGGTTTTTGATCATTCTGCTTTTCGAATTTTTTATATATTCCGTAATAGATTGATTGTGCGAAGAAGGCATCCTCAATCTGGTTCACCAGTTAAAATGTTGATTCGTGAAATCTTAAATTTACGTGAAATATTAATTATGCGAAAGCCACGCTTTGCAAAGCTCAGAGCTGCGCTTCGTGGCATTCTTAGGGGAGTATTGGAAAGTAAATGAGGAGGTACTTTGGGTGCAAGAAAACAAGACACGTATACATGCAAGTAAAAAGAATGCACTTTATGGCGTGATTTTTCAATTTTTAACATTAGCCATGTCATTTGTTGTCAGAAGTATCTTCATTAAGCATCTAGGAAATGAATTTTTAGGACTAGATAGTCTTTTTAAAAATATCCTTAGTCTGATGTCATTTACTGAACTTGGCATTGGCGTAGCAATATCTTCTTCATTATATGAACCTTTGGCTAAAAACGATATTGAATTAATTAAATCGTTAATTCACTTGTTAAAGAAAGTTTATCATTGGATCATCATCCTTATTATTACGGTTGGTCTGATAATGACTGTCATACTCCCTAATTTGATTAATGGACAGATGCCTGCAGGTGCAAGAATTGCATTCATATTGTATTTTTTGAATTCAGCTGCAACTTATATGCTGGTGGTAAACAGGACTTTGTTAATTGCAGATCAAAGGGGTTATATCAATTCCATCAATCAATTTGTGTTTTTGATTGTTCAACAGCTTATACAAATTATTTTACTAATAGCTGGGTTAAATTATATTGTATATTTGCTAATCCAATTAATTGCAACGATTTCATCAAATCTCTCTCTTAGTATACGTAGCAAAAAACTTTATCCATACCTTATTAGTAACTCGGTTTCAAGATTACCACAAGAAACAATTCAAAAACTAAAAGAAAATGTAATTGGCATGGTCTCTGCTAAGTTTGGTGGGATAGTGTTGAATAGCACTGACAACTTGGTTTTATCCATGTTTGTAAATTTAGCGACAGTTGGTAATTACACTAACTATACAACGGTGATTAATGGGATAACGACACTGGTCAACACTGCAATTAGTGCTGTAACTGCTTCAATTGGTAATTTGGGGACTGAACGCAATTATGCAAAAGAAGCACGAACATTTTTCCAACTTTATTGGGGAAATGCTATTTTGTTGATGAACCTTTCTTTTGGTTCCTATTTCTTTTTCGATGATTTTATTAAGTTGTGGGTTGGAGCTCAATATCAGCTATCTGAATTAACAACGGTCGCCATAATATTCTTGTTTTTTCAAAATCAGTTGCGACAAATTGCAATTTCTTTTCAGATTGCTCACTCGTTATTCTGGGAGCAGAGGTATAAGTCTTTGTTTGAAGCGGCTACAAATTTGGCGTTTTCAATCATATTTGTCAAAGTGTTTCATTTATCGATTCTTGGAGTTGTTATGGGAACGATTGCTAGTAATTTGTTGATTAACATCTGGTGGGAACCATTGATTGTATTCAAGTCAGGATTTCATGGTAAGATGCGCGACTATTGGGTAGCTTTTTTGGGAGTAAATACCATCTTTGTTATTGGATTAATACTGATTCATTTTATCAAATTGATTTTTTCTAATTTTGTTGCACTATGTGGGTACTATATTATTTTTACTGTGGTTTTCAATATAATTATGATAATCGTAGTTCCAGATTTTAAATTATTAATCAAGAAGTTAGTTAGAAGATAATATTGTTCTGGGAGGTATGGACATGACAGATAATGATAAAACGATGTTTGCAATGCGTATTAATAAAGCGGAGAAGGAGCAGCTCAGATCGCTATATAGTGACATGGGACTTGATTTATCTACAGCAGTAAATCTGGTTTTTAAGCAAAGTTTGGTGGAGAATGGGTTGCCTTTTCAACCATCGCGTAAAGTAAGTGATCACGATTATTAATGAATATAATCTGAAGCTTATATATAAGAAAGTCTGAAATGTTCTGCATCATAATGGTTTGTAGTTGTGGTGCAGAATATTTTAGACTCTTTTTTATAATTAAAGGATGAAAGTATCGAAACTGACTGCACCCGTCGATATCTTTGAGGTATGGTCTTCTTAATCAGGCTATTTAATTCAAAGTTATATCGTCAATCACCTAATGCAAGCTTATTAGTATTCTTATATTGTAATAATAGTCAGAATAACATAGAGTAAAACTATCTGATAGACTCATCGTTGCTTTGAATTTGAGGTTGACAAAGTATCACATACCCATCTACTTTAAGAGGTACAGTCTGGCGATATAAATGCGGTTTCATACCACAGTGAGGAATAGACTGTAATTGGGTACTCTTTATTTTGTGACCTGGGGAACGAAAACACTAATTTTTGCTAGCGTCATTTTGGCGGACTGTCCCGTGTTCTAGCGTACAATTGATGGAACTAGGATTGCATAGAAAATCGAAAAGAATTAAGAAAGTGTCGCATCACAAAATTAGCTTCGGTAACTAATTTTGTGATGTGTTTTTAAATTACTCTGAAATCAAGGCATGTTTTTGATAACTATATAGTTAATGATAGGCATCTTTCCAAACTAACCTCTAAATACGTTTAATCCCCTCAAAAATCAGGTTTAAATATTTTATCCTAACCACCACGTCTAGCTATAATCAAACTAGACTAGTATAATGAAAAATTACTTGAAACGGCTAGTCAGTTTAACTGACTAATTCGGATTAGTTTTAAGTGATCATAACAATTTGGGGGAAGCTTATGACAAAAATTGCGTGTGTGATTGTGACCTTTAATCGTAAAGCGCTACTTGCGGAGGCTATTGAGAGTGTCTTGACGCAGCCGGAAGCGCCAGAATATGTCTTCGTCATCGATAACGCATCGACGGATGGGACGGAGGCGTTTATTCAGCAACAATTTGACTTTGATGATCAACACTTGGTTTACGTTCGTTGTCAGCAAAATCTTGGTGGTTCCGCTGGTTTTGCAACTGGAATCCGGCTAGCATTGCAGACTGACTGTGATTGGATCTCGATTTCTGATGATGATGCGATTTTTCAGACCGACTACTTTGCGGCGATGCGGCGAGCGATTGTGACTCAGCCGCAACAAGGCGTATTTTCAGGATCAGTGTTATTACCAAATGGACACCATGATGCGATGCATCGTGAAATGATTACCAATTCGCAAACACTGACGGTTAAGCCCATAGCCGAAGCCGACTATGCGCAGGACTTTAAGTATGATATTTTTTCGTTTGTGGGTATCTTAATGAGTCGCGGCATTGTTGAACGAATTGGGTTACCTGAACAGGATTACTTTATTCGGTTTGATGACTTTGAATATGCGCTCCGGGCTCGCAAGTATGGTCAGTTTCTAAATGTCCACGACGCGTTGGTCCTACACAAAACGACGTATACTCGTACTGCTATAGCGCCGTGGAAGGAATATTACGTGATGCGTAATCGGCTGGCATCATTATTCAAACACCGTGGGCAAACTCGGGTTACCCGCTGGTATGCCCGTCGCTTTTTAGCGCGCAAATTATTCGCCATCTTGCTTTTTCGGGATAGATGGGGCCAAGCGGGGCCACTGATAAAAGCGTATGTTCATGGTTACCGTGATGGTTGGCATGACCGGCTTGGGCGCAATCAAGATTATTTACCATAAAGAACAGAACGTTAGGCTAAGACAAGGAGTGGACAAAAATGCAATATGGGGCGATTGTGGTAACTTTCAACCGCAAACAATTACTAATCGAATCAATTACGGCACTACTGAATCAGACGGTCCCACCCGCGAAAATTATTATTATTGATAATCATTCGACGGATGGGACAAAAGCTGAATTACAAACAGCTGATATTTTGGCTAATCCAAGTGTTGATTACCGGTATTTGACCAAAAATATCGGTGGTGCTGGGGGCTTTGCTCGGGGGATGCAGATTGCGGCGGCGGATCCGAACTTGGATTGGGTTTCAATGTCCGATGATGATGCAATTTTTGAGCCAGACTACTTTGAAAAACTAATTGCTTATCAGCAAGATCATCCAAATCGCCAAATCTTGACGGGGAGTGTGTATATTGAGGATGGCCGTTTGCAAGCGGATCAGCGGAACCGGTTCACCAATTGGAGTACCTTTCAAGCGCAGGCGGTCCCTGAACGTGAATATCGCGGTAATTTTGAGTTTGACCAGTACACTTTCTGCGGTGTTTTCATGAGTGTGACCGTGATCAAGCAAGTGGGAGTGGCGGACGCTGGCTACTTTATTTGGTGGGATGACTGTGAGTACGCGGTACGGACGGCCAAGCTAAGTCGACCGGTTAATGTGAGTGCAGCTAAATTAATTCACAAGACGGCTTTACCGTCCCTGGACTTCAAGTCTAAATTCGTACCCGATTGGCGACTCTATTACGGGCAGCGTAATCGCTTGATTACGATCAAGCGGTGGCGTGCAAACTCATTGGTCAGTCTCGGATGGTTGCTTGGATTCTACGCCCGATTGGCCATTAAACTCTGTGGACCGTTTTATCGTGGCTATCGCAAAATGGTTATCAGAGTTTACTTGGAGGCGTTACGTGATGCGAGTCGCGAGCGTGAGGGCTTGAATCCCAACTTCATGCCGGGACAGAAGTTTTAGTGTGGGCCTGATCGTGAGCTGTCTGATGACATGGGAACCGTATACAGGCGAAACCAGTGATTATTGCAATTTAAGGTCAGATTATTAAACCAGGCCGACTCAATTTTGGACATCAGCTTCATCATTATTAACAACGAATTAAAAGCTAGTTGTGCTGAGAAAAAACTTCTTGGCACAACTAGTTTTGTGTTTTGGTGACATTTTAGACGGAAAAGCAAAATTTAATTTTTAGATTTATTTTGTAATTCGAATGGATAATTTTACTGTTTTTACAGCAACGTTTATTGGCCTTTTGACCAGTGACCACCAGAAAGCATTCAGATGATTGCTTGTATTTAGTCGCAATGGTTGAAACCGGTAATCATAATATTATTTGTTATTTAGATAGTAAACTTAATTTAGCAAGCCCCAATATTTGATTAAAACCCATTATATCCGTATATTGAGCGATTGTTTATCACGTAATGTTTGTTATAATTCACCAAGAACAAGTTAATTTTGGGGGAATTCACATGAACGAACAATACGATTATTTGGTAGTTGGTGCGGGACTATTTGGTGCCGTCTTTGCTCATGAAGCAGCCTTACGCGGTAAACGGGTCAAAGTGATTGAAAAGCGCGACCACATTGCTGGTAATATCTACACTAAGGAAGTGGCGGGGATTCAAGTCCACCAATACGGGGCTCATATCTTCCACACTTCGGATCGTGAAATTTGGGATTACGTTAATCAATTTGCGGAATTTAACCGTTATACGAATAGCCCAGTCGCTAATTACAAGGGTCACATGTACAACTTGCCGTTCAACATGAATACGTTCAGTGAACTCTGGGGCGTTCGGACACCGGCAGAAGCAGCCGCTAAGATTGCGGAACAACGCGCGGCGGCGAATCTCGGTGATCACCAACCACGCAACTTGGAGGAACAAGCAATTGCGTTGATTGGGACCGATATTTACGAAAAGCTGATCAAGGGTTATACGGAAAAGCAGTGGGGACAAAAGGCTACGGATTTACCAGCGTTCATTATTCGGCGGTTACCGGTACGCTACACTTACGATAACAATTACTTTAACGATACTTATCAAGGTATTCCCATCGGTGGTTATACGCAGATTGTTGAGAAGATGTTAGCTCATCCTGAAATTACCGTGGAAACGAACACCGACTTCTTTGCGCATAAGGCTGAGTATCTTGCCCAATACCCGAAAGTCGTCTTTACCGGGATGATTGACCAATTCTTTGACTATCAGTTAGGGGAATTAGCCTACCGTTCACTACGTTTTGAGACTGAAACCGTGCCCGTGGATAATTATCAAGGTAATGCCGTAGTCAATTACACTGATGCTGAGACGCCGTATACCCGTGTTATCGAACACAAACACTTTGAGTTCGGTAAGGGCGATGCGGATCAAACTGTAATTACACGTGAATTTCCAGCGAACTGGCAGCGGGGTGACGAGCCGTATTATCCGGTCAATAATCAAACCAACAATACGCTCTACAAACAGTATGCGAAGCTCGCCGCGGCTGAACCCCAAGTCATCTTTGGTGGTCGACTAGGCCAGTATCGCTACTATGACATGCACCAAGTGATTCACGCGGCCTTAGTGACAGTCGCGTCGGAATTTGCAACGACCAAATAAAAGAATGTGTGATGATTGAAGATGAGAAAACGGCTAGCAATTGTGTGGGGGAGCCTAGCATTGCTCGCACTATTATTGGGATATGCTTGCTACGCCCTGAGTATTCAGCGCGGTCAAGACACGGTCACGCGGATTTATCAAACTGATCAAAATGGGACGCCGATTATTTCACCCGGACCAATTACCTTAGTAGGTAAGGTCAATCACCGCAATTTATTTCAATCTGGCATTAATGGCTATGTCTTAACGAATCGCGATCCATTGTCGACTTTGTTGCCGCGCCGTAATCAAACAGTGCATCTAAAGTATCGTTCTGCACAGACGACGGTGGAGCTACGCAAGACGCTACGTCAAGCACGGTATTTACAGGCCGGTACTCAGAATACCGCCACGCCGGTCTTTCAAAATCGACAGCATCGAGGTGATGCGACAACGTACGGTCGTATCAGTACCAGCCAAGACGGCCGGATATGGACGAAACTACCCATTAGTTATCCGCATGTGCAATTGTCACGGCCGAGTGTCTGGTACGCGAATGGCCGCTTGACGTTGATAGATGGGAAAGACCGTTACTGGACGACTAATTTTAAAGATTGGCAACATCAACGGTTGAACTTTAACGGGGCTGATTTTAAGCAAGGTCGGGTTCAGGCCGTCTTTCCAGGTACGACTCGTTCAGCGGTTGTTGTGGTTCGCGGCATTGATCGCCAAAGCAGTCGCGCCAAACTCTATTATGGACAGCTCACGAAGACTGGACGGGTCAAAGCTTGGCACGCGTTACAACTAGGAAAGCTCCCAGCGCGCCAAGTTGCTGGAATGAGCTTGATTGATCAACACTTATACCTGTTTCGTCAGCGCGGTACGCAGTTGGCCATTTATCGTGCCAATCGGTTGACGCGTCCGGTCAGGTTGGTTGGTCGCGTTAAGCTAAATCATGCGCAGTCACAACGAGTGACCGCGGTGAATTTGATACCGACCACCAAGCATCGCTACCGGTTAATATTTGACTTGACGACAGCTGAAAAAGTTCAGAAACAGCCACGTTATCGGTTACTTGATCGGCGATTTAAAGCAGTGGGGCAGCAGCATCTATTGGTCACTGATTATCTCTGGAGCCAATTTCAAATTAGTCTACGTGGGAGTGAGTGAGGCACATGAAGGTACAGCCAAAGGAACGCTTTAGTCTAGCGTGGCGGTGGTTGCCGCTCGAATTGCTGATCATTATGCTAAGCGTCGGCCTTGGATGGGCGGGCAATCGATGGCTACCTAAGCCGGTGTATCAAGCATCTGTTGATATTCAGATTGCGCAAACGCCGCGTTCAGGGCTGTCAACAGCCCGTCTAAAACGTCAGCGACGCCAGGATATCAAAGCTATCACGCAGTTCAACGTGATGCCACACCAGAGTGCAGTGCTGACTCGAGCCAGCACTTATGCCTATGCGCATTATGGCATTTGGCAACCGATTCAGGAACTGAGTGAGTCGGTCCAAGCGGCACCAGTTGCGCGGCGACCGGTCTTGCGAGTGACAGCAACGAGTAGTTCACGGCAAGTGGCCCAGCAGAATGTTCAGGCGTTCAATGTGGCGATTAAAGCTAATCTGACGGGCTTAAAAAATTATCGAGTGAAGACAGTTAAACGTACCGTAACGCGTGAGACGAACGTGATTCGCGGGGCGCTTTGGAAGTTAATATTAGTTGTTGGGGGCGGCTTGGCGTTGCTGAGTCCGTACCTCGTGAAATATGGTCAGGGTTGGGGGCGGCACGATGATGAGACGTAGGGGAGCAAGTATGCAGCAGCACCGTAATGTGCTCTATCTGATTATCTTCGGAATCTACTTAGCCTCAGTCACACTACAGACGACGACCTTTAACGAGATGATACCGCATCGAGTGGGCGTTTTGATTGAATTAGCGACTTTGGCCGCATTACTGGGCCTCGTGGTTTGCTTAGATACCTTGACCCCCGGCCAAATTATTGGAGAAGTCAGTTTACTTGTACTGGTGACTGTCGTGACACTCACATCGGGTGCGCATTATTTGATGCCGACAATCATGTTGGTGATTGCAGCCCGGGAAGTTTCGTTTCGGCAGATCATTCAAGTTTATCTGGGCGTCGTGGGGACGATTCTCTTGTTAGCGCTAGTTGCTGCGGAAGTCGGACTGATTAAAAATATTACGTTTGCAACTGCCGATGGGTTACGTCAGTCGTTTGGTGTCGTGTATACCACTGATTTTGCGGCCCATATTTTCTATCTGTGTGCGGCGTATTTGTATTTATTGGCCCGTCGTTTTCGATTAGTAGCGCTATTACCCGTGTTGTTTGGCCTGGCAATGATTTACCAGTTTACGAAAACGATGACGGATGTGATTGCTTTACTCGTTTTGATCAGCTTGTACTTGGTCTATATCTATCGCCGTCAGCTTCGGTGGCTTCGGCCGATGATTCGGTATAGCTTTTTGATGTTACCACTTGCTAGTGGGCTAATTATTGGGTTGTCGAATATTTTTAATTATCAAGACCGGTTGCTGGTAGCGCTCAATAATACCTTGTCCACGCGACTCGCGCTAGGGAATAACGCGTTATTAGCATATGGCGTTAAATTATTCGGCCAAGCCCCGATTCCAATTAATGGTTGGGGCGGCGATCGGTTTGAAACGTTTACCAATGGTGTTGGTGATGCAACGTATTTCTTCATTGACTCGTCATTCTTAAATATGTTGATTTCATACGGATTACTATTAACGCTGATTATAATTATCGGTATGACCTGGTTTTTGTATCAACGTACGCGGCAACACGATTATTTGTTGCCGGTAATCTTTGTGGCCATTGCCATCAGTAGTATGTTTGATCAGCACTTCTTAGAAGTAACGTATAACGTCTTTATTCTGATGTTATTCGCTGATTTACCAAATTATCAAACGGCAGTCGGCCCCGCATTTGACCAACCTGTCGTTATTCGAAGGGGGGCGTCGTGCCGATGAATCATCAACAGGCTTATCGGGTCCAGCGGTTGATCCTGATCATCGCCCTGATGTTAATTCTATTCGGTGATACCGGGATGAACGCGGTATTTAGTTTTAGCCACCAACCACAAAGTATCTGGTTCTATCCGCAGCTCGTCATTGCATTAATAACGGCAGCGGGCCCCAACTTATTGTTGATGGCCCTGGGCGCCTATCAATTGCGGCGCACGGCATTGACCGTGCCACAGTTGATTCGCCGAGTCTTATGGATAATAGGCGGAATTACCTTATTCTCACTGGCCTTCTATCTTGAAGACTTGGTGACCCAAGGCAGTTTAAATAGTTTTAACATTGCCGGCTTTTTAACCGCGTTAGCCCAAGCGCCCGTGGGCTTTTATGACATTTTGTATGAGCTGTTGGGCTTCTTTGTCACCTTGCCGTTGTTAAGGGTGATTGCACACCATGCGAGTGTTGCGATTCAGCAATACCTATTTTGGGCGGAGCTCGTATTTATTGGCATGGTACCAATCTTGGCCTATTTCACTGGTTTGACGACGATCAGTGTTAATTCGCCGCTCGCGATTACGGCCGGTTGCTTTTTTGCATTGATGGGGTATTGGTTGAGCCAAACGGAGGTGTTACACCGGATTACGCGAGAACATCTCTTAGTGGCGTGGCTGCTGACATGTGGGTGCTATGCCGTGATGGTGTCGGTCACGATGTATCAAGTGAATCTGGAAAAGAATTTTGACCTTATCAGCAGCCAGCCATTTGCCCAAACCTTTCAGGCAATTCCATGTTTGACGCTGTGGGTGACGATTGCCACCTGGATGATGAACCGGCCACGGTCCAAAGCAGTACGCCGGCATAACTTTGTTCAAACGGGTTATGGTGATATGCTGGTGGCCGGTCTACTGATTACACCATTTATGGTCATTAATCGGTTGCTGACACCAATTATTGGTGCGTGGTGGTCTGGTTGGCTCTGGAGTATCGCGGTGCTGATCGTTAGCGTTGAACTAGTATGGTTATTACGACATGTCCGCTGGTTGCAACGGTTATTACCAGATTTATTTGGTGGCTCCCAGTTAATAGGAGGCTCTGTTAATGCGCAAAAGAATTGAGTGGATCGATATTGCAAAGGGAATCGCAATTTTAGCGGTCGTGATTGGTCATACCTTGGGCCCCTATAACGGGCAATTCTTCGGTAGTTTGATCTTCGCCTTTCACATGCCGATTTTCTTCATGTTGAGCGGTTATTTGTATCGCTCACGCCCGGCACGACAAGAATGTCAGCGTGGCATCATTAACCTATTACTACCGTATCTCGCAACGGCAGTTGTGCTCTTAGTCGTAAGTGCGATAGCCCGATTATTACCGAATCCGCTCCTTAATGCGTATTTTCCAAGCTGGCGACAAGGACTAATTGCCACGGCATACGGGGCCGGTTCGGCAGTGTTCAATCCGTGGCACTGGCAAGTTCAACCGATTGGGGCCGTGTGGTTCTTGCTCAGTATGTTTATTGCGCTGCAACTGTTCAATGGTGTGATGCTACTAACGGCCCGACGTCATCAGCGCTGGCGTCAGGCCATTGTACGGGGCGGGGTGTTCGCTATTTTCGCAATCTTAGGTGGTTGGCTCGGTCATGCCGCTTATTTACCGTGGGCCGTTAACGCCGCGTTGTTAGCACAGCTCTTTTTATATGCTGGTTACCTCGTTAAACAAACAGCCCTGCTAAGTCGGATATCATCAGCTTGGTATTTATTATTCACGTTCATGTGGTTAGTGAGTGCTTTTCAGGGTTATTTTGCGTTGACAGTTCCAACATCGCCTAATCTGTTGATTAGCGTCATGGGGGGCGTTGCTGGCAGTTTGTGTATCATTCGCGTCAGTGACTGGCTTAGTCATTATCCGAATGCGCGGCCGATTAAGTGGTTAAAACGCTACGGTCAGTTATCGCTAGTGGTTCTGTGTTTTCATTTGATCGATCTAAACGTGATTGGCATTGAAGGATGGTTGACGAATCATTTGATTACCCATATGGGACCACTCGTGACGACGATCATCGCAATCAGTTACCGAATTGGCTTCGTGACGGTTGCCATGCTGGCAATTCCGCATCTTCCGGGAATTCGAGCTTGTTTTTTACCTCGGCAGTATCTATTTCGCCGGCTACAACGTCGTTAAATTACTGTGTATAATCCGGCAAATACCGAGATAATTAATTGACCTAACAGTCACGTGCAAATACTTGCATTATTAAATGATGGAAAATTTATCATGATTTGAGGCACAAATTTCATACCAGAGGGGGACTGGCAAATGAAAGTACAAATTTATGTAGCGGCTCATAAGCCGTATCAAATGCCACAGGATCCAACTTACCGACCTATTTTTGTTGGTGCTGCGATCCATGGAGGTGCACCACAAAATTATCAACCTGATGACGTCGGTGATAACATTTCGGCAAGCAACCCGAACTTTAACGAGCTAACAGCGATGTACTGGATTTGGAAGAACTGTCATGCGGATGTTAAGGGCTTGAATCAATATCGACGCTACTTGTCTGAAGCACCCAAACGCAAATTAGCCGGTATTTTATCAATGACCGAAATTGAAAGTTTATTGCAGCAATATGATGTCATCGTACCAAAAAAGCGCCATTATTATATTGAATCGAATTATTCACATTACGTTCACGCACATCATCGAGAACCACTGGACATGATGCGAACGGTTATTAGTGAACGTCATGCTGCCTACTTAGATGATTTTGATCAGTTGATGCATCGAACGTCGGCGCACATGTTTAACATGATGATTATGTCGGGTCCTAAGTTTGACGACTATGCCAAATGGGTCTTTGATATTCTGTTTGCTGTGCGTGACCGGATCGATATTGCGGATTACGATGTCCAAGAAGCTCGCGTTTTCGGGTACTTATCTGAGTTCCTATTGGACGTGTGGATCAACCATAACCAACTTAAGTACGTGGAAGTCCCGGTAATGTACATGGAAAAGCAACAGTTACCGGCGAAAGCGTATAATCTGTTGAAACGTAAGTTCTTCCCACAAGCTGCTAAGCGGACCCATTTTTAACGTTTGACATTTCAATTTAATGCAGACAAATTGAAGTGTTGAGTAGGTGATCCTGGTGTACCATGAACATCAAGTAACGTGTATCGATAACCACCAGTACGCGTTTAATAGTGACCAGGTCATATTAATAGGACTGACTTGTTAACGACAGATAGTTTAGTTCGCGATACTTGAGTGGTGACAAACCTACAGCCTTTTTGAATGTTTTTGAGAACGTAGGGGTGTCATAAAAGTGCAATAAAGATGCGATTTTACCGACAGATAGCTGACGTTGTAGTAACAAACGCTTGGCTTCTGATAATTTAATATGCTGAATATACGCATTAATTGAAAATCCTAGTTCTTTTTTGAACAGTTTTTGGGTGTAATCATTGTTCAAGTTTAAAGTATGCAGAACTCCATGACTGTTAGTAAGTTCTTGTGGATGGGCACTGATGTAATAAGCCGTTAAAGCCACTTGTTTTGATAGATTCTGGTAAGAAACATGAAAGTCGAAGTTGTCTAATAAATTGAAATAAGTAGTAATGATATCATTGCTTAATGGCCAAAATGTCGATGATGTACAAGGTGATTTTTTAATAAAATTAAAGAAATATAATCGCAATTTTAGGAAGTCATTTAGGTTGAGATTGTGGGTATAACTAGCTGCTGTTAAGCTACCAATTAAGCCCAGTAGAAGTTGATTAAGTATTTCTGCATCGATCCAATTTATAGGATGAACTTCCTTGAATTTATTGATGCGACTAATTGCGTGATCGAAATCACGTATTTTAAAAAAGTGTATCAGATCATGTTCCAATAATGAAAAATTTAAAATGAATTCTTGCTCGGATGATGAGATACGCAAGGGAGTAAAGCGTGCAATGTTCATAATTAGAGACCTTCCATCATAATTATTAAATTTGATATTTTGCAATACAAATCATTCATGGACAACACAAAAATTATTAAATGTAATTTATTTTGTAGTAGAAAGATGTTACCATTATGATTAATTAAGGCAACAAGGTAACTTTAGCATGCTTTTGTAAAAAATCGTGCTATATATTCTGCGTTATCAAATAGGTAATGCTATACTTATCGTGAATTTAACTGAGAAACTTTAATTATAATGTCCCATTTTACACCTATCCTTTCGCATGATTTTTTACAAAATCGTGCGAAAGGATAGATTTTTATGTTAAAAAAGGATAATTTTGGAGAGCATAAAACACACTATAAGCTTTATAAATGTGGAAAAAACTGGGCTATTATGGGGATTACGTTGGTTTCATTGGGGGTAGGTACTGTTACTATGACACGGGCCGCCGCAGCAGATTCCGAAGTGACGAACGATTCAGCATCTCAACATGTGACGAGCATCTCTACTGATGCGTCTAAAAATCAGCATACGTCTAGTAATGTGATTCTTACAAATGATGATAAAAGTGTTAGTGCATCAATTAATCAAGACGCTAGCGCGAGTGTTGTCAATAAGGCGGTCAGCGCAACTAGCCAAGAAAATAGTAGCGTTCAAAATACTAGTCAGGCAACCAGTACAAGCAATCAAGAAGCTAACAGTGCCAAGAGTATTAATCAAGCGACCCGTACAAGCAATCAAGAATCCAGTAGTACGAAAAATACTAGTCAGACAACCAGTACAAGCAATCAAGAAGCTAACAGTGCCAAGAGTATTAATCAAGCGACCCGTACAAGCAATCAAGAATCCAGCAGTGCGAAAAATACTAGTCAGACAACCAGTACAAGTAGTCGGAAGATTAATAGCACTAAAAGCCAAGCCCAATCATTAACAACTACGACTACGGGCAAAGCGGTTCGTGCTACCTCGACTAGTGTTAAAAAGTACTCCACCAAGACAAAAGTGTCATATAGCACATTGTTACAGCAGCTTCGTACAAGTAAAGCGTTGATCTCTGATGAAGCGGCCTTGACTCATGTAGACAAGGACAATTTCCTAAAGTATTTTAGTTTGAACGGATCTGCAACATATGATGCCAAGACGGGAATTGTAACTATTACGCCCAATCAAAATAATCAAGTTGGTAATTTTTCATTAACCAGTAAGATTGATATGAATAAAAGCTTTACATTAACTGGTCAGGTAAATCTGGGGTCTAACCCGAATGGTGCGGATGGAATTGGGTTTGCTTTTCACAGTGGCAATACAACTGACGTGGGAAATGCTGGTGGTAATTTAGGTATTGGTGGATTGCAAGACGCTATCGGGTTCAAGCTAGACACATGGTTTAATAGCTACCAAGCACCATCATCAGATAAAAATGGGAGTGAAATCTCATCAACAAATTCTAATGGCTTTGGTTGGAATGGTGACTCAGCCAACGCACCATATGGCACCTTTGTCAAGACGAGTAACCAAGAAATTTCGACTGCGAATGGTTCTAAGGTACAGCGATGGTGGGCTCAAGATACAGGAGAGTCGCAGGCGTTAAGTAAAGCGGATATTGATGGTAACTTTCATGATTTTGTAGTTAACTATGATGGTGCTACAAGAACGTTAACCGTTAGTTATACGCAAGCTAGTGGTAAAGTATTAACTTGGAAGACGACTGTTGCCAGTTCTTATCAAGCAATGGCCATGGTTGTCAGTGCATCAACTGGTGCAGCTAAAAATTTACAACAATTTAAGTTGACTAGCTTCGATTTTCAAGAAGCAGCGACTGTGAATGTAAAATATGTTGATACTACTGGACATCAGCTAGCTCAAGGAACAGCTAATTATCCAGATGGAGCGTATGTCAATGGTCGGTACACCACTAAACAATTAATAATTCCCAATTATAGATTTATTAAGATGGATGATGGCTCAGTTACCGGCACAAAAAGTTTAGATGCCAATGGAACCTTAATCCAATCGGGTGACAATGGTACTGTTATCTATGTATATGTGCCTGAATATATGGCTATTGTCAAGACAGTTAACGAAACTATTAATTATGTTGATGAAAATGGTCATGCGTTGACCACTAGCTACACCGCCAATCCCATCCATATATTGACCGTGACGAATCCGGTGGATGGAACGACGACAACCTACTATTCAACAATTACAACATCGATAGAACTAGATGCGACAACTGGTAGACCAGTCGATTCTGGATGGGTATTGGGTAATAGTCAAGATTTCGATGCAGTTACAAATCCACAAATCAAGGGCTATACAGTAACAAGTACTGATGCGCCTAATTCAGATTTGCAGCATGTGTCAGCGCAGACGGTTACTGGTGATTCTGGTGACCTTGAATTTACCGTCGTGTACACCAAGAATGTCCCAATCGTGACAACGGAAAGTAAAACGGTCAATGAGACTATTCATTATGTTTATACGGATGGAACTACAGCCCACGATGACTATGTGGCCCAGCCCATCACGTTTACACGGACTATATTTACAGATGCTGTCACGGGTGAAAAGACATATGGGGGTTGGTCGGCAGCGCAACAATTTGCGGC
>NZ_JBVAYE010000015.1:0-40111 GCF_055413545.1 Lactiplantibacillus sp. 3062
GTCAACTTATCACCCGCACGGTAGTTACTCCACCATAGGTAGCACGTAACAAACCATTGGTATTAAGCCCTTTGCGAAAAAGAGAGATATTTTATTTACAAATCGTGGAAGAGCACAAATTAATTTAATATTGGTCCTTTTTTTTGATGTTTTGCTTTCTCAACTATTATATACCAACTTATTATCTTAAACACACAAAAAAAGTCCCACACCAGCCAATTAAGGCTAGTGCGGGATTTGTTTCGTTAATTCACGTACTATAATAATTTTAAATTTGGACCTTTTTCCTTTATTTCTGAAATTTGTATAGCGCTAAATAAAGAATTTAAAAAATCAAACGATAATCCTTCTTGATAGAGTGCATCATCAACACTTATCCCCTCCGAATTTAAATACTCCAAAACTGTTTTAATAAGCGTCGGAAATTCTATCGATATTGTATCGTCTAATGGCTCTTTTTTTCTCCACCCATTTCTACTTATTTGTTGAAAAACGTGTGTCATCTCACTTTGAGTTAATAATCCAATTTGCTTTCCACGAATAGCTAAAGCCTGTATAGAAACTAGCCAATGTGATTTTAACGACTTTAAAAATTCTAAATTAGTAGCTACCATGTCCATCAGAATCCCTTCCTCAGGCATCAAAAATAAGCTAGCAAACATTTGTGCCTCACTTTCAACCCTCTTATTTTTTTCACTAGATTTTAGGATACTTTCTGAATATCTTGAGTGCAAAAAGACATGTCCTAATTCATGAGCTAAACTAAAACGAATTCTAACTGCACTTTTTCCTTTAGTATTAATGATCACATAAAATTGGTTATCCACTACTTTTGTCAAGGCGTCAATGCCAGCTATATCTTCATTGGTGAAAATGACTCGTACACCCATTTTTTCCATTAAGAGGGTTACATTGGAAATCGGACCTATCCCAAGATGGTACCTACGACGAATTGATTTAGTCAATTCGTCAATCTCATCCACATCTACAAGCCGAAATTCATCACTACTAATTACTAAATCACTATCTTTAAAATCCGGCAACTTTATATAACGACCTATCACCTTAAAAAAACTACTATATAAAAATACTAGTTCCTGCATAGAATTTCTGTTTTTTGTTGGAACTGCCGCACTTCGGCGAAAAAAGTTCGCAGTATCCACATTATTCCGAGAATCGCCTTTTAAAAAAAAGTAATAGGGAACTTTTAAAACTGCAGATAATTTTTGGATTTCCTCAAAGTTTGGTACCCTTCTATTACTCTCCCAATATGAAATTTGTTGTTGCTTAATTACTTTTTTATCAGAAATCAGCAGTGCCAACTCAGTTCCCGTTAACATTCTTAATAATCTGGCCTGTTTCAACCTTTCGCCTTTGAATTGGCTCAGTGGTGAATTCATATTACTATCATCCTTTATTCCTTATAAACTCTTTAAATGTGTCAACATCGATTTCCTTAATATCAGCCGGCTTTGTTATAAAGTTACGTCTCAATACAGGAGTTTCTTTGGCCAAATCAATAACGCTATACCATGATTTGTCGTTTTTCGGTATACCCAAGCCAATAAACATAGGTTGTTCTGATTGATAACCGTGATCTAGCTCCAAATATAAATTATCATCATTGAAATCTGAAGTCTTATACTCATTAAAATCAAAATCAAAATAAGATTGAAAATTTTTATTTTCTTGAATACGATAACCGGCAGGAACTGCAGGCTTATTCATATTTTTACATTGGTTAATGGTTAAATGAAAACTTCCTTCATCATTATATATAAGCAAATAGTCGTGGTTTTTGGTCTCATTTGGCTTAACTTTATACTTAAATGGTAGAATCCCTTTATCACAATATTGTTTCATATAAAATTTAATAGCTAAGGACTTCATTCTAGATAAAAAATCTGTTGTTCCCTCTTGACCTGAAATAAAAGGAAAGTCTTTACTGGCTTTGCTAGCTAACATATAGCCTTTGTTTACGACATCTGTAATTAGTGCTCTATTAGTTGGAACAATAAGTTCTTCTAATTTTTTTCTTGGATTTTCTTTTTGTATTCTGAAACCATCATCTATTTTCACTATTACACCGGCTTTCTGTAATCATTACAACAATTATACAATGAAAACATAATTTTCACAACAAACTAAAAAATTCTCACACCAGCAATTGCCAGTGTGAGGATTTCGTCTATTTGATAATCAACTTATTACCAGGGTGAATCATAGAATAGATCGTTTTACCATTTTGAGTAGCCAACGTATATACGTTCAGGCCGTTGCGTTGGGCAATCGCCCACCATGAATCACCGTACTTGACTGTATAATACGTGTGAGAATAACCAGCTTTAGAATACCACCTGCCAATTACCAGCAATGTAGTTTCGCAGTAGTGAGTATTAAAGTTGCACGATTTCTCATGTATTCCTATGATAATAATGGAACCTAGTAATAATCTGGTTTCCTCTTTCGCTAAGATACTTTCTCTTATGTATTAGCCGTCTGCCTTTACAGCAGGCGGCTTTTTACGCAAAAAATCCCCCACGCCGAAGCGCAGGGGAATTAATCAAGTTATAACTATCATCTAGAAACTACACTAGAGACAATTAATATTATACTTATTACTTGCTATTCTGTAAAGTCTTGTAGTTATCTAATTAGCTATATTGACAGCTAATAATGCTAAATCTAAACTCTCACTAACAAAATATACAGGCAAGCAACACAAAAAAATCTTCCACTCATCAAGCAGAAGATTATCCTCATCACTTCCGGCACCACTAACCGACAATCTTGGGGGGATTTGAAAGCTGTGATACTAATAACAGGACAAGGGACATAATAACACTTGTCGGTTTATATCACAATACCGAAAGTAATCTATAGAAAAATATTAATAAGTCCTTGTTATATTAATCAGGTTTAATGTATAATAACTGTGTTCTTTATTATCTTAGGAGAAACAGAACACCCATTTTATTTATTTAAACATTGGGCCAGTCTTGACTGGCTCTTTTTTATATATTTTGTTAACAAAAAATCCCCCACGCCGAAGTATGGGGGACTAGAACAGTTCACGATTATTATACTACTTTTGGCTTGCTTGTGAGGCGGATTCTGACGCCATTTCAGTGTCAGAAGCTGCAGAACTATTCACTGCAGCGACTGTGGACGTTGGTGTTTGCGCTTCGTCAGCAACCGCATTAGCGGTCGCTTCGACTTGACTTTCCTCGTCACTTTTAACTGTTGGTACTGTCACTGTTTGAACGTCAGTAATAACGCCCAGCATACCGAGGATCGTTAATACGGTATTCAATACTGCGATAATTGCTGACCAGTCACCAGTAAACTTAATGCCAAACATGGCAAAGATTTGTTGAACCAAAACGATCAGTAACGAAATAATTCCAGCGATCAATTTACCATTCAAGCTTCCATCAGCATTCTTAAAACTAATTTTTCTCATTTCTTTTGGTTTCCTTTTCATATAGATGTTTAAATTCCATGTCATGACCATCTAGCCGGCCTTCTACCTTAATGACCCGATTTTCAATCGCATTCATTGCTTCAGCATTTTGCTGCCTCACTTTTAAACTTTCATCGGTAAAATGGCTCAGCCGCTTGCCTAAATCGTTAAGCGGGATACGGACCGTCTTATTTAGAATCCAATTAGCTAGTACACAAATACTAGCGACAATGGCAACAATTGATCCCCATTCATCCCAGCCTAATCCTAATAGTGTATGCAATTACCGCACCACCAATCGCTGGCCAGGATAGATAGTGGTGTAAATTGACTTGCCATTCTGGCTAGCTAATGTAGTCATATTTAGGCCGTTGCGTTGTGCGATTGCCCACCAGCTGTCACCATACTTAACTGTGTAGTACGTATGAGTTGCGCCACTCTTTACATATTCCAGCGTATTACTTGCCGGGCCGGTTGCTAGATAACCATAACCATTAAAACGTGGCTGACGTACCCAGCGATAGCCACCTTTAATAATGGCTCGGTCGGTCTTGACCGTGGTTCCAGCTGGCAAAATAGCAATCGCATTTGATGACGTTGACACGCCTGCGCGTAGCTTAACCGCCGTCTTGAGTGTGTAAGTCTTTGTTTCTTTGACCCACTTGGCCGAGGTGGCTGGCTTGTAAATGTGTTTGTTGGCTTTTCGGTTGTTGTCCTTAACTGCACCTTTATTAGTTGGTTTTACCCTTGATTTCTGACCAGCTGTGTAGTATTTGCTATTTAATTGGCTAACATCGAAGCCACCATAGCTGATACGGAACTTAGCCGTTGATGACCACTGCCATGCGTGGTTAGTTGAATACCAGTTCTTGCCGCTAACCACATATGGGTATGCAGCAATCCAGCCAGTTTTACTCTTGATGGTCATTTTATTGTTAGCCCACGATCCAGACGTATAAATGTCGGCACGATAACCAAACTTCTGAATCTCTTTCATGAATGCTTTGTTATTGACGTCGTTGGTCGCTTTGGATTGGTTATTGGCTTCCTGTGATTCTACGTCCGTTGCCAATACTGCGCCCACCGGTAGTCCTGCCGCTTTAGCCGTTTGACCGGCAAAGTCAGCTTCAGCGATTGCTTGTGCCTTAGTGGCGTAGCGCGCAAAGTGGTAACCATTGATATACATTCCCGCTGCTTGGACATTTGCGATGTTGCTGGCAGCATACGGATCCTTGTACGTACCGCCTTCACTAATCTTGACCGTAACAGCCTTAACGCCAAATTCATTACGCATGGAAACATACTCTGCCGTTGACATATAGCCATTATTATTCGACACATCGACCATATCCATGCGAGCGGCGCTGGCATTTAGTCCTAAAAAAAGAGCCGCCATAGTGGCCGCTCCGGATAAAATTAATTTATTTTTGAGTTTCACTCTTATCACCTCCCCATTATTTAGCGGCTGGTGCCACGTATTCCTCGCCGGTAATCGTCTTGTAGTCATCGGACGTAATATGTTCTAACTCAACTGCTTTAGCTACCATTGCTTTGGTCCATAAGTTCAATTCATAAAAGCCTTTAACAGTCTCAAAATCTGGAAAATTCATATCGCTTTGCTCTCCTTTAATAAACATTAATTGATATACTGATTTTGCATTCTGCTCCTGTAGAACCGTAAGTGATTGTTCATCAAGCATCTGTTGGTAGGAAAGCTTGCCGGTCAATATTTGCAGATCATTTGGAACAATTCTAGGTTCATATGTTTCGTCCATAATTAGCCTCCTAAATTAGTTGTTTCCAAACAAATTCATTTGTCTGATACACACACATATAGACTTTATCCGTAGTGCCTTTAAGAGTATAAATGTCGCCACGAACACTAGCATCAGGGTTAGGAAGCGAAGTAACGTCAGCAACTCTGATTACTCGTGAGCCATCAGTATTGCTAGTTGGTTCACCGAATTTATACATCAGATTGGAACTATTAACCCAAAGGTTGCCAGAATTTACCGATAAATTGTGAGTATAGTTGGCGGCATTATCAGTGCTTGTAATGTTAATTGACCGATTAGTAGTTTTTAATACACCATCATTGTTATAGTATTGTGGATAAGCACCGACAATTTTAAGATTTGGAATGTTACAGTTTTCTATGATTGAATTATCCGCATTATTGGTGGCAACGGAAGCCGTCTGACCGTTCAAATTTTTAAGCGAATATGACTCGCAATTGACCAAGTAGAAATCCATTTGTGCTGTACCAGTTGCTACTCTTATCCCATCCAAAGTCAGTGTTTTAGCACGATTGGCTTGCACAGCATACTTGAATGCACTATTAGCTGCACTGATCAATAAGTTCTGTGCCGTTACTCCCTGCTTAAACCAACTGGCCTGACTTTCGTCATAGCCAACTCTGACAGCAACTGATGCAGCGTTCAAACCGGCAATGCCTGAAATACTGATATTATCGAAAGCAACTGGTTTTAGTGCATTTTGTATCGATGGTAGTACATCAATCCCAACTGACGGTGTATCACGTCGGTTCTGCACAGCAATCCAGCCATTTGTAAATGTCACGCCACCGTCGGTCGAGAACGTCCTGATACCGTTGGCACAGTAGTCACACTCAAACTTATCGGAAACAAAGTAAAGGACATCTTTGATGTTATAGCCCAAATCATAGCCGATAAAATTAACATTGCTAAGACGGACAGATTCTGGACGCTGATAACTACCAGAGTGACTATCACCGACAACTTCAATTCCAGTATTATAATCGTTGAGTGCACCTAACTCCAATGTATCGATATTACAAGTAACATCATCGATTGTTGTTTGCACTACTTGACCACGTAACAAAAATGGATTGAAAACATTCGTCATGCCAATCTTATTAATCGTTGTCCTGAACGAATCAGTCAAATTGAATGCATATTTGAACCGTCCTCCGCTTATTTCGATATCATGGAAATGGTAAGCAACAGCACGCTTAGTATCATTCTCCTGTGACTTAAAAACTGTATTTGAATCGGCGTGGTTATCCTTTGATTCCACTCTAAAATACGCAATATCAGCGATGGTTCTACCGCCGATTGCCAGTTCAAAAAGGTCGGTATTTTGCGCGTTAAAGATTGTTTGGTTGGCCCCAGCGCCGATAAAATTCTGTAAATTTAGTGAGATGGTCTTAGTGATAAGGTAAGTCCCTGCCGGTACAAACACACTTTTACCGGTGTCAACCGCTGCTTGGATCGCATCACTATCGTCTGCAACTCCATCGCCTTTTGCGCCAAACCATTTAACGTTGACACCACGATCACTAAACTCGTTATTCAGCTTATCTATGAGGTTGGACCCCATAGGTTTAAAAGAAGTTAGTGATCCCAGCAACTCGTCCATCTGGCCTTGAGTGAACAGGTTACTCTGCTTTATTTGTGCTTGTAACGTGGTTAGTAAAGTTGCTGTATCGGCACCCTGCGCGCTCAAAGCCGTAAACAGATCAGTTAGCTTCTGCTTCCATTTATTCAAGTCACCATCAGCATCGTCAATCAACAACTGTACGGCATCAAGGAGCTTCTGTAATTCTGTTCTGAATGGCGACTTATTGACAAACATGTCTGGATTACCATTGTAGACATGGAACCAGACATTGAATGTTGTCACTCGCTTACCATCAGCATTTTGTAACCCTAAGAAGCCATAAAAATAACCTTCCTGTGGGAACATGGTTCCAGGAAGATTCATCTTAACTCGACCCAATCCAACAATATCACCGCTAGTCCCAACATAGCTAACTGCTTCACCGGTTTCAGCTGTAACTTGGTTATTCTCATCAAGACTACCAACAAAACCAGTCAGAAATGGCACTAGCCCATCTTGAAACTGTTGTGCTAGCCCCCGCTCTTTAAATTGAACAACCAATGGGACTTGTTCATCGCCCACTCGGCCGTTGAAACTATCACTCAAGTTAAACGCATCACCTGAACCAATTTGTTGTTTGTACGTATCCAACGTAATCGTACTAATCATTTACTCACCTTCCTCAATCTCTACTACTTTGCCGTTAACAATTTGGATCGGTACATCATACTTAATCAAAATGTTGACGATAGCTTGAACATTATCCTCGTAAACGTTTATTTTGCCAGATATATCGTCAAATTTATTTTTAAGATCATCTACTCCAAGCTCATCAGTATCTAGTTTATCCAGGTAGGGCTGTATAATCTCAAAATTAGAGATTAACGTATTTCGCAAATTACGATTACCAGTTGGCATATTTTTAATAACTAATTTATTGGCCATTTACATCATCCTTTATCACTGAAACTACACCATTAGAAATACTGAGCTTGAAAATAGTACCTGTAACACTATCTTTAATCCTAATAGCATCAATCGGCTCTGCTTTTAGACTATCTAGCTTTTGCTTATCACTAGCACTTAATAAGCCCTCTGTTGTATCTGTAGCAGCTTCATACTCTTTTAAATTGTCGATTTTTTGCTTATCTGCTGCGGACATTAATCCATCTTGCTTGTCCGTTGCAACCACTGGCAAAAGTTTAGCCAAGCCGATAACTGAATCTACCGAAGTCATTGGCCAATATACATTGCCGTCATCATCTTTTAGATAGCGTCTATGCGTCTGGTTGATAACTGACACTTGATACACCTCCATCAATAGTTCTTAGACCTACAAAATGATTTTCAGCTTTTCTTAATCCATTGGCTACTGCTTTTAAATCAGTTAAAGACTTGTCATGCTTATTAACCCGATTGTTCAAAGTCAGCGAAATGCTTTTAAGCGCCGCAGCTGTATTATCTAATGTAATCGTCGGTAATGTTGCCGGGTTATACGGATTTTGTGTGATTCCAGTAATTGTTACTTCACGCTCTAACCCCATACTGGGAACACGCAAAAACCAACCATCACCTCTAGCAATATTTGTACGCGACAAATATTGCATTGTTAGTTGAATGGTTGGCTCTGTCTGCATATTACCGTCCATATATGATTGCATTGAGACTTGATCAGTAAAACGCTCATCTGATACGGCAGCCCCACGTTGCAAACCGTATTTTTGAATACTACTCTGATTGTTCCAGACAAACTTAACCAAATATTTTCCTTTTGAGGCATCATTACTGCTATCACTGTTATCTGTATCAACTGGTTTTCCGTAACACCAACATTGGTTGATCAAACTAGTGGAATCGAATGATAGATGCACGGCATCCGTATTACCGCCATAAACAAACATATTACCCGTATCATGGCGGAATGTATCTCGTGAGCAAAAGTGAATCATCAAGTTATCTGGTATCATTGCTGCCCCAAACTTATCCAAATAACTCGTTAAAAAATCAAGGAAGGAACTATTACCTAAGTTTTCAATTTGAACTTTTTGAAAATCCCCCGTAAAGTCAATTTGCACTCCTTGATCATTATCCGCTACAAAAGCATTACAAGCACTTTGAAAAGTATAAGTAAGCGTACCTGCATTAATATCTTCTTTACGAATATTTTTAAGCGCCTCATACATAACATGAACTGCTTTAACTTGATTAGTCAGTATTCCATTATCAATCGCTGGAACAGCCTGTTGTATGATATACCGTTGACCACCATAAATGACATAATTTTGAACTTGCAACAAATTGAAAGCCTGTTCGTATTGTGGTACTAAACGTGCAGTAAATGATATTTCCATTGATTGATTTAAAACCCATGCATCCTGAAACGTATCTTGCGCATCATTAATGTTAAGCCGTTCTTCATGGTTGCCTGACCGATCTCTTACTAATAACATTGGATACTTAAACATAGTAGAACGGCGTATCAAAGCTAATATTGGAATCTGTACAGCCAGTTAAAGTAAATTGATTATCACCTAGTTGTAATGAGATAACCCCATGGTTTGTGTCCGATCCACATTGTTGCCCGTTTATAAACGGATTAACACCACTTAATTTCAACTCGTCATTTGCCGTTAAAACACGATTACAGCTGAATGTTTGGCCAGTAGTCGTATTAGTTAATGTTGGTTTCCCGTTGCAATGGATCGTAATGATCAACGGGTGCTGCTTTGTATCCGGTTCAATCATGATATCGCCGATATTTACAACCGTGAATCTATCCATGTTTTGAAAACTATATTGTGGGTCTTGATCCAATCTTAAATTTTGACCAAGTGCCCATAATTCAGAATCAAAGTCCTCAACATCTTGAGTAGTGCCCAGAGATTGACCCAGCCCTGCTGAATTATTAAATGTGACAGTAGCGTAGAAATCTTTTTCATTAGGGTATGTCGGCTTAAAAGTCTTAGTCTTTACACGAAATTTAATTCCAGGATGATTACTAAATGTAATCCAGAATTCATCGCGTGCATACAAGAAGCGTTCCAGTGCTTGATAGCCTAGCGACTGGTCAGCTTCATCGATGCCAAACGAATAAAACTGGCAAGTAATGTCACGTTGATCATATCGTGAACTCATTAGTGTTTGCCCATCTTGTTGTCCTAGTGCTTGGTAGGTATCAGCCGGATTGACATCCGGTAAAGTTGCGTCATACATATAAACGCCCTGCAAATTCGGCACATCAAAACAAGACACCCAATTAGTTCCGTCCACGCTGATAGCATATTCAATTGGATTGAACGGCAATTTATTATCAGTCTCGCCAAAGCGATAAGCATGGGGCCTATCAGTTCGTGTGGAAAATATTTGCATGATACGCTCCTCCTTTCTATTCTGATTTTGTTGGATTATACTGAAAGCATTAAATAAAGTGAGGTAATGACAATGCCACTATTTGGTAAAAGCAATAGCGACGACAAGCCAAAATTAGTTGAAACAGTTGGTCCAGTTCCAGAAGGATATCATTTTACCGATATTCTACTATCAGAAAAAAGGACCTCATCTGGTATTGGAGCCCAATTAAAAATTGTAAAAGATCTTGAAGAAAAATGTAAACAACATGATTACGATGGATTTGCCAATCTTAAATTCTCCGCAGCAGGCGCCGAAACGGGTACTGAGATTACAGTTTTTGGTTACGCAGATGGAATTAAAGCAAACTGAAAAGCATCCCAGTTGGGGTGCTTTTTATATTTGCCCTTGAACACCTGCTAAGCGAAACTTACTAGCCCCAACTCGCTCATTACTTGCTGAAATCTTTTCGCCGTCTAAATACATATCATTATTCTTATCGCGGATCTCTTCCAGTCGTTCAATAACTCGTTCTAACAATGAATTATTAAGTTGCTCAGGTTCGTTGCCTTGTGTGTTACGTACTTGTGGCAAGTGAGCCACATGATTAGGTTCAGTTGCATTACGTAATTGCGGTTGTTCTTGTATTGTGCGTTCATAAGCATCATTCAACAATTGCATTGCATTACTTCTACGCGGATTAACAACAAACTCGTCACCATCTTCTGCAATTGTCGCAAGTTGTGGTGTTAAAGGATGACCACCAGTAGCAAATGAGCTTAACAGACGACTACCTTGTGGACCACTATGCAGCCAATCAACCTTTGGAACACCCCAAATAACGGTGTGTCCAATACTGTTTCGCCAATCGGAGTTATTGAAGAAAGCTAGTAGCTCATCGAGCGGATTCATCCTATTGGTATGGTCTGGCATCGCAAAGGCACCAAATGTCCCTGGTGTGAATTGTAGAATCCCACCAGCTTCATTACCGCCGCTATTGCCATCGTGAATAGTTTGAATCACAGACTTACCACCAGATTCACTCATGATAGTTGCTTGCAAAAGCTCACTGAAACCTGCCGGAAGACTATCAATGTGCATCATCTTAGCAGCTTTTTCAATTAAACCCGGGTTGTAATGACCGGCTTTACCGTCAGATACTTCCAGTGTTTTTTTGGTGCTATTTAACATTTCCTTGAACTTATCCACTGCTATGCTTGATAGCTTGCTAATGGTGCCGCTAGCTAAGTCGCCAAAACTAGCTGCCCCTTTAAATAAGCCATCAGTAGCTTTATGAAGTAGCTTGGAGATATTACCGAGCGGATCTTTGAGGAACTTCTCAACAGCCTCGGCCTTGTCACCAATCCATGAGCCAATGTCAGATAGCTTACCCTTAGTCCAATTAATCGCATTGCCAACAATACCGCCGTGTGCATAATGATCAACACCAGCAGAAGCCATAATAGAAGCTGTTTCATCGCCATTGTATACTCGTGTACCAACTGGCAAAGGTAGCACTGCATTACGTTGATGCGTCATCTTGAGTTCACCAGAAGGTAGTTGTAACAGTTCCTTCCAGTTCTGACCGGCACCATCGTTAACCATCGATAGACGAGTATGCACGACACCACCTTGAGCAAATTTGACTGGCTCTAAATGGTGAACACTGGTTTTATGACCAGTAAAGAATTTCCAAACCGAATCAATAGCATCTACACCGGCATTAATAACGCTCAAAACACCGTTTATGCCGTCTTGGGCAGCCTGTTTAATACCTTTCCAGATATTCTTGAAGAAGTCACCAAGCCCTTGCCACATACCATGCCAAACGGTGCTAATTGCATCTAATACTGATGAAATTATATCGTGCATGCCATTCATGTAAGCTTTAATCGCTTGCGATAGGGCTTTCCAAATGTCTGAAAAAATATTTTTGATATCTCTCCAGACTTTGCTCCAGTTGCCATGAATAATATCAAGAACAGTTTGAATTACGTCAGAAATGACATTCATTGCCCCGATAATTAGTGGCTTAATCACATTCCAAACAGATTTGACTACCGTACTAATAACATTCCAAGCAGCTTTCCAGATTGCTTTGATAATATCCATTCCGGCTGATATAAGGCCTTTAATCACAGCCATGCCTATATCAATAATTGGCTTAATAATCGCCCAAGTTTCTTTTACTTCAAGTGATAGATAACCCCAGGCAACCTTCCAGAGTGCGCTTACCACAGCCATTCCAAGCTTGAGAACTTGCTGGACCATCTTAATCCCAGCCGAAACCACTGGTTCAATCTCTTTCCAGACTGACTGAATGGATTTAACCGCCGCTTTGAAGAAAGGTCCGAATGTCTTTTTGATCCACGTTACAGCATTACCAAGCCACTTAGTAGCATCCTTATACCAATCTTTGATTGTATCAACAAGCCCATTTACGAACTCACGGAACTTTTTATTATGCTTATACAACTCAACTAAAGCTAACACGATTGCCGCAATAGCTGTAATCCAGATGGTGAACGGCACTGCCTTTAGTGCTTTGCCAAAAGCTGGAAATACACCGGTACCTTCTTTTATAGAACCGCTAAATGCCGATATTGCTTCAGAACCAGTTTTAAATGCAGTCGTCTTTTTTAAAACAACCGTCATATCTTGAAATTCCTTAACAAATTCAGTAATCTTCTTCACAGCAAATGCAGCAACCAGAATTTTGCCAAAGCCTTGAATTGCACTCTTGTGTTTCAAAATGCTATCTAAAGCAGATTCGACCTGCTTCAGTGGATCATTAGTTTTTTTAGCATTATCGCTGACTAAGCCAAAGGCATCTGCAATACCTTTGAACATGCCACTGATAGTAGACCAGATAGACTTGGTTAGGATGACCATGATTGAAGTCAAACTCTCAATAATGGCATTAATATCTTTTTGGTGCGCGGCGATATACCCAATTAAGCCAGATGCTTTGCCAGCCATAAATGCTAATCCTTCACCAACAGAATGGGCTAACGCAGTCATGTCCTTAGATTGTAACAAGTTTCTAACGGACTCTAAACCAGATGTCTTAGTATCCACCAGTGGTTGCATCAGGGTTGATTTAATCCCCGTCCAGCTACCCTTAATCTGAGCCATGACCCCTTCACCAGTTTTACCAAAATCTGCAAAAACTTGTTTGGAATTATTTCCAATTTTGGAGATGGCCGTTTCAAATTCGCTTGAAGATACTTTGCCATCAGCAACCGCCTTTTTCAATTGGCTTTGGCTCATGTCTAAAGCAGCTGCAAGTTGCTTAGGCAAAGCCGGGGCCTCAGCAGTCATCCGAGTAAACGCCATACTGGTTAACTTGCCTTGTGATTCAATCTTTTTAAATGAACCTGTCAAGCCATCTGCAGTCTCCACACCTTTACCAGAAGCTACCGCTAAGGCAGTTACCCCAGTAGTCAACGCTTCAGTGTCTTTCACATTATCTGTAAATCCATAAAATTGCTTCTGGATATTCTTGATATCGCCCGCCGCAAAACCAGTTTCATTCCGCAAAGTCACCATGTTACCAGATAGATCTTTAATCTTATTCTGAGGCACATCCATAGCTGACCAAGCCCGAACGGTTTGCTCACCAGATTCGGCTAGTTCTAATCCATCTTTAGCTGACTCGATTAGCTTGCTCCCCAAAGAAGCAATCCCATTCGAAACAATGTTTCCAGCAAATGTACCAACTAATACACTTCTCAGACTACTAGTTTTTTGAGTCGTTTCTTCAGTTTTAGTAGTCAAAGACTTAATTGGTGCTGATACCTTGTCTTCAACTTCCAATGCCGTCCGCTTAGTTTCAGGAATCTTTGACAAAACTTTTTCAAAATCAATTATCTTGCCATCATTAACGTTAGCGGTCAGATCTGTCTTGACCTTTCGCGGAACTTTATCCAAAATAGCGTCAAAGTTCTTGATGCCAGCATCATTGGCTTGAGCTAAAATTTCAGTCTTAACGTCTTTTGGAATCTTTCCTAGCAACGAAACTTGCTCTTTGGCTTTGGCTACTGCATCAGTCGTATTGACTTTGACATCAGCATCAGTTGTCTTCGGAATATCACCTAAGCCATCCTTTACCTTCTTGGCATCATCAATGGCTTTTTGTGCATTACTTGTTACATCAACTTTAGTATCTTTGGGAATTGAATTCATTGATGACTGTAGTTCTTTAGCGTCAGTGACTATCTTTTGAACCGAATCAGCACCGCTGGTTCCTAATGTTCTATATGCGTCTTCCAGTGCTTTCGTTGGATTCACTGATCCATTAACTAAGCTCCGGGCATCCGTTAACATTTGCTTAACACGCGTCAATGGAGCCGTGACATCATCCACAAACGACCAACGAACCTTATCATCAACTACATAATCTGCGCCCACTAGTCGCCACCTCCATTACCGTGCATTAATTGATACAGTGCCATCGTCTGTTCATTTTTATTCTGCTGCTGTTTGATGAAATACGGGTCAAACTGTTGTTTTATCTGCGATTCCTGTCGCTTCAAATTCTCTGTTACTTCTTGGTCGTACTGTTGGTTCTTCTCACCGTCTGCAATAAGAACCGGTCTGGTAAAACTAGCAGCTTGCTTCTGTGCATGTAAATCATCAATTCTAGCCAGCAATGCTCCTTTGAGCATTGCATTATATTCTGAGACCGTTAAATCATAAAAAGCATTAATATCAGTAATACCAATATAACGCCGAGCCCCTTCTAACCATTGACTGAGGCTGTCTGACTGTTTGCTACTGGTGCTGTCATTTTGTCGAAAGCGTTCTCTGCTTCGTTGATCTGATCGAGGCCAACTTGAATCCCGGTCTTCTGCGTTGCTGCCCGTTGATCGTCTTGGTCGGCCAAGGCGTCGAGCTGTGCTTGCAAGACGGTTCGCAATTGATCGTTGCGCTTCTTCCAGGCTTTGGCCTTGATCTTGAAAAAACCACTGTTATTTAGCGCGTTAACCGCATCTTTAAAGGCAGCTTCTTCGGAATCAGTATCCTTGAATACTTGATCATCCAAAGCGTCATACAAATCACTGTCGCTTGGGTGATCACTTGCTAGTGCCGCTTCATAGAATGCTAACAAAGCATCTGGATCAGATTGTACCAATCCAGTAATTAGGTTTGAAAATCCAGACTTATCTTGCTCATCACCCATCTTTTTACCTAGTACCGACCGAAAGCGAAAATTGATAACTGGTGTTAATGACTTACCGTTAATATTTAAAGATTGCATAATTTAAAATCCTTTCTTTCTTAAAAAGTTACTTACCTGTATTAGCTGAACCATTACTTGCTGTGTTATCAGATGGCTGTGATTCATCAGGGATATTAGTCGTCGCACTGTTGTCGCCAACATCTTGACCATGACTGAAGGCATATAGGGCTTTGTCCAACACATCAAATGAACCATCAACTAAGTCAGCTTCTGTAACCCGAGCTGGCTTACCATCTTCATCATCAACGGCTTCGCCTTGCACCTCAAACGTTGCATTTGATTGCGTAATAGCACCAATGCCTTCAGTGATTGGTAGTTGTGGTACAAGGCATTGCGAATACTCAGCTTCTGCACTTCGATTAGGCTTAGTACCTTGTAACGTATTAAAGTCAACCCGCCATAAATGAATCACTTCGCCTTTTGACCAAGCATCATTTAATTCACGATATAGGCTGTCATTTTGGGTATAAACCAAATTAACAACTCGTTGCTGTGTTTTAGCACCCAACGATTTCAACGTGACCGTTTTGGTTTGGACGTTTGAAGCCGTCCGTGTGTTCGTCCCAGAACTAGCACCTTGTAGGCCCATTACCTCTGGTTTACGTGATTTTGGCCAGCTATCACGCTTCCAAAAGTACATAAATTTATCGGCAAATTTTGGACTGATAACTTCTGTTGTTGTTCCAATTCCTGTTGGCATATTTCTGCCCCTTTCTAAATAAAAAGACGCCTAAGCGTCAGTAAGTGATTAGTAATTAACTTGATAGTCTACAAGAATCGGCACATGAAATAAGGTCCGATCTTGTAGTGAATTGTCGGTAAGAATCCGACTAGAATAATGCAGCGCCATGAAGGGATAATTCTGACCAACTAATGATTTCAACCGATCTGTGATAGCTTGCTGTAAGTTCAGTGCATCACCGTATAAATCATGATCTACGTACAAATCAGCATGCAAGGTTAGCTGATCCTGGCTGATAAACTTTAACTGACTAGTATCTGTAACATTATCAAGTTGCAAAGTAACTTGCGGAAATGTCAAATTATCTTCTTCATCACTCGGTAGTAAGACCAGCAGATTAAGACCAGTTAAAGACGCTTGGGCACTTAATAATAGGTCTACGACCGGATATATTGGTTCCACAGCTACGCCTCCTTAATGGCTTGTTTAAGAGCTTCCCTGACGGTCTCGTTCAGCTTGCTACCAATTTCATCACCAGCAGGCTTCATAAATGGCTGTGCAGGCATTCTACCATCCTTCGTGCCGAACTCAACAGCTTGACCGTATTCATAATCTTGCTTCGTCATTGCTTCTGGTGCAATTTCAGTCTGCATTCCTTCTGAATTGTCATGTGCATCAATACTTCGCATTAAATTTCCTGTAGGTTTGTATCCTGATTTTTTGCCACCAACATTGGCACGCTCAATTTCTCGAGCTTTCTTCTGCACATCAACACCTGCATTATGAATAACTTTCTTAGCATTTGTATCTAGTGCATATTGCAGTCGTTGTAAGCGCGTAACGCCTTGCCCACTGCTAACCTTCGCCATGGTATGCATTAATTGATTAATAGGGCTCGACCAACTGTCTGTCATACTAAACCTAACTGTTGGGATATGCTCATTATCAGTTGACATCTAGTCACCCCCAACTTGCTTTTTATCAACAATGATATAAAAATCCGTTCGATATTGGTGATAGGCTACTTTAGTAATTGCATAACTTGGCGCAAACGTTTTGAGACTCATACCAGATAGGCCAATACTGTCAGCGGCATGCTCACCCATTACTCGAACAATTCTAGCGTCCGCATATACTTTGCCAAAAACAGTCATCTGTCGTTGAGCACCCATCTGATTAACTCGTGCATCCGCAATCATTTCAAGCAAAGTTGGCTCAGCTTTACGATTTAATGAACCCGCTGACGTTGAAGTTTTGTTAGCCAACAGATAGGCCCTTTCAATTTTCAATCCCAGGTCACCACCGATCCTAACCGGTTAGCACCAGACTGATTGTCTACATACTTATTTAGTAACGTAGCGAATGGTTTCATGTCGTCATCTGAAAAAGTAAAAGATAGTCCTTCTTCTGATGTAGCCGTAGTTCCCTCTGCACCTTCTTGGACAAACTTAGACGCAGCCATCTTGCGCACGACTCCATCTAATTGTTGTGGTACCTCAGCCTGGTTAATATAAATGCCAATTGCATCTAATGCGTCACCAATATAAAGTTCCAGCTTATCATCAAGAACATTGTCATCATCTTTTAAATCACGCATCAGTTTTATCCCATGCAGTAAAGATTTAATTCGTTCAGTTCGCTCTTCATCATTCATAAAAAGCCCTCCGTGAACTACTTTCCTGAACCTGTCGTTGTACTACTTGCGGCACCAGATCCTGAGGTATTTGTAGTGGTTGTCGCCCCTGCGGTCGTATCTAATACATAAACCGAATCAGCCTGTTCAAATGAAGGCAAAGACATCATAGATACTTTAGTTTCAACATTCACTGGGTCAGTTTTCGTAGTCGTTGTAACTGCGACACCGGTATCAACAATACGAACTTGTGCCGCATTGGAAGATAACAGGTCTGCTTCTTCTGGGGTCGTCCCAAAATGCGTATTACCAAGATCAACAGCTGGCATAAAGACGGCTTTACCGTCTGGAATAAACTTAACTAATTTACCATCCGGACCAAGGTACCCTTTATCATAAATAGCAAAACTCAAGCCATATTCATCTTCCAGGTAAGTCATAATAACGGACTTGGGTAATACCACATTAGTCTTACTTGCAGAACTAGCCAGCAAAGTAGACTTAATAGCATCATTACTTGCAAGTGTATTCCAAGTTACCCGGTTCATAACAACACGTGAGATTGTGGCTCCCGTTTTATTACCAATTTGTGTCGTAATCCGATCAAAGTCTTCAAATGGATTACCCTTGGCATCCCCCCAAGCAACCTTGGAGGCACCAATATTTTCAGTTGGCATATCGTAGTCAATAGTCATATCAACACCATTCCCAGTCACCTTAGCTTTACCGGTTGTCAAAGCTTCCATCCGGATAATCTCACGCCGCAATGCAGCGCCCTTAATCAACTCGATGTCATCATCGAAAATATGAGCAATAATCGTATCACGTAGTGTTTGGTCAGCACTATTGCCTAGCATTAATAACTGCTGACGTAACTTTTCATCAACATATTTAGATTCCTTGAAGAAAGCCATATCCTGAGTTAACTTGCTTAGCCCCTTACGTCCCCGTGGTACAACATTAGTATCGAGTGCTGATGGTGCTAAAGCAACGGGTGCTCCGGTTGCACCTTTCAACCAGTCCATCGTCATACCTACTTGACGAACATTTGGAAAAATAGTTTCACCAAAATATGGCGCTTCTTGCTGCGCAATTGTTTCCCAATATGCGGCAATATTAGTTGCATTTACTAAATCAAAAATATTCATTATTTATCAGTCCTCCTATGGCCGATTGAAGAATGTAACTTTACCAGCTAATGCTGCTTTAGCATCGGCTGAAACATCTCCGCTAGCAATACGAGCAGTATTAATAAAGCCAAAAATAATGACTGTACCAGTCGCATTACCAGCTGTAACATCTACATCATGCTCTAATACACCTTGTGCTTTGGCATCTTGTCCTACTGACAATACAGCTTGTGAATCGTCTAAAAACGAACTAGCACCACCAACTACCGTCCCAGCCGGAATAACTTTCCGGCCAAAACTGTTAGGCGTTACACCATTTGCACTAATCAGTCCAGGCAACGCTACCTTCTGTTGTACATTCCCCAGCACTTGGGTTTCTGAAATAAAATCACGTTTAATCGTCATTGATTAAACCTCCTTATTTTTTATGACCAAAGAAATCACTTGCAGGCTTCTTTGGATGTGCCATTGCAGCTAACTCTTGCGCGAATTTAGTATCTTCACGATCATTGCCGTTATTTACAGTTTGGCCTGGAGTTTGTTTACCCTTCAAGCGTTCCTCAACACCAGCTTGAACGGCTTTATTAAAAGCTTTTCCAAAGTTTTCGACATGTTGTGCGCGCTTATCAGTATCGACATCGTTCAGCACTTCTGCAAAATCTTCTGGTAAGTTTTCCTTAGCCAGCAAATCGCGTGTTGCATTAATTGATTCACGACGATTCAATTCAGATTCACGCTTGTCTAACTCAGCTTGACGGGCTTTCTGATCTGCTGATTCGCGTTGCTCTGCAGTCATTTTGGCACGGCTTTCACCATCTTGGCGTGCTTGCTCCAATAGATCTGGAAGAGACTTCTTTTTAAAATCATCAATAGCGCTTGAAATTAACCCCCGGACCTCTTTACGATCAAACTGCTTGCCGGTACCTTGAGACCCATTTTCACCATTGTTATCCTTACTTCCACCATCACCATTACCATTTTGAGAATTATTAGCTGGCTCGGCATCTGCCTCATTACCACTGCCAGGTACTGGTTCAGCGAAGTACTGTAAATTCATTGGTAATAATCGTTTAAACATAAAAATTCCTCCTAAAATACTTTCTAAGTGGTATAACTGTCAGCTGTTCTTTAACGCCCGCTGCCGAAAAAAGGGCAAATTGAAAGACCACTTACATAATTTAAGTGGCCCTAATCCAATCCATAATTCTTTGGCATTTGACTAAAATCAACACTGTAATCATTATCAGTGACTTCAATAATTGTGCACTGACAATTAGGATGAAATGGTGGCAGTGTCACACCTTCACTAGCTTCTTCAATATTATATTCCGTCCCGTCCAGCGCCTCACATTCCTCACACGTCGTTACTGATAGAGCTGCTTCAATTTGATAACGCTTGACGCTTCGTTGACCAAAATCATCAATTAATTGTCTTGATAGCTCACCACTTGATTCAGTTCTAAGAATGCGTTCTGCACGTCCTTCCGACGCGCCAAGTTTAGTTGCAATCTCTTTGCTGAAATCCTGCGGCTTATAGTGATTCTTCAATACATCGTCTACTTGATCGTCTAACTGACGCATTAACGCGGACTTCTCTTTATAGATTCGATCCTGCCAAGAAGCTCCCTGCCAGCCCCGATGATTATCACCCACAATTTTTTGTACCGCTATGTCTGACTTATGCCTTGAATATACAGCACGATCCGGTTGTGGATTTACTAGCGGTGCCCGGTCAATATGATTTAGATTACTTTGGATAACTTGTTTTTGATCTATAGCCAGCTGAGTAACGATTAGGTTAACTCGCTGCTTAGCCACATCACCATAAGTCTTAACTCGTTCATCTCTAAATGTTTGATTAACAAACGGGCGTTCATCAATAGCGGCAGACACGGCTAATTTGGCGATATCGTCCATCAGCTCCTGTATTTGGGCTTTGGGGGCTGGAGCTGACCAATTAACCTCATCAGCAATAAAGGTGCTTAGAACGTCCACAATTTCGTTATTAGCGTGTTTAAACAATTCATTCAATTTTTTTACACGTTTATCGTTCTCACCATAAACACGTTGTGCCAGTTGCAGAACAGCCTTTCGTTCCATTAACTAGCACCACCTTGCTGTGCTTGTCGTTGATTAACAATTGCCTGTACTAAAGTGTCCTGTTGTTCCTCGCCAACTGATCGAACTCCTGTTGGCTGTGACTCGTCAGCCTCGGCAGTATGGGATTCTACTTGACGTTCAGTTTCATTAGATGGCTTATTAAATGTATCAGGGTAGTCGCCTGGCATGATCATTGTTGGTTCAGATTCAGTTTGAGCATTCATTCGTGACTGTTCCTCATCCGGTTTAATTCCAGTTACAGCTTGTGCCATCTCCCATAAAGTTTGCTGGCTGAACTCACCCGTTTGAGAAAGTTTTTGCACGTTGTCGACGATTTCGGTGTCGTTCTTAGGCAAGTTAGGGGTAAACACAGGCGTTACATTTTCAATCAAATTAGAATCTTTGATTTTTCCGAGTGTATACCAGTAGTTTCCCAATAATCGCAACCGACGCATTAGACCACGAGCATACAGTTCTTGTTGAGTAGCGCGTTCCTGATCACTGCCCCATAACTTATATGACATTGCTACCCCTGAAGCATTACTGGCAAAGTTCTCATCTGATACATTGGGTGAATTGGTAAACTTATGCATATTGTCATTGAGAGTCTTAACGTATGCATTCCAAGCATCGATAGGTAAATTCTTAGTCAGATACTGAACAGAAGGTTGAATAACATTATCGCTGTTCATCCCCTGCGCCTGTGCGGGCTTAAGCCACATATAACGGTTGGCTCCATCAACATCTGGATGAGTCTTTGGCTTCCCACTGGAATCAGTGCCAAAGTCAAACTCACCCGTAATTACTAACATGGCATTGCTGAAATCTTCTTCACTGTTAGCCATCTCAGAGATTGCCTTATCATAGGCATCGAAGTTATCCATTTCGCTTTCCCAGTCGCCTAAACGCTCATCATTATTAACATACTCAGTAACAGGCACACCGCCAAAGTAATGCTCCTCGTAGTTGTCCGGATTACTAGCATCGAAAGTCAATTGAGAATTAGGATAGCCGTTAGGTTCATATCGAATCGTATGATCATCCGTATAGACTTCAACATACCATACTGGAGTTTCATCATCCTCAACATAGTAATAATGCACAGCAAACAGCGAGTGCTGCTCTGGATCAGTGTCATAGACAACAAATGTCTCGCTTGGATCTAAAGCCATGACATATAAGTCTGTTGTGTCACGTTTGACATACTCTAATTCATAAGCCCGACCAGTTACAGACAGATTTTTCTTCATCACCTTCTCGTGATAAGCTTCATTGGTTCGCTGATTAAACTCATCAATAGCCGTATTAACTTCATCACGGTTAGTGTCCGTTTGACTTGAATCGTCATTGTATTGGAAACGAATTGGATTCCCAAAGGTATATCCAACCCGCATATTCGTAATATATTTCGGCATCTCATTAGCAATCCGGTTATCAGCACGATTAGTTGCTTTACCGGACTGCCAAAACTTAATATCATTCACACCAATGTAATAACGTTGCATGGTTAAAATACGTTTTAACTGATGTGTAAAATGCCGATTGATAAAGCGACTGACTACAATGCCCAGTGCATTAGGGTCATTCTTAATAGACTCAAATTTATCTGCACTCATCTTGAATACCCGGTTAGCATCTTGATCAAACCGTGGGCCATTCAGCATTTTCACATCCGCATTCTTGGGATAAAACGCCCATGGTGTCATGGTTGTGGGTGCATTTACATCGTTTACCATGATTCCTCATCTCCTTAAATACCAAAGTTTCTAAGCGTATTAGCTTGGACAGAATGATTATTGGTTTGGTTTATCCGCATCATTCTCATTTGTGACGCAATCGCATAACGCATCGCGTCCATGACATCATCATTCTGCTTAACAGGCTCACCAGTCTTCTCATCCCAAACATACTGATAAACTTCGTCTAAGAAATAATGATAACCATCTTGACCGGTACTAAACTGACGATTATCAATCGCCTCTTTGGTAACAAAAAAGTGGTTAGCTTTCATCAAACTTGCCACATTTTCTACGCCAGTCAACCGACTTTTATACCCATTAATTGCATTGATTCCATGTTCGCTAAATGCTGCAACATGTTCTGGTCGGGCACTATCGCAGTAAAATGGAATCCGTTGCCCGTACCGTTCCTGAATATCTGATGCTACATTCAACCAATAGCCAATTTCGCGGAACTGCTGCGTATGCTCCTCAAGTAAATACCAAGTATCATCTTCACTGACACCAAACACTACAACGGAACCCTTATGTTCATATCCCCAATCGACGCCAACAACGTAGCTCAGCCCGCTCGGGATCATATCATTTGAAACAACCATCTTACGCTCGTCAAAATCACGATACACGGCACCTTCACCACTAACCCACAGTCCTAATATTGAACGATCGTAAAACATGCCGCTAGGCGTTGTTTCCTTTTTTGTCTGGATATAATCATCATCTAAAAAAGTATTATCAGTTAGTACAAAATGATTGCTGATAATACTCTTAGAATGGCCGGGATTATCAATATAATTTCGTTTAAGCCAATGTGTTGGAATGTCAGGGTTAGTATCACAAATAATGCGCTTAGAGCCCTTAGAACAGCGGTCACGGATTTCACTAAACACTTCTTCATTGGCAAGACTGGCTTCGTTAATATATGCCCCCCATGCCGTCATACCACGAATAGCCCCAAGGCCACTAATTGAACCGGTATACGCCTGAACGACCGTGACACCATATAAATTAAAGTTGCCATAACGGTCAAACTTAAAATCAATGCCGAAATCATTGGCCAATGGATTCAGCACATTGTTCCAGATTGTTTTACTAGATACCCCAGCAAGAATATAAAGGGGATTATCATAACCTTGTTGGCTTGCTAATTTAGCAGTCTGTTTCAATTCATAAAGGAACAGGTAGTTATCAACGATTGTCTTCCCAGATCGAACAGCTCCATAATTAACCATTAATTTCCATTCAGAGTTAAAAAGCCCTTGACGTAGCACTGTCTGCTGTTTGCCGGTTAATATTTGATTTAGTATGTTTTGCTTTTTATTCATCCTTAAGTATCGCCTTCAACCCTTCCAAATACTCATCAGTCTTAACTTGTCGATTATCCTTACCACCTCGTAGCAATTTAGCTTTAGACTCCGCAATATCCGCTTCGGCTTCAGCTTTACGGATTTGAGCTTTGACTAGCTTATCATCGCCCGGATAACGCTTCAGTATTTCCTTAGTAGCGCTTATCCGTGTTTTCAAGTCAGCTTCTTTATGCTTCTCATACACGCCGTCAGCAGTGCCAATATAAACCGTTTCTTTAGTTTCACCTCTAGCGATACTAGTAAGCAACTCAACGGCTTCTGTGGCGTCCATAATGCGCTTGGAAGCTATCTCGGCCATTCGCTCATCGATGTATTGCTTGATGTCAGGTTTTGTCAGGTTCTCCTGTCCAACTGAGCGAGCTGAACGCTTGCTATAACCCGCTTTACGAGCCGCATCAGCAGCATTTCCAGACTTGATATACTCATCGGCAAATTTACGCTGTTTAGGCGTTAACTTTCGTTTCATTACATACCACCACACCTCCGTTTTTAAACCCGTCGATTTCGATGGGTTTAGAATTAGTTACTTTATCTCACTAAAAGCTGAATCAATCTTCTTATGCTGCAAAGCAAACCAATCAACAATCTCCTCGTTTCTTGCCCAGTCACTGTTGGAATCTAATCCAGATTCATACAAAAAAGCATGGATAAGTTCGTGATATAAGACCTTTTGCTTATAATCATGCAGATTTGAAATTGAGTTTGGACAATTTTCAAACTGAGCAATATGAATCTCCTTAGTCGTGCTATCAGTAATACCGTCTGCATCGGCGTATTCCAGACGTGAATCATTGGAATTGAAAAAAACCTTATATTGAACTCCCATAATACTAACTTTTTTCATTATTCAACATCCTTCGTTGTAAAATAGTTGTGGGAGGTGATAGTGATGGCAAAACCAGAACATCGCAATTTTCCAGCCCACCCACACAAGGGCGGTTCTAAAACTGTAACCGTAGCTCCATCCAAAAAGCAACCAGGTTACAAGCGAACCAAACCTCGAAAAGCTAAATAGCTGGGAAAGTGAGGGCCTGATTTTATTAGGCCCTTTTAGATTGATAATTAAGCTAATCTAGTAAGTCGTAAGTTTGCTTAAAAATATCTGGCTTGCATGGGTAAAGTTCACCGTGAACTCCTTTAATGATGTAATCACCCCGCTCGGCAAGCATATCGCCTTCCAATGTGTGAATGACTAACTTTACATCAGGTGTGCCTTTATTTTCAAAACTGATTACACTTTTTTTAATGGCTTCACAAGCCCATTCTGGATCTTCTTTTTGGTCATAGTCTCCCGTCCATTTGAAATAATCAATAACTACTGGTTTCTTTTGTGCTTTCATGCTGTACCTCCTTATTTTTATCCAAACTAAAAGCGCCATGCTTACTAGCACGACGCTTCTTATCCTTGTACCACTTATCTAGCCGAGCATCGGCCTGCACCCATTCAGGCGGCTCGTACCCATATTTTGTGTTAATCAGCTTTGCCATACCACCACACCTTACTTTCCAAGTGTTTCATGTAACAAAAAGCACCACACTTTCGTATGGCACTCAACTTATCTATTACTATGTCTCAAATCGTTCATGAATTTTATCTGATTTAAAAAGATAAATGCGGCCTATCAATTTGACAATGAATAAGACTTCATATATGGATCCAAAAAACAACGTGCACCAAAGAGCATTAACTCCATTTTTTACAAAAACATTACTCATGATTGGTGCAACATCATACAGCAACGTAAAAATAATAATAAATATATTCAATTCAAAATTCATCATGATTCTTTTAAATAACTTATTCATTATATGTTTTTCAACCTTATATTGCCGCGCACGTTTTACAAATTCAGAATCCTCATTCATCGAAATAATCATTGATAACAACACGCCTAAAATTGCAAGAATAATCGATGATATAGTTATCGAATCACTCACACTTCCACGTAGACTCTTTAAGTGAAAACTTGAAAAAGCTACGACTGAAACAATAAACGTCAAAATCCAGAGACCAATTGCAACTATATTATTCTTAATTGATTTCCAAGATTTGCTCACTTTGTTTCGCATGTCTAACCACCTTTTCGTTATGAATTGGAAGTTGCACCTGAAATTAAACTGGCTTTATCCCGCATATTTTGGTTGCTTTCACCAGGTGTTAAATAATTTTGTTCACAAAAATTCGTATACATCGCTTCCGAAGCAATGGTTGTCCTGTTTTCAACACTCATCACTATGGAAGATGTCAATCTCGGCTCAATTAAATTGACAAAATCTAATGCTGCGTCTTCTTCCGCACGTGACGTTACATTCATAGAAACATCTGTATCTTTTTCATATAAGGACATAACTTCGTCCATTAACTCCCGAACTGGTTCACGCTTAAGACTTTTTCCTTTTGGTTCGCGAGCCATTGATAATTCAATGTTAAAGCTAACTCCGCTGATTTTTTTCAATTCAGTTATTGCTTTATTTATTGGATTATCCTTAAAATCATCCGCGGCAGCAAAGCTAAAGTCTGAACCCTTAACAGATATACGTCTATAAATTTTATGCTTTTTAACTTGCGAAATCATCGAAGAATCAATTAAAGGTTCAAGATTCACGCCTTTAGGATTGTCTTTTTCAGATTCCCCAAGTGCATCTTTAACGCGTTGCCTTAGAATCGCTAAAGCCGTTTGAATTTGATTTGTTGATAATCCATAATAATTGGATTGAATCATTAGCAGCCCATACTTCGCATCATATACCAACAAATTAAACTCTCCAATGTATTCATCATCATCTAAATCCAAAGGAATTTTATCATGATTTAATTTCTTCTTAGACGGTATATCTTTTGATCTGTTCTTAGATAACTGGAAATAATAAATATCGTTTTTGTCGTCATAATGTGCCGTATTCCATTCCATATCAGCAATTTCATCACCTAACGGGACAGCCGTATTAAGCTCACTATGATTATGATTAATAAAAAACTCAATTAACTCTTTCATATTCCATCTAACTACTGCATTTTCATTTTCACTATCAATTAAGTATGGAGAGAAATAATTGAATCTAATTTTTTTGACCGCACTTCTCACCACTTTGCTACTATTTGCCATAAAAATGCCTCCTATTTAATATCTTAATGATACAAAAAAACTCGCAATTAAGCGAGCAATTAGGAAGTATTAACACAGATAGTCGGATTTGAACCAGCATCAATAGCTTTGAAAGCCACCATCTTGCCAATTAGATCATATCTGCTTAATAGACGGGCCATCATATCAACTTAATCAAGGAGGCAACACAAACTGTACATCTGTGCCCGTCTAACGTAGCCTGCTGGACTCGAACCAGCGGCAAGCTGATTAACAGTCAGGCGCTCTACCAACTGAGCTAAGGCCACAATAATAATCGATTAGGGTTATCAGAAAAACGTTTATTTGTCGCCCTAACCAATTATCAATAATACTAATTTACCACCAATTTATTGCTACGAAGTCCGGCTTGAGTTCGGAAAAAGTTCGGTTAAAGTCCGGTTTGAGTTCGGTTTTGATAAATATTCAGATCTTCTAGGTAGTAGCTCTGCGCGAACTGTAGCATTGCCAATGGCTTCCAACGGTCAAAATACTGCGTCTTGCTGTAGCCAATATCCATGTAGCACATCGTGTCGCTGTAACCTTGAAAATATAGCCGATCTAATATCTCCTGGCACTCATGATCACAGCGAGCCATTGCCTGAATAGTCTGTCGGACAATCTGCTCTGCATACAGGCGGCGTGTAATCCGATCCTCGGCCGAATTACCAGCTGGGGCCGACTTAGGCATGCCATCCATGCTAGGCGATTTTAAATCAGCGACCGAATGGCCGGACGCCCGAACTGCTTGCGGTAACTTCTTATCCAGGAACCGCCGCACCTGTTTAATTGTTTTCTCCTGGTCAATTGGTGGAAAAATTTCATCTGAAATAACTTGCTGTTCGCCCATCATGCGCCCCTCCGCTTTCGTATGCTATAATTAATTTTGTGGGAATCAATTGTAGCGGCGTCAGTGATGGTGGCGCTTTTTTTATGTTATACTTACAACGGTCATTCGAGTGGTCCCGTGACTGGTCGCCTTAACGGGCGGCTTTTTATTCTCCTCTGCGTGTTGCTTCATGCGTCGGTGCTTCCGTTTAATCGTTGAACGCTTCTTAGTGTGTTTAGGCATCTTCGTCCTCCGTAATTTCATCTATTTCTACTCTCGGATTTCGTTTATCAACCGCAAATTCGTCCTGGAAACCGGTTATATGCTTGCGATTGTCATTGCCTAGGAGTCCAGCCCTCATAAAGCCGTCCAGCACAAACTTTTTAGCAAACGCGATATTATCCGCATCTTTCCGGTTGTTCTTCGTGTACCACGTAAATTTAAGCTTGCAAGGCCAGCTGAATTCGACTCCAGAATTTCGACTAGCCCGTGCATATACACTACATAAGGCCGTGTACCGCTTCTTTAGTTTAGCTGCGGCGTATCTGTTGGCCCGTTCAGCCTTGATGTACTCATTCAAGCTTGGTAGTTCGCCCTTAATCACGACTTTGTTCATACTTTCGGCACCCGGCTAATGTAGTAGCCACAGACAATGCCATTTGAGTAGCTTGCTTGCCTTATCGATCTAGCTGGGGCGCCGATCTTATCACCTAGCAAATCAACTGTTTGTCCAGTAATAATTTCGTTGGGATTGTCGTACTTTTCAGCACGCCAGTAGCCGTTCCGCAACGGCAAACTGTACTTGTGCACTAGATAGCTAACCCGCTGACTAATATAGCCAGTCTCATCGGTCAACGCCCTTATCGTATGGTTACCATCACGATGAGCACGGCGAATATCTCTAATTTGCTCACGTTCCTCAGCTTGGGGATCTTGTAACATACTAGCTAAGTAAGCTTCATCACTGCGTACCTTAGTCCCAGGCTTAACCAGTCTAACCGGAAACGGCCATTCACCAGATTTGTAGTTATGTTGCGCGAGCTTAAACATTTCCGGTTCTGGCCCGATTGCTAGTGGGTGATCGATATCGGGTAGATCAGCGTTAATTACTAGCACCTGTGTTTCAGTCATACGCTCACCCCTCTTTGACCATTGATTTTGATTTCAGAAATTTATTAGCAAAATACTGCTGCCCCTTGCCCGTAATTAGGGGCGTAAAGTGTATCTTTGAACCATGGTTAGTGGTGATCACGGTTTCTCTCACTTCCATGATTCCCAGCTCCATCGCTCGTTGGGTCGGTGAGTTGTAACGTTTCCCCATCGCTATTAGGTAGCCATGAGTTCTTAGCCAATCGAACAAGCGGTTTTGACCAGTCTTAATACCGCGCTGGCGTAATACCTTAGCAAAATTACCAACGCTGATAGAATCGTCTGAGCCTGAAACTGCTTGGCCTAATCTAGCTGGCCCTTGCAACTGTTCATTCTCTAGTTTCAGCTGCTCGTTTTCCCTCATCAGAAACCCATATCCGCGCTTGACAACCTCCATTGGGCTGTTCCAGCGCCTTTCAATAGCTAGGAAATAATTACGATAACGGCTACCATTTTGGTTTCTAACCATCATTGCTAATTGCTTAGCCATGTCAAGCGTAATAACATAATCGTCAATTTCCCGTACGGCCCCATTGTTGACAACCGTACTTGATGTACACTTGTCAAAATCGGCCCCTTCATCAAACAAAGAAAAATTATTTTCGACCCAGCGACTAAAGCGTTGTGCAATTTGAAGCCCTTTATATAGATCCCGGGCAGACACCAACTGCCGCCCATCTTTTTCAGTGATTTTAATCAATTCATTCATGCGCTCACCTCTTTTACTTGTCATAGGCTAACTTCCTTTCAAGCTCTTGTTCGTAATGAGCGTGTATCTCATTCGTGCAGTTAGGGCATGGCTGTACAACCCAGACACCTTTCATAATCTCAACATGTACAATTTTTGTTCCGTTGCATTTACACATTAGAACGATACCTCCCGTTTGTCTGGGGTCGCCGCCGTAAAGCTGATGACGTGCCCATTGATGCCACGATATATACGCGAAATGATTTTTGGATTATAAACGCTAGCCAAGTCGGCACTACCTAAGTTGGTCGTGATAATGGTTCGCTGGCGATTATTCACGATGCCAAACAACACATTTTGCACATAATCGCTGGCTTCCTTTCGGTTCTTGCTTTGATGGCTTTGGAACGTCGCTTCTGAGCCTAAGTCGTCAAGTACAAGCAAGTCTGCATCACTTAGTAGCTGAACCATGTTCTGCTCGTTATATCGGCTGTCAGGGTGGCCAAAGCTGCCTTTAATCAGTCGAAATAGCTCATTTACGCTAACAAACAAACACGCCATTGATTTATCTGCATGATCATTGACCGCTTTGGCAATAGATAAGGCTAAATGTGACTTACCGCGCCCCGGCAGACCCGTCAATATCGTGTTGTACGTAGTTTTCGGGTTTAAATACTCGCCAGCAATCTTCCGTGCCAGCTTTAGGTTATTCGCTGACTCCGAACTGTTCGGGCGGAAATTATCAAAGTTGGCATCCATCAGGGTCGGATCATCGAATATCGAGTCCATAGCTAGCACGTCCGAGGTCCGGCGCTTATGCCAGTAGTCATTGGCATGGTCAATAATCTTATGGTTTTGCTGTTCAATTGCTTCTTTGGCACATACCATGCAAAATGGTTGATGTCCCTGCATGTATACCAGGTTCACGCCGTGACGTGGGCAAACTTGGTCACTGGTCTTTAACCGTTGTAGCTCAGGGAAGCTAATCCCTCGCGCACTCTTAGAAGTCGTTTCTGACATACGTTTGTGCCTCCCTTGATGCCTGACCATCGCTAGTCGCAGCTGGTTGAACGGACGGTGTCATGTCGTAATTGCTTAACCAACCGCCATTATCCAACCAGTTCGCTAGCTGCTGAACGTACTGTCCCTGTATCCCCTTAACTTCCAAGTACCGCTTATAATTTCCGATACCCTGAATGATTTGGCTCTTAGTGGCTTTACCAGCGGGGTTGGCACCAGTAACGGTAGCCCGATAATAAGCATTCCATGCGTCGCCAAACTTTTCTTGGCGTGGGTAAACAGCCCACACTTCGTTCTGGAACTCTTCACGAATATGGTCACGTGGGTCCTTATTATCTTTTTCGGTAGTAGTCGGTTCAGGTGTAGTATTAGTAAGTTCTTTGGAGCTACCAGTTGGGCTACTGTCTGGGGTACCAGTTGAGCTACTACTTGGGTTACTAGTTGAGCTACTACTATTGTTTCTAGTAGCCCAACTGGTACTGTAAAGCCTGATAATTTGGTACTGAGGCTTTTGCTTATTTCTTTTGCCAGGGACGTATTTGATTAATCCAAGTTGTACTAGTTCGTTCCTAGCCTTCTTTAGCCCGGCCTCGGATAGTCCAGTAAGATCGAGCAACGCAGAATTCTTTAGGGTAAACAGTTTATCTAGCTGATACTCATCGTTCGCGTAGTCCAATAACTCGCGATACAGGTTATTTTGACCAGTTGAGATATCTATTTGATTCCGTTTCAGATTTCTGTAAGCTCGCCTTTGCTTGAAATAATCCAAATCTACACCTCCTTTACTAATGGGCCTTTCACCCATTCGGTGGATTCAGTCACTGCTGCATTCAAGCCAATTCTGTTTAATCAATCCATGAGCAAGTCGTCTGCACTAACGACACTCTCTAACTTTTTGGTACTACGACAATAAGCACAATGTCCGCATTGGGTAGGATCTGCTTCGCCTTTAATGACATCTTGAATATGCTGTTGAGAGTCCAATATCTGGTTCATAGCATTAGTAAGCCGGTACTCTGGTAAATCAATAGCCTGCTTGTCTGGTGGATCCTGTTTGCTTACTGCCACGATGTACGGTTTACACATCACACCGAATTGCTGCTTAATCAACTCTTGATAGACTGCCATCTGAAGTGGGTAGTTATACGCATATACAAACGGTTCTTTCTCACGAGTTTCTGGATTCCAATACGCCTTGTATATATCAGCGGTCGTCTTGAGATCCACGAAGTAACCTTGTTTCAAATTAAGGCAATCAATCTTGCCCTTCCAGGGACAACCACCGATTTCACCAGTTACAATCACTTCCTTATCGCCTTGATAAAGAAGATTAAAATCATGGTCGTCAGATAAGGCTTCAATCATGGGTTCAGCAATTTTGAAGTCCTTTTTTAGGTGGCCCTTGCTCGGTCCTCGGCTTGAAATTGCTTCGGAGTGTTCATCAACGAACTTCGTATGAGCTTCCTCGCTCTCAAAATAGCTGTGAAGCCAGTTTCCAACGACTAACGCCGTTGAGTTCATACATGGTTCCCATTTACCCTGCAACTCGGCTAACGCTTCTGCTTCACATGCTAGAAACCGTTTAAACACCGTCGGCGACATGTAGGCCCGGTCAGTCCAGTTCTCGTAATAATTATTCGGCGTGAGCTTCTGATCCAATATCGTTGAGGCTGTCGAAGAGGTTTTGCTGGTCGGCCCCGTCTTTGGCAGGTTCTTGATCATTGCTTGGTGCCTCCTTTACAACTGTTTTAACGAGTTCTTTGACTGGTTCGGTAGGCTCTACCTTCTCAGCTTTATTCTCTGCTACATCAGCTACCAATGACCTTTTAGTCGGTGTTACGTCCTTCGGATTATCATTTTCGTACTCGGAACTCGTCGTGTCGTTAACTGCTTGCACGAACAAATCGTTGTCGCTTGAACTGTTAATGTAGAACTTTGCAGCTCGATTAATTACAGTCCGCTTAGCCATTTCCTCTGGGAACTCGTTTTGAACCTTCTTCGTCTTAGCGTGGCTCCAACTGGTGTCGATGTCTTTTTTAGTCATAACAGTGTAGGTCCGGTTGCCATTCAGATCTTCGACCCATGCGAATGCTCCGATAATTGGCTTGTCTAAGTTCTCAAAGCTTGGCTCGAACTCCTTAACCACCAGCACCCCATTTTCACCGCCAATCTTGAACGTATCGTCTTTGTGGACAACCTGTGCCTGAATATCTTTCACATTTGAAAGACGCTTTACAACGCTAATTGAGCCGAAATAGGAGCGCTGCATGACTAACTGGTTGCCATAAGGAATGAAATAGCATTGATTCTTAGCCGGGCTCAATCCTTGAATTGCCATGTTCATCAACGCCTTGATAACTGATCCTTGGTCACACTTATCAAGTAATGGTTGGCCCTTAGATGTATCACTCAAAATCAAGTAAGCACTGTTTAATGCATTCCCTACTGAATAATCAGGTGGTAATGACAAGCCTTCGTTATTCTTCATATACTCAATATTGTTATTAACCATCGTAACTAACTCATTACTCATGCTTCTTCCTCCTCTGATACCCAGTGATAGCCCAGACGTGTCATCATCGTGTCCGCGTCGATGTGTACCAGTAGCTCGTCCCATAGACGGGACTGACCAAACACATCAATCAGCCATTGCCAATTAGATTCCTCACCTTGATCTGGATACAACACACTTACGTCAGTCGAACCGAAAGTGACGATACAAATGGCGCTCAACATATCGGCCTGCATATCAATCGCCCACTGCTTAAAGTCATTGTTATCGATGTAATCTTGAAACAACTGTGCCTTGTCGAACTCGTCACCATCGTAGCAATAGTTATCTGCGTCAAGTACCCAGTCGCGTGAGTCGTTACGTTGCTGCCAATGCTCGTTTAAATCTGCCTGTGCTGGTATCATTTCGCCCACCTCCGTACCAAACGTTGCCTTAGTGACTGTTTCGGAGTACAATAAAAATCGAAAATAAATTTACTATGCGTCTTAGCTGCACGGGTACTACCAATACTCGAGCAGCTTTTTTTGTACTCAAATTTAGGCTTTAGCGATACTTTGCGTACTTCCAATTCGTTCGACCTCCTTAAATGTGCCAAAAACATTATTCAATTCTTCAATTGTGATTTGCTTGTAAAGCACATTTCCAATCCTGAACGTGAATTTCATCGTCTTCATCTCCTTTCAGATTTTAGTTGTATACTTTAGTCATTCCAATTAAACGAGGTGAATATTCATGAGTGAACCATATATGTTGACTTACGACCTTGATAATCCTGGCCAAAGATATAAAGAAATTAAAGAAACTATCGAAAATAAAATTTCAAACGGAACATGGTGCCATTTTTGGGATTCAACATATCTCCTCAGAAGTGATCTTTCTGCATCGGAAATGATGGATAAATTAAAAGATAATGTCGACGGTAACGACAGATTCTTTATAACTAAGATTTTTAAGGATGATTATGCTGGTTGGCTAACAGAGAAAGAATGGAATTATGTTAATGACCATATCTTTTCCTAGTCTTTTTTTCATACTCTTCTAGCGTCATTTGTTCAGTATCGCCACTTTTGTCATTGGCTTCCATGTTACTTGCAATAACGTGGAGGTCTTTTTTAATTTCCCAGAGTACACGTACCAATTGTTCTAGTATTCTTGTCATGTATCTTCATCTCCTTAAATTCCAAACCAACTAGCAACTTCATGACGCTTGAACCACAATGCCGTTAACGCGCAGCCTACTATTGCTCCTTCAATCATTGCTATTTCCTCCTAGCCATTTTCTTGGTTGACTTTATCGATTACTTCCTGCAATTTATCCATTGGAATACCGGCATACTCAGCCTTCTTAGCCAAATCGGTTATCTCGGCGCTAATCTCTTCTGCGTATTCACGTGGATAGCGTTCAATAACTAGTTGCTGCGCTGGTGTCCGATCTCTCGGCTTGACTGTAATAGCTTCTTCAAACTCAGCCTCAATTCTTTCTCGCTGACGCTGTTCCTTTTTCTGTTTCATCAAAGCCGAGAACATATCACCTTGTAGCTGACGATCATTCTGGAATGACAGCACGCCGAAATTCTCACGAGCACCAGAATAATTAAGCCAAAAATCGTTAATTACATTTGCTAACGACTTCCTTATTTGTGAATCAGTGCTTCTTGATCCACTCTTCAACCGAGACAATTGTCCGGGAGAAACATGCGTCCTATCTGCAATCTGCTGCTGTGTTAGTGTTTTATCTCTACCTAATGCCAATGACAATTGCTCTGCAAACTTGTTCTTCATACCTACACCTCTGTATTTTGGAAAGGGCTTTATATCGCCTTTCCACGTAATTCACCTATAATTTAAATTAATCGGGATGATCTAATAAGTAATCCATCATCTCAGCTGCTGGAATCTGCCAGCCGTTATGGGTATTCACATAATCAATGAAGCCACCCTGTTCAATATCCAAATCATGGCGATGCTTGGTTAAATATCGTGAGGCTCGTTCGGTTGATTTAGTTCCGTATTTATACTTAGCCAGATCTTTAAGCTTCCAAGTACGAATACCACGTTGTGCTTGCTTCCAGGCTTGGAACCTCTCGTATTCTTCTTCGCTAATGAATTGGAAACCCTTTGGAGCCTCATGCCGAATCAATATCGTATCTGACATGTTCGCACCTCCTAATATGAAACTGACATAAGTTGGCTAGCTTGCTCGTTATATTCGGCCGTTACCGCTCGGAATTCAGCATCTAGTGCTTTATCGCTTAATGCCTCAAACATTACTCTTGGTGTTTCTGGCTTAACCTTTGCTAGTGCATTAATTAATGTAGTTCGTGATAGATATGTCATTATATTTCCTCCGTTCTTTGAAAATTAAATATTAGCTTTTAACAACTCAAATATCCGACGTGCCTCATCAATGTTGCTCTCATTAATTTGATATACATTAGGAATGCCCAAATGAAACCTGATAATCGTTTTGATTGCATCTGACAATGAATAAGCTTTTGGATTCTTACCGTACTTCTCGTTGACAAATTTCGAAATATCATTTTTAAGCTCCATCCAAGCAGTGTTTCTTGCTTTGACTGGTGCTAGGCTTTTGGCGGCAATGGCTGCGTTTACCTCTGATTCGACCATTTCGTGCAACTGTTCTGGCGTAACTTCCATTACTTACTCACCTCCTTAGGTTCTAATAAGTCATCCACAGTTACACCCATTGCTTTTGCAAGTAAATTCAGTGTTACAGCATCAGGATGCTTTGTTCGGTTCTCAAGAGTATTTACAGTACTCTGTGATACACCCGCAGCATCAGCTAGCTTTGCTTGTGTCCAACCAAGCTTGGAACGATTTTTTTTAATTTCTAAGCCAATCATGTTTTCATCTCCTTAGAGTTAACGCATTTGCGTAACTATGCTTTTATTATAACGCCATTGCGTAAATTGTCAACGCAATAGCGTAACTTTTTTAAATGAATTTGTTTTACGATTAACGCAAACACGTTTGGAGGATCTTTTATGACTGAATCAGAATTAATAATTCAACGCTTGTATGATCTTATGCGCGAGCGTAATTTAACCGTTAATCGTTTGGCCACATTAGCAGGAGTTACTCAATCAACGGTGAGTTCTTTCATTTACCGGCAGAGTGTTCCAAAAGTAGATCTATTGCATTCACTTTGTTCTGCCCTCGGCATCAGCGTCCACGACTTCTTCGACTTCCCGCCTTACAACGAGGTGGAAAAATAATGCAGTTAAAACAAGATTGTGTACGCTATGTCTTACTATCGTTAGAAGAGCAAAAATTTAATATGATAATATTTGGGGCAAATGATACGGACATCGCAACTAAATTAGCAGATGATCGGTTTAGCACCGATGATATTCGTTACACTTTGTTTGAACTTTTTTCAGGGGGATTTATAACTGCTGAAATAACAAATTTTAAAAATGATTACCTCTTACGAGTGACATCCATTACTTGGTCTGGCCATGAATTGCTTGATGACATCAGAGATACTGAAGTGTGGCGCAAAACTAAAGATGTAACATCTTCCTTTAGCTCTATTTCCGTAAGTATCCTGAAGAATGTCGCAACAGCTGTTATCACAGGGATAATCAAGCAAAAAACAGGTTTGCCACTTTAAACTTCAAACTCCTGTCCGTTTATTAATATGAATAGTGGCTTTTTACCAATTCGTTCATCTCTATCACGAATTAGTTGTTCAGCATTTTGTGATAAGAGACAACCACTTGTAGCACCAACGATTACTCGTATTCCAAATGGATTTTTGAAGTAAACTGGGTATGAAATTTCTTGTTTCATTTTGCCGCCTCCTTTCGCTGCCCCCCTGCGATATAATGATCGCAAGGAGGTGATAATTATGGCTATTATGACAATCGCAAAGCTTCATTGTTATCAGTGTGATCATGATTTCCCATTAAACATGTATCAACCAATCACAAAAATCAGTTGTCCGTACTGTGATACAGACGTTGATGGATCAATGATTGAACCTATTCGTAATGCTTGGGCACAAGTTTCCGGCTTAAACCAGGCATTCCACAAACATGAAATGGAATCAGAAGAACCACGTTTTAGTCTCAATATTCATGATGAAGAAGTTCATCTTGAAATTGATGATATTGACAATGAAACTGAATAATTGATTCTAGTTGCCGAGGGTGCATATTAAATTGCTCCTCGACTTTTTGTACAGCAACAAGAACACTATCTAAATCATTTGGGTATGCTACCTCTCGTGCGAACTTGCAAGCTTCCGCATACTTATTTACTGAAGAACCTTTATATTTTTTCTCACTCATTTTGCCGCCTCCTTTGGTTTTGTATAACTTTTGTCAACATTAGGAATAAAAAAAATATCCGTCACTTCAACTCCCAGCTTGTCAGCAATCTTTTTCGCTGTCCTTTTACCAACTGGTTTCTTCCCATTGATAATTGAAGACATATAACTAGGGCCAATGTTAACACGGCTTGACAATGATTTCTGAGTATATCCATGCCATGCCAATAAAACATCGATTTTCTTTTTGCCAACTACATATAGCTGAACCATCCGATTACCTCCTTTCTTAACTTACATTTATATAATACCATCCGTAAAACTTTTGTCAACGATTTTTATATAAAAGTTTTACAAATCATTTAAGTATTTTTGACTTTTGTTATACTAAAATCATTAGGAGGACTGATATGAATGGATTCAATAACACCGGAAGAGTTCGGAAACTCATTGAAAGAGATTCGTCTGCGGAAACATTTTTCATTGCGACAAGTCTCACAACAATCTAAAACCGATGGTAAACCTGCAATTTCACCATCTTATTGGTCACTTGTTGAACGTGGGGAAAGGAACATACCTAAAGTAGATACTTTGGTTCGCATGGCTAAAGGGCTGAGAATTACGCGAGAAGAAATTCTTAATCTTGCTGGCCTATCTTCTGCAAACAACAGCATAAATAGTCAATCCTCTGATAATAAAAAACATTACTACGATCTAACGGAAAAAGATGAAAAAAGTATCGATAAGGAACTTGAAGATATGATGAACGGGCTCGACTCCAAACATTCTTTATCATTTTTCCAAAATGGGCAAGAGCTATCCGATCAGGACAAAGAACTGCTCAAAGCGTCCATGCGCCAAACATTAGAATTATCCAAACAATTAGCAAAAAGAAAATTCACTCCTAAAAAGTATCGTAATGGAGAGGAATAATAGGAGCTGGTTATATGGAACGGTGGATTGAAGAAGATATTGACCACTTAACCAACAAGTTTGGGATTCAAAGTGCTTTTGATTTGGCGCGTGACTTGGGCATTAACGTGCAATTCAATAACCTTGGTAGCAATATTTACGGCTACAATAATAACTCGCATCGAATCCCAATGATTGTCATTAACAACACAATTGATGAACGAACTCAAGATGGTGTTTGCTATCATGAAATTTTTCATATACGGCATCACAAGGGATTTAACACTCAGTTTTTTGCGGTAAATACGACAAGCTTTCTATCCGATGACAACGAAACAGAGGCTAATAAGTTTATGCTGGCCATGTTGAAAGAGGAATATGGTTGGAGCAAACAAGAAGATGTTTTAGACTTCTTAGATTTTTTCAAGCTACCACACGAACTGGCTTCGTTATTTTAATTAGCTTTTGTTAGCATGGGAAACTAGCAAAGAGTTCAGATGTTTTATTTTAGATATACGAATGGGATTTTATTGGGGAATAAAGATATTTGGAGGAGTTTCAATTGAAAAGAGTGCTAGTTTTAGGAGTTGCAATGCTATCCTTGTTTTTAGTCGGGTGTTCCAATAATAGTAAAAACAATAATCGCACTAAAGACACAGCTCGTGCAGAAATGGATGTTGAAGCAATATTTGAAAACAAGCAACATAAAGATCTAATTGATAATACCCAACGATCAGACATTGATACGGTCAAAGAGGAAGTTGATAAGCTGCCGACATCAACGCATAAGAGAACGCTCATTAAAGAAATTAATCATGCCTATACCCTGCTGCCACGACTTAAAAAACACGAAAAATCAGAAAGCATTTCTGAATCTGTCAAAGCAGTTCAAGCATCGAAAAAAGCAGCTTCGATTAAAGAGGCAAAAAAAGAATATTCACGCAATGCGTCTAATCCTGACGCGTATAACGGATCTACCCCTGAGGAAAGTTCTACATCTACTTCATCTGCAACAAAAGAATCGAGCTCTAGCAGTTCGACCGCAACTACTAAGGTTAGTTCCGAAGATAAGGCGGCTTTGAACAAAGCAGAAGCTTATGCTTCCAGAATGGACATGTCAAAACAAGGTGTATATGAGCAACTCACCTCATCTGCTGGTGAAGGCTTCTCCTCAGAGGCTGCACAGTATGCTGTCAATCATCTGACCGATGTCGACTGGAATGCTAATGCTCTTGCAAAAGCGAAGGACTACCAAAGTAAAATGTCCATGTCACACAGTGCAATTCTTGACCAATTAACATCGTCAGCTGGTGAACAATTTACTCAGTCACAAGCTCAGTACGCTGTGGATCACTTACCAAAATAATGTTCCCAAGGCCCTCGTCGGGGCTTTCACGCGAGCGTAGTTCAACGGTAGAACAATTATTTGCACACTTCTCATAGGTCTCACATCCTATATTGATGTAGGTTCGACTCCTGCCGCTCGCATTGTACGTTAATAGCAAATAATTATGGAGGCAG
>NZ_JBVAYE010000016.1:0-38035 GCF_055413545.1 Lactiplantibacillus sp. 3062
CTGTACTCTCCTTAAATTGATTATCTGTACCAACTTTGAGCGTCGTCAATCGTTGAGTTGACGGCGTTTTTTGTTTTTCATAATCGCTTTAAAGCTGTATAAATAGATATAATGGTGCACTTTTTGGTGCACTCTTGCTAAAAAATACTAAATTATGCTGATTTTTTGCACTTAAAAGTGCACCAAAAATATTTAAACGTGCCTTGACACCTTATTCCATAAGGGTTTTAGGATCAATCAAAAAAGCACACTTACACCTAGGCGGGTAATACATAAAAAATCCCCCACGCCGAAGCGCAGGGGAATTAATCAAGTTATAACTATCATCTAGAGACAGATATTATTATACTTATTGCTTACTACTCTGTAAACCCTAGTAGTTGTCTCATTAGCTATATTGACAACTAATTATGCTAAAACTAAAATCGCACTAACCAAATACACGGGTAAGTAATATAAAAAAAATCTTCCGCCCATCAAAGCAGAAGATTATCCTCATCACCTCTGGCATCATTAGCTGACAATCTTGGAGGAATTCGAAAGCCATGATACTAATAACAGGACAAAGGACATAATAACGCTTGTCAGTTTATATTACAATACCGAAAGTAGTCTATACAAACATATTAATAACTCCTTGTGATATTTATCCACTTTGAGGTATAATCATTATTGTTCCCTTCTTAATTCCTAGGGAGCAGAACACCCATTTTATTTATTTAAACCTTGAACCAGCCTTGGCTGGTTCTTTTTGTATGTTTCTGTTAATAAAAGGATCCCCCACACCGAAGCATGGGGGACTAGAACAGTTCACGATTATTATACTACTTTTAGCTTGCTTGTGAGGCGGATTCTGACGTCGTTTCGGCATTTGGTTGCGCATTGGTATCCAAATTAGCCGCTAGCGATGACGCTAAAGTGGCTGCTGAACTAGCCGTGGCCGTGTCACCAACTGCCGCCGCACTAGCTGCTTGACTGTAAGCCGCCACTACTGCCTGTGATGCTTGGGCTTCGGCTTGACTAGCCGCCGCTGAGTTAGCTGCTTCAATCTTAGCTTGAGCTTCCGCCAAAGCTTCCACGACCGTTTGTTCCGTATAAGCTAACGTGCTCGACTTGGTCTTGATCGTGTTGCCGGTATCTTCCAAAATAGAATTATCCGTAATTACCCCGACAAAGGCTAGGATTGCCCCCACGGCGGTAATCACTAATACAACTGCATTAGCGTCAATCTTGACACCAAAGAAGACCGTTGCGACAGCTAAGCCAATAATCAACACGGACCCGATAATCTGGGCCCAATAAGCAGGCTTCTTGTAGTTAGCTTTGAGTGTTGCCTGAATTACATTTAAAAATTTTGTCATTGTTTTTCCCTCCTAAAGGAACTTTTCTGCGATGTAAATAACTAACGTGACGAGCACGCCACTAACCAAGACACCGATCAACCAATTTTGAATGGTTGTCACACGGTCAATTTGATGGCTAGCTTCGATGGACTTGGCCAGTGCCTTGTCCGCTTTGTCGCCAATATCGTCAACTTGATTCAATTTTTCTTCGATGTTCTCAACTTTTGTTTTGGTGGCGGCCACATCCTTTTGAATATCCATTAATAACTTGGTTGTATCGTCGTATTGTGCCATTACCGCACCACCAATCGCTGGCCAGGATAGATAGTAGTATAAATTGACTTTCCATTCTGGCTAGCTAGTGTAGTCATGCTCAGGCCGTTGCGTTGTGCAATTGTCCACCAGCTGTCACCGGACTTGACTGTGTAATACGTATGACTAACCAGCTGACCAGTAACTCGCTTCCCGTAGTCATGACCATTAGTGACGCCTAACTTGATGAAGGCGTATAGGCCATTTGAACGAGTGTAGCGTGCCCATACATAGTCGTGTTCAATAATGACCGCATTGTAAGTCACACTTTCACCCTTGTAATAGGTGGCTACTTGGCTTACCTTATCTGAATCCGTGTAACGAACAGCTAGTGTCCGATTAGGATAGAACACCCCTCGCTGGTTGTATTTAACGACCTTAAAGTTGGCCTTCTTAGCTGCCTGAGCCTGCTTAACGTTGGTTTGAGCTTGTTTCTTACTAGCAGTCGTATAGCCTAATTTAGTGATCCCTGTTAAATCGACATTGCCGTCTAATCCGCCTGCTTTATACATTGAAGTAAACTGAAAGATAGCCACACCGTCCATTGATGGGAAGTAGTTATAATCAGGGCTAGTTCTAACCAGATAATCCGGATATTCAGGTACCCATAAACAACTACCGTATGCCTTCAAAATCAAGCTCACATTAACATGATAATTGAGGTAAGCTTTACCGGAATACAGCATCGGCGTATAGCCAGCGTCTTTAATCAGCTTCATCTGAGCTAGAATGACATTAGTATTGGCTGTCACGCTATTAGAAGCACCGTCCTCATAGTCCAACGCCACAATGCTGCCCTTGGGCGTCCTAACACGTGGCAAGTAATAGGCCATCATAGCCTTGGCATTGGTCATATTGCCACCAACACCGTCCCATAAATAGGTGTGCACCCGTTTACCAGCCTGTTGAGCTGATTTGACTTGGCTGTTATACGTGGTCTGAGGGATATTAGTCCCACCATAGAAACCACCGGCCTGTGAGAATACAAACTTATCGGAACTATAGCCGAATGTCCCACTATTACCGTTATACTTAGACCAATCCGGCCCTTGATCACGACTAGTTGACGCCTGACTGGTAACATTGACCATTAAAAAGGCCATAAAAATGGCGCCCACCGTTAAGATGAGTGCCTTTAACTTGTGCTTATTCAATTGTCTACCTCCTATTCACTTTATCAAAATATCAGCGCACACTTGCAACTGTGTCGTAGTTGTAATAGCTGTTGCGGTACCAGCAATGTTATGTTTCAATACTGAAACAGCACCGTTAGGGTTCCATGATAAACAGTATAAATTCCAACCAGATGATTGTTGAACAACAGCAACATTCTCTGCAATAATGCCGATTGAAGATGGCAAGTTAAACAACGTCGTAGCCGAACCAATAGCTAAATCTGCACTTGGAGAAACTACACCACTAACGTGTAGTTTGTTACCAGTTCGCACATAGTTCAAAGCACCCGTGCTACTAGTTGTGCCTGCCTTGTAAAATGCCGGCGTCACATCCAGGTTGCCAGAAGTATATTTTATTTTATTATCAATAAGTGTGTTTACTTGGTCGTTAGTCATAACACCTTGTGGCCCAGTATCACCTTTATCTCCCTTATCTCCCTTAGCAATCGTGCTTGCGGCTTTATTCATTGCTGCCACAAAGTCATCAAAAGTAATGGTCGTAATCGTGGTACCATTGGTGCTTTGAATGTTATTGGTAATTGTAAAACCAGTCGTCCCATCACTAGGGTAGATTGACGTTCCGGTACTATCAACCACCCATACTTCAATGGCATAGCTACCAGCGGTTAAACTAGTCATCAAGTCAGCGTTAAAGTTAACGGTAACTTGACCAGTCGTTGGGTCCGTTAAACTAGCTGGGTCAACTTTGGCCGATTTAAGATAGCCACTAGTATTGCCTAATTTAACGGTAATTGACGTGGCATTAGTTAAGTTCGTTGCCACATTATCATTGCCACAAATTAACGTAAAGCTAGTGGTGGTATCACCAATTTTAACCGTTTGTGGTGAAGTATCGGTAAAACTAAGCGTCTTCGCCATCTTTAGGTGCCTCCTTCTCGGCCAACTTGGCATTGAGCTGGTCAATTTGAACTTGTGCCATCGCTAATTGCTGATCTTTAACGGCAATTGCTTGGGCATAGTTACTCGTCATCTTGTTAATTAAGGCCTGTGCATCGATATTCATAATTTAAGCCTCCTGTGTGGTAGTGGTTGTCGTAGTCGTGGTAACTGGCTTTAAAGCAGTCAGGCTATCAATCAGAGTATTTAATACTTTTAACTTAACGCTATCAATGCCACCAGCACCTCCAGCAATGGCAGTGTTAAATTCATCCATGGTAATACTGACCTGTGAACTGATACCCAGCGTGTTAATCTGAACGCTAATGGTCATAATGTTGTTCGTGTAATCTGGTTTGTAATTTGTAATCAAAATGCTATCCATTTAATTTGGCCTCCAATTTGTTTAGTCTAGCTTCCAATTCCATGTTGTGACCGTTTAGTTGGTCAATTTGCTTCTGTTGTTCCTGTACCGTGGCTAGGGTGGCATTTAAAAGCACACTATCATCCACCCCACTTAGCTTGCCGTTTTCATCACGACTAATAAATACGTCTGGCAATTGCCACTGTTTTGTTACATTAACGTCGTCAACAATGCTAGACAGCCGCAAATGACTGGTATTATCGTCTGTTTTGTACTGATAAGTGGCTAAATCAATTGAGTTAACTAGCTGCGCCCAATAAGCTGTGTCAGCCTTTTTAACGTCCTTCTTGACGCTTAATAGGGACGATTTAACTAAGCTAGTATAGTTAACCGTAGCAGCGAATATATCAACAGAGCTACCATTGGCACGGTTAAAATGAATCGGGCGGTTGTCGGAACTGGTAATCGTGTGATAGGTATTTATGTTGAAGTTGCCAATATCTAAAGAACGATTAAATTGAATGTTATTAGCACCCGAGCCATCAATACCAAAGCTGGCCGTCTTCATAGTTGGACCATTACCGACATACCAGATATTCTGTGTGCCATTAGGGTTGATATTGCCGTAGGGCGTAATAATGATACCCTTCGGTGTAACATCAGCAGAAGTACCGTTAAAGGTGATTTGTTGAGTATCTCCATGTAAGGTAATCCCATTAAGCGGACTTATTAACACATATCCATCTTGATTACCGCCAGTCAATGATTGCGAGAAAGACATATCTTTTCCATTTGTGTGACCAGCAAGCAATACAATCTGGTCAGCCTGAATGGTGGCATCATATGCCTCGTATTGATTATTTGAGCTTGTCGTGTTAGTGGCACGGTATTTTGTTGTTAATGACCCAGTTGATAAATCTGTTTGCATAGCATCAGCAGAATTAAACCCCGTCGTATAGATATGACCGTCACTAGATATTGTTGTTGGATAAAACTTCGCAGTATTATTAACATCATTAATGACATTACCGCCATGGATCGTTTTACCATTTAGTGTCCCCGTGATATTGGCGCTAGGAATTATAACTGGCTTCTTAGTATCAAAGTAAATCGTGTCAGCAGCTAGCGTTAGTTGACCACTAGATGATATTAGGGTATTACCGGCCTGAATATTAATCTGGTCAATCAAGCCATCTTTAGTAACTCTAAGGTTAATATCATCAGACATTTGAGAAATCATAGAGTCTTGACCACCATATACGTAAGGTGTGGCCACACCACCAAGTTCTAGTTTTAGCTCTGTAAAGAATAAACCAGAAGAAGCGCTATTATTAGACCCGATGTTGTCAACTCGAATATAGCCTTCGTTATCATTAGCTCCAGTTGTGAAAGTAACCGTATACTGGTCAATATGTGACGGAGAAGTTACCAAATTCGTAAACAGTCCGTGAACGATATCGTAATCATTAGTAGACCCATAAGTCCTAGTTAACAAATAGACGTTTGCACCGACAACATTAGAAGATGCAAAAGCTTTAAATTGGAACGTATAAGTTGTATTTGGTGATAATGGAAAACGATTTGAGCCAGCGGCAGCAGTACCATTTTGAGCTGTATTTAAATAAAGCAGGGCCCCGGTGCCGTTCTGATAGAAATTATGCGTAGTCACTAATAGTTTCCGGTCAGTTGCCCCCCAGTCCATTAACGTCCAACCAGTAAGTGGGGTAGTAAAGTGGCTTGAATATGGTATCAAATTGACGTTATTGGCGTCTTTCTTAGAAACCTTGCTAGCAATCATGTCAGCAGTTTGTGTTTGATAAGTTTTGAAGTCACTAGACTCAACCTTGCTAGATATTTCCTTAGCAGTTGTAGCTTGGTAGGCTGAGAAGTCACTAGTAGCCACCTTTTGGGCTATCAAGTCAGCAGTAATTGTTTGGTAAGCTGAGAAGGTGCCATTATCAACTTTCTGGGCTATCTGACTAGCAGTTTGTGTTTGATAAGTTGAAAAAGCACTATTACTTACCCTATCCGCTATTTGACTAGCCGTTTGTGTCTTGTCAGAGCTATATTGTGAACTAGAAACCTTGTCATCAATCAAGTCAGCAGTCTGTGTCTTGTACGTATTAAAGTTGTTAGACGACACCTTACTATCAATCGACTTAGCGGTTGTAGCTTGATAGGCTGAAAAATCACTAGTAGCCACCTTTTGGGCTATTAAGTCAGCGGTAGTCGTTTGATAGGCTGAGAAAGTACCATTGTCAACTTTCTGCGCTATCTGGCTAGCTGTCTGAACCTTGTAACTAGCATAGTCTGAGTTAGCAACCTTAGTGGCTAGTCCATTTTCTAGGTCAGCGATCGTTAGCTTGGAACCGTCTTTTAGGTCTGTCACTGCTTGACTAGTTACTTTACCATTATCTATTGCTGTAGTCGCTTGGCTAAACGCATTGTCAGCTGTACTTTGAGCCTTAGCAGTAGCTGTAGAGTTGTTGCTTATCCCAGCACTAGCTTGGCTACCAACTGCCTGAGCTTGGCTAAACGCATTGTCAGCTGTACTTTGAGCCTTAGCAGTAGCATTAGACTGGACGGCTATTTCTGAATTGGCGTAGTTGTAATTGCTATCTGCGGCTGATTTAGCGGCATTCGCTGTAGACTGTGCAATTAAAGCAGCGCTATCAGCATTTCCTGCTTGGCTAGCCGCATTATCAGCCGTATTTTGAGCATTGATAATCTTAATGCCATCATCGGTTAGAATGACCTGAGTTGCATTAGATTCTGCCATTTATAAACCTCCTTTCTTAATCATTGCTAATTGTAGCCATTGGCAAACGTTCCTTAATTGGTATTACAAAGACACGTTCTAAAGAAGCACCTTGATATTGACAATTGAAAGTCACCAATAGCTCCGGCTGGTTAGTCTGACTATAGATAATGTTGCATGTTTCAGGTTCGATAACATCATCGGTTAACCCTAAATTCATATCCAGTAAATAGTTAGAGGCGAATTCTTGCCCGCCATGAACAACATTAATGGCGGACACCATACGGGGGTCTTTCATGTTGTAATCACCCGAGTTAAAGTACACATATGGAAAGTCAATGCCTTGTGATTGGTAGGTTTGTTGGTTCTCGTCAAACCCATAGTTGGCAACATCAAAACTATATAGCACATCATAATTACCTTGTTTAACCTCATCGAGTCGTAGCACATCATGTTTACCATTCACGTAGCCACACAGTACGTACCCGTGTTTGAAATCAACGCTGACTCTTATATAACGGTCGACAGTGCAAAAACGCGTAATGCGATTATCATCATTGTCTAGGGCCGCATTAGCAAGGTAGGGTATGCGACTAACTGCATATTCGTTAACGTTTAAATTAGGCTTGGTTGCGGACCAAATGTAAATAGCACCACTTACCTCTTCGATTGAAAAGCTAGAGCCATGCCCGCCATGCGAAACAATCATCTTGCTAATTGGCTTAAAATTAGTGTCATGTAAGACAAACATGGTATCGCCGGTTGTACTTTGATTAATCGCCCGGCTAGTTATATACTGACCGTTGCTCAAAGGACACATATATTGTGCCGCCTCAGTTATTCCTAGTGTACTGTCGTCTGGGCTAAAACTACCCAAACTACGAATAGCACTAGTTTTTAACTTAATCTCTGGTTCATCTTGAATGTAACGAGTCTCAATAGTCCCGTGCAGTGTGCCAACGGAATTGTATGCTGCTTGTACTAAATAGCCAGTTTGATTGAAACTAGTATCAAGGGTGCCGTCAGTATTATAGCGGTGCCAAATAAATCCCTTGTTATCAATATAGGCTGAAATATTGGTGTTACCTTCCCAAGCCTGTAAAATTAACCGTTTGGTTTGCGCAGTATCAGTGAAGTTGTTGCCGTCAGGAGTTAAAGCAACCGGTTTAACCGAGCTAGCGTCCTCCCTTGCCTTTTCAATGGCGCTATTAATAGCACTTTGATAGCCTTGCATCCATGCTGGTGTTGCAACAGGTACCGTGACATATTCACCAAAGCCAACTGTATTGCCATAAGGGTTAGAAAAACTAATTGTCCGTTGAATGACTCGGCCACTGGCATCTAATGCTGGCTTGATTAACTCATCTTTAAACCTAATCGTGGCACCTAATGGCGGGTTAAATTTAGACGTTACACTAACCTCATAATACGTTCGCGGGTGATTATATAATTGCAACATTTCTTCGGCCCAAGCCTTAATTCCGGAAGGGTCTTCAATTGAGTTAGCCGTAATGACTGCTTCATAGTACAAACCAGATTGCCAATCTGGGTTATATTTTTGATTAGCGGCATCATCAACAATGTAAGGCTTGCCATCGTTAACTTCTGACATTGTATTGCCGTTATCGCCATAAGCAATCAGCTTAGTTACGGGTGTTGATACCGTTGTCCGTTTAATACTAGTCATATTCTTACCAAATACTGCCTCGTTGTAGACCACATCAGTATTAAGCTTGTCGGTAATGACACACACCTTTTTCGTGATGTTACCTTGGCTGTCAATCTCAACGTAAGGGTCAATCTCAACGTTATAGGCCTGAATTAGTGTCTGTACTAACGTACTAGCTTTTGTTTTACCATCAATGGTAATTGTCGGGGTCATCACATTAGTGGTCTGATAGTCTAGCGTCCAACCGGTGGCATTGAAACACTGGTTAAAAGCCGTCTGAATTGAACTATCACTAGCTGTAATTGCCACTGGGTAATGATGAGCTAGTGTATACAAGCACAGATTAGTAAAGTTAGCCGTTGTAACATGCTTAGTAGCGGCTGTATTGCTTTCTTCCACGCTGTATATACGCATGACATACCAATGACCCGACAAGGCATCATAATAGGCAAGATTGTTACCAGCCACCACTTTATCTGAGTCAGGCTGGCCTTGAAGCACGTCTAATGAGCCTTGATGGTCGAACTTCTTAGACTGGGCATTTAGATTAATCGTGCCGTTAAAATTATCTTGAGTTCCGATGTTGACATCATCGTCATAACTTGTGCTGGTCGTATCAGCATCGGCTAGTTGAATTTTGACGCTATCATTGGAAAACTTAGTAGCTCCGTCAACCGTAAGTGTTCCAATCCGCTTTAAATTAGAATCTAGGATTAAATACTGGTTATTTAATGCCATTTGTTAGCCTCCTTGTTTTATTTATGTAAAAAGGCCACCCTTAATGGGAAGCCTTTAGTATTGCTATAGTATTCTTGGTAGATATTTCAAGGCCATTTGAGCGTCATCTAGGTCACCAATCATCGACAAGCCATTAACGCCCGGTTTTAACTTAGGGAAATCGGTTGACCAAACTGGTGAAACTAGCTTGCCATTTACAGTAACCGTATCTGACTCACAATCCATCACAATTTCTTCACCGGCGCCAGCAATATAAGTTGGCTTTGTTGTGTCAACTTTATTGACTTGCCATATTTGAAGGTCAGTCATTGACATAAAGGGGTTACGATAGGCAATTTTATAATTATCTTCTGTAATTGGGTGCTTTAGGAAGACAGAACCAATCCCACCCAAGGCTGTCTGATACTTATTTTGAGTATCAACATAGGTTCCATGCACTAACATGTGAATATTAGGGTCCAGGAATGGTTGGCCTGTTTTGGTCGAATACTGGGTGATACTCCAGGTAAATACTTGTCCTCGTTTAGTGATGTCCAACATTAGCCAAGCACCTGCCAGCGCGGAGTCCTCCTCTTTATTGACCACGGTTGTATAGGTATCAACGGTTTCGTTAACGGTTTTCTTAGTTACTTTTCCACTTTTGGAACGCCCATATTTAGTGACAGTTTTGGTTGTCGTGCCAGTTTTGATTTGAATTTTCTGGTCAGGCTTATTCGTAAAAGAACCTGCCGGCCCTGAGCCATAGTACAAGTCAGTATAGTGATCGCCATATTCTAATGTTGAGCCGGGCTCACATATTTGAAGCCTAGCCATGGGTTTAGCACCATAGGCCATGTCACGCATGCCAAAGCGTCCAATAGTGTTACCGTTAGGGTCTAATAGCAAGACTTCAACACGCCCCATCGCGCGACCATTATGGGTACCACTATATTTAAATTGATGGATACCCGTTCGTACTCGCCAGTCAGTCAGTGAGTTTGTCATGCCAGTATAACGATAGGCGGGGCCATACCAGCGGTCTTCCCCGGTTGTGGGGATTGTACCAAAGTCATATCCAGCGCTAGTTACAGCCGGTCGCATTACATTGGTCGCAGTCTTAATTTCACTGTGGCCTTGATACGTGTACGTTTCACCAGTCTTCATATTACTAATTGCGTTGGCATCATTTGTCCACATTGCCATAGTTCCTAGCGGGTCATCAACAACTTTAGTATAAGGTTGAACCGCAGTGGCTTGGTCTCCCGGTGACTCGGGTCCTAGACCAAACTGACCACCATTTAAACTAAAGCCAATATACTTTAAATCTCGTTTAGGTATGACCTGAATAACCGGCTCTGTTCTAGCGGTACCATCAACAGTAATCGTGTTTAAACCGTTCTTTAAGGGTGTCTCAACCTGTGGCAGGGTTGCCCGTGGGTCCGACTGCACAAAGGTAATCGTTAGTGTAGCGTCCCACGCCCCCTGGTTAATGAACTGTGGATCGCTAATCGCAGTAATATGCCCCCAGTAAGTCACTTTGGGTTCAAAGCCAAAGACTAGTGGGTACTCTTTACCATTATCACTTGGATCATCACTTAGCAATAATCCGCTCAAATTATGCATAATCTGCTTGTATTTGTCCTGACTGCCACGAGCGATAATAGTTATTGGAATACTGATTGTCCGACTAGTGTAGTCCATACCATTAAATTGATTACCATACATGCCGGGGATATCGGTTGCTTGCTCGGCCATGGCTGGTGCACTTGGCAGTGTTACTGCTCCCATAATGGCTTGCAAATCATCGCGGCTATTTAAGCCAGCATATTCAAAATCATTTTTATTCAAAACAGACAATTATATCGCCATCCTTGTTTAATTTTAACTATGTAAAAAAGAGCCTTCTAAGGCTCTTCAATATATTAATACTAATACCCCATCATTTGACTATATTGTGACGTCTTCTTGGTATTTGACTTGACAGCATTAACCACGTCAGAGTTGGCAACAACTGCTTTAACATCTCCTTGGCCAGTGACCAAAGCATCTAGTGAAGCTATAACCCGCTGTTTGAATGCTTCGTCGGAATCAATCTGGTCGTTACCGGTATTTATCACATTAGCGCCATCTTGAGCTCCGAACTTAGCCATTATCTGTTGCATAATTTGGTAAGCCCTTGAACGCTTAGATAAGTCCATCGGAACTATGGCTTCTGGCAAGTTGCCTTCAAACAATTTGTAAACGCCCGCTTTGTTACCAAAACCACCATTTGCATATCCTTCAGGGCCACTTACCCTAGCGAATGCACTGTCGCCTTTACCATATATATGTTTCATATAGTTAATCCCAGCTAATAAGTCATCATACCCATTATAAATCTGACCATGTCCTGAAAATTTATATGCTTCAAATGTTGGCCGAATAGTTTGAACTAAGCCCATTGATGGAATACCCTTTTTAGCGTTAGAATCCCACAAGTTAATAGCTCTTGGATTACCATTTGATTCACGTGCAATAACACGCATCCAAGCAGATACTTGGCTAGCGGTAGCACCAAAACCATTAGCTTTAAGTGCCCGAACAACATATGGCTTCCATCGTGAAACCGAGCTACCTGCAGGGTTTCCTACACTGCCACCAGCTCCACCGAAGTTGTCAGCTAAATCAGAAATAGCTTTCGCAAATTCCTTTAAAGCTCGGTCAACTAGTCCTTTGCCTAAATCATGACCGATTGAACCGACTCCTGGAGTTTTGGTTGGATCAAATGTCTTTAAAGCCATTGATTTTAAAGTTTTCAATGGGTGAGTTATCTTAGACAATGCGTCCATTGCTTTATCACTAACGCTGTCGAAGATAGAAGTAGCACCGCTCTTAATTTTCTTTAAAAACGACGCGATATCAACAGTGCCTTTAGCATAGCCAGGAAGCGTATGTCCTAGGCCACCGTTAAAAAGCTTAGCAGTATCACCAGCATTAAGAATCTGATCACCAGGTTTAACATTAACCACTTCAGCACCATTCATACCCAGAAATGACACTTTCCCATTGTCTCTATCAATTTTAGCCTCGACACCGCCTTCACCAACTAAAGCTCTAGCAGTGTCAACAATACCGCCAGAAGCATAAGCTCCCATCGTTACTGGAGTATAACCTGATGGATAAGCACCAACATTGATTGGTTTAATACCAAATCCTTTAACTAGATTACTAAAGAAACTAGTAATGTTTTTCCAAATACTATGAATACCGGAGCCTTGCTTATCGGCAGCTTTCATGGAGCCGTTGGCTTGCTTAACAGCATGCCCCAAAACACCTTTTGACTGTGACTTGGCCTGATCAACTACCGAACTGTTTTGATCCTTAGCATGTTTAACAACTTGTGATCTTTGCTTATCTGCGTCATCAGTAGTGTGCTTGTACTGACGATCCGCATGCTGTTCAGTTTTGTTTTCCTGCTCTAAAGCGTTGTCAATTGACTTTTGTTTTTGGTCCTTAGCTTTACTAATAATAGCTGCACGTTGCTTCTCGGCATACTTAGAATTACCAGAATATTGATTTTTAGCAGCATCAACTGTTTTACTATACTGGCTCTTTGCTTGACTGATTGCCTCGCTAGCTTGTCTTTCAGCTGCTTTTATAACCTTATTGTGTTGCTTTTCAGCCGCAGAAACACGATCTTTGTATTCTTGGTTTGCCAGTGAGACTGTCTTTTTGTACTCTTTATTCGACTGTGAAATAGCATCATTTGCTTGTTCACGAGTGATTTTCCCCTTGCTCTTGGCAAGATTTCTCAAAATATCATTCTGCTTATTAGCAGCTGACTTTATCTTTCCCGTTAAAGTTGTGTGTAAACGGGCTTCTTGTGCAGTAGTTTCCGTTGCACTTTTAATCCGGAGTTTATCAAGAGCGGCTGACTTTTTGTTTTCTTCAGCCTGAATAGCTGCTTTCTTTTTAGACATGTCTTTCTGAACAATAATCGAGTTGGCGCCAAACTGTCGTTCGTCAGATGCTATTTTAGCATCCCAGCTAGAACTAGTTTTTCTCTCTCTAGCATTCCATTTACTAATAATACTTGCTTTTTGCTGCGCATAATACTTCGCAATAGCGTTGCGATCAGAAGCTGACATTTTTTCAAAACGATTTGTCTCACTATCATTCTTTTTAATTGAAGCTAATTGCTTTTTATACTCCGCATCGGTTAGCATACCCGCTTTATGAAGTACGTTCACATCATTTAAATCTTGCTTCTGCTTTTTAGAATAATAGGAACTGTACGCCTTACCTAGATCACTCAGTGAGCGCTTAGTGGACTCTGTCTTAATCTTGGGAGCTTCAATGCTCTTCCCTTTTAGCGCATCACTAATTCTTTTGACAATCGTATTTGCAGTTTTAGTACCACCAACACCATCACCAATGCTTGCTCCTAACATTGCTCCCGCAGCTGTTCCTGCTCCTGGGATAACGCTTCCAAGGGCTGCACCAATGCCGCCCCCGATAAGTGTTCCAGCTGTTTTACCAGTTGCTTTATATTTATCAGACGCCTTACCGGAGCTAACTGCTTTCGCAATGCTACTGCCAGCGTCCCAAGCAGTCATGGCTAATCCAGCACCATTGATAATCCTTGTACCAATTGTTCCTCCTAGCAATGACCATTTACTGCTTTTAGCAATTTTTTCAGTGTTTTCCGCTTCAACTGATATAGAGCTTAAATCAGCGCCTGTATTCCCAGCCTTTCTACCTTTAACTCTCCGATAACCAGTTCCAATATTTTCTTCACTGGCCGTACTTAGTTCAGCATTAGTTTTAAGAACCGCGTTTTGTTCTTCTAAAGCTTTAGTTTCTTGTTTAATCCCTAGAACTTTTTCAGCCCAGCTAACAGTATCACTGATTTTTTTAAAAGTTGACAGAACTGAACTAGTCTCTTTGACGGCTTTACTTGTTAACCACCATGCTGCGCCAAATTTTGCAATGGTTTCTGTGTGCCCACCAACCATACTGAGTAATGGCTTTAAAATTGCATTGGTTATTTTAAGTGATTCAATTAACGTTTCAAAGCCCAGACCACCCAAGTTTTTGACAGTTTTGAAGAAATTAACAATTTCCGGAGCATTTTTTGCAATAGAGTCAGAAGCTTTGGTGACACCCTTGGCCAAGTTATCCATTGCATCATTCATTGCTTTTGGTGCCGACTTGACATCAAAAGCTTTAGCAAAGGCTTTAGTAATCGTACTAATACCTTTTTCTGCCGCTACACCTACCTTATTAAACTCCTTGTCAGTCCGTTTGTCAGATACCCATTTTGAAACTGCGCCATAGATTGGATTTTGAGCGGTTAAAATCGGCTTTTCAATGTCACCGATTAAGGCCGGAACACGTGCCTTGATCGTTCGTTCCATACCAACCATCGTATGTAACATGTTGTCGGCGGCTTTATCGTATTTTCCAGATCCCAGAGAATTAAACGTTTTTTCAATGTCAGTGGCCGATATTTTACCCGCTTTAGCCATGGCCGCTAAATCAGCAACTGTTACTTTCTTACCATGATTGACTTGGGTTTCGTACTTGGCCAACTGTTCACGGAACATCGGGAAGTATTGACTAATTTGGTTCAGCATACCAGCATTGGCTTTACCGCGTGATAAGCCGTTGACCATATCTTGGGTAACCGCCTGAATTTGTTGGCTATCTAAACCAACAGCGTCAGACATGTTCAGCATGGATTTGGTTAGTTCATCTGATTCTTTTTTATTGGAATGTAAGTGATAAAAGCCTTGCTCTAATTCATTTACAACATCTACGGCTTGACCGGTCTTAACAGATAAGTCGTTGATCGTTTTAACCATTGCGTTAGATTTACCAACCGTACCAGTTAAAGTCAACCAGGTGGCCGTCATCTTTTGCTGCTCTTTTTCATATTCCATACCAGCGCTAATAGCTTCGTGAATATGTGAAGTAATTGATTGAAAAGCGCTCGTAATACCATTGGCAACTAAATGAGCACCCAGAATTTTGCCAAATAAATGATTGGCCTTATCTGCGTGCTCGTTTACTCTATTTAGCTGGCTAATGACTGACGTTAATCCTGACTGTGGCTTTTTGCTTAATTGCTCATCAAGCTTTTTCATCTTAGTCCGAGTTTGGGCAATTTTAGTGCCTAATTCGTTCACTCGAATAGATTGTTGCTTATATGCATTTGAGCTTTCGCCACTGACCGATTTAATTCTATTGAGCTCTTCGTTTTCTGCTTTTAATTGTTTATTAAGGTTATCATAGGCCTCTCGCAAGCCATTAGATTTAGCCTTATTTGCTTCCAACTCATTTCCTTCGGCCTTAAATCTCGATACTAAAGCAGCCATAGACCCTTCAATTAATTTGCTCTGCCCACGCAAGTTTTCCATATTTTTTAAGTGGGCTTGCTCTGGTGAATTTAGACTATTCAGTTCTGACTTGGATTTTGCTAACTCAGCAGTGAGTTCACTAACTCTGATCTTTTGTTGTTGATATGATTCAGCAGTTACCTTGGAGTCTTCTGACATTTTTATCAGCTGATGTGATTCAGATTCATAAAGAGCCTTGAGACTTTTTATTTTATCTTTAAGGCTATCTTTTTGACTTGCGAGTGCTTCGTCTTCTTTACCTTCAGCCTTTAATTTGGCAATATAATTAGCACTTATTTTATTTTGTGCTTCCATGGCGTCCTTTAATTGTAAGACACCACTTTTTTGCAGATCAAGTGACTTCTGTGCTCGTTCTTGTTGCCCCTCTAAACTGGCGATTGAGCGCTTGGCAGCGTTAATCTGATTTTCATATTTAACATAAGCTTCTCGGCCTTTTTGAGTGGTTTGGTCTAATCCGTTTTGCTCGCTTTTGAGACGCTCAATTACTAATCGTTGTGCTTCAATAGCTCGGCCAGCATCTTTGACTTTACCCGCATAAGCCGCCATAATACCTTCACCCGAACGGATTTCAGCAAAGTTAGCTTGCATACCAGATTTTAGTAATTTTGCTTCATTCTTTATTTCTCGCAACGTGCGAGTCATGCCACCATCGTCCATGTTAATTGCGAATTCGTAACCTTGAATTTTCTCTGTTGCCATACTTTGCCTCCTTTATAACGCACCGATTTGACGTGCTAATTCGAGTGGATCTTGAACACGGTCTTTACGTGACTTAGCATTCAATGCTGTTTGCATTTCACTAAATGAGCTTTGATAAAAGTCACTAGGCAATATGCCTTGTGAAATCAATTGATTAGCGATGTAATCAATATCCTGAATAAAATTATCAAGTTGCCAAATCATTCTGGCTTTGTCAATTTTGGGTCTTCATCATCTTCCTGATCGCTGCTGTTGCCTACAGATGGTAATTCTACTCCCAAGAATTGTTTTAAACAGTCATTAAAGAAGTCGTATTCGTCGCTAACCGAAAATTCCATGGACATGACACGTTTCTTTTGCGAAGCGTTTAGTTCCAATAAATCACAGGTCGTTTCAGCCACAACCTTTGCAAGCTTAGGTGTTAATTCGACTACACCTGTAATACTATCCTCAGTTTCTTCAGTAGTCTTGATGAACTTCTTATATGCTTCGGCCATTTTTTCAACATTTTGACCACTATCAATCAACGTATACTGCGTGCCCGTCCCAATTTTCTTGCCATCAAATTTAACTGATTTTGCCATTATTTATATGCCCCTTTGTGTATTGTTTATTATCATTTATTGTGAACCCGTGCTTAGAATGCGCTTCTCAGCATGTTTAAAAGCCGCCCCTAGCGGTATTGTGGATTTATTTTAGGCGACCATAATTATCATTTATTACTGGTTGGCGCAGATGAGTCACTATCAGTTTTACTGGTCTGTGAGCCTGTGTCAGTTGTAGCTTTATTGACCACTGGTGCCGTTACTCGCGTTTTTATAAAACGTTTGTCCAGGAAATACAGCGTCAAACATCGCTTGCTTATCAAATTTAGGATCTGACTCAGCATATACCTTGTACGGTTGGCCACCGAAGCCATCATAGTTCAAGGCGGTAAATGTCAAGTTATCATCGTCGCGAGTTTCAGCCGTATCAGTGTTTGTTTGAATGTTCTGACCAGCTTCATTAAAGATTCCACGACCAAAGCAATAATAAATCGCGGTTCGAAAGATAGGAGAACGAGATTCAATAATCAGACCAGCTTCAACCGGCTTGTCAGTATCAGAGTAACCGCCCTTGCCATCTGATACCCGTCCCAATAGCTTTTGTTTAACAATAAAGTTGATTTCGTTCGAATCAATCGCGACTGATGGTGCCGAAGGTGGATTAGAAACATCCACAACTTCATTGTTGCCAGTAATCTTAGATACCGTCCCAGATAGCCCGGTAATGTTAGCAGTCTTAGTACCCAAGTTACCGTTTGCTTTGCTAGTATCAATGGGGTATACCCCAGCGGCCGACAACCCCTTATCTGCATCAATAATCGTTGACCCGTCATCGGCTTTAATACCGGTGTATAACATGTTTAAACCTAATGTTGCCATTTAAATGGCCTCCTTTATATAATTAAATTTCAAAGTGTTCGTGATACTTTCTGAATCTGGTGTTAATGTCTGACCAGCATCACTATAACAACGAATGTCATTGGTCAATAGCACTTGTTTTAACCCGGATTCGATGGCATCCATATCGCCCAAGTAATCTTTAGGATAATAGAGCTGTATCTGGACTTGCTTCGTTGATTGGAATGGAATCCCATTGCCATAATCTTGACTACGTTCAGGTAACCCGCTTATTACTGCAATAGGCTCGTCGGTTGAAGTATCGTTAATTGGAATAAAAAAGCTATGGATATGTTCCACAGCTAATTCTGGTATTTCATTAATATTTGTAACAATTATGCTTTTAATAAAAGCTACCGGCGTCACTTGCCCACCTTCTTGTCCATAGCAGTCTTTAATTGTTCAACAACTGCCTTGCCAACTTGGCCTTTCGCTTCACGCTGAGTAGTCTCCCAAAAGTGTTTCCCGGAAACATGGCTGTGTTTGGAACCATTACGGTCAACAACGTCCCAGCCATCATTTTGAAAACGTGCAATGTACCCTTTTTCACCTTTGGCTGTAAAACCAACGTTAACCGAGCCATTAGGATGATCTACAGCAATTAATGAATCACGTAGATGTGCTTTCTCAGCATGGCCATGTACCTTGCGTAGTTTTCCTACCGGAATCTTAGGCTTCATAATTTTAATGAACTGATCTGCTCCAGCTGCATTAGCTTTAAGCTTTTCTTCACGTCCAAAGCCTTCCGCCATAGTATCTAAAATATGTTCAAATGAGTCTGCATGTTTAATCTCATTCGCCACGCCCGATCACCACCTTATGACAAGTTATGAGGTCAAAGCCATCCGGTGGTAAACCATCATCGTAGGCCACATCATCAATCTGGTAAACATCCTGATGATTGCGTCGTAATTGCATGCCGGTAGTTATTTTTAGATTATGACGCACAAAGTAAACGGCATTCTGTTGCGAGGTGTCACCATTTAACGCTAACCTTTGCTGAAACGACAATGACCATTCGCCGGCGTACAAACTGAATTGAGGGACAAAATCAGTAATAGGATTACCCGTATTAGGGTTAACTTTTCCAGTAGCTGCCTGAGTTCCAAACTCCAATCTAAAATTCATTCGTGTAGGATTAATTGCTTTCGTCATTTGTCCCCGCCTCATATTGCTTTTGACTGTACAACCCTCTGAGTTGACCAATGATTGAGTCCACGACCAGATCAACTGGATTAACAGCGATGGCTGTAATCGATGTTCGATAAGTCCAATATGAACCAGCTAAGGCGTAAACAGCCGTTTCAAACAAATCATTCACGCCTTCCATTTCATAGAACCCCGTAACACCATTTTCATCACCAATGGCCTGTTTAATGTAGCTAGTGGCTGCAGACAAGTAACCTGTTAGCAGCTCATCGTCATCATTCCCATCAATTCGCAAAGACGATTTCAATGTTTTTAAATCGGCTGCCACTTTAATCACATCCTTGCTTAGCCGCCCAGATTGTCACTGTACTGTTTATTTATTGGCGACATAGTTGGCTAATTACTTCCCGTCAGTCGTTGTAGCAGCGCTCGCCGCAAAGTTGGCCGTTTGGTCAGCGATTTTACTGAACGAGCCTGCAACAAAGGCTTCCGTATCAGTAGCTTCAACATCAAAACGATCAATCACACGAATCTTAGTTTGATCCTTTTCAAAGGCGCCACCGCCAATATTGGTAGTCAATAAGGAAGTGCTTTCTCGGTCGAATAAAGTAACCGCTTGTGACAAATCACCATAGTAAAGCGGGTAAGCCGGTGCTGACGTAGTCCCAACATTAGGCAACCATTTGTCAGCTACCTCAACAATTCGCTTGCCATGGATTAAATACTGATCAGGTTGTGTTGGATCGGGTTGCAATAAGTAACGTCCCATAGCGTCCTTAACCTCGGAAAGCACATTTAAACCTGAGGTATTTGTCATTAAGAACGACGTAGACTTGATGGCAGGATCAACAGCAGTATTAATCATCGTAATAATGTCATCGAACTTGGACAAGTTAGGTTTCTTAGGTGCGTTGTTCATCGCCGCAATAATTTTAGCGTTGCGAGTAACAACAACCTTCTTAGCAATCCATTGAGACAACCAAGCCAAAATGTTGTCAGCAGTATCCTTTAGCAATGAATTAGTGGCAGTGGTAATACCAGCATACCGATGGATCGTATATTTGATAATGGATAACTTAGGATCATCATTATCACCAATGGTAGCCGTTTCATCATCTAAATCAGCCAACGGAATAACGTCAGTCCACTTTTCGTAAACCCGTGAACCAGTTTGAGTTGTAACAGATTCTCGACTAACATACTGCTGTAATGAATCGTATTGGCGAACCAGCGTATTAATTGCCGTTTGAATATCTTGAGGGATAGTTAATCCGATTGCATTGCCACCTTCGTCGGTAGAAGAAGTTACCAAGTTCATAACTTTCGGGTCGCCTTTAATCATACCTTGGAAGTTATGAACGAACTCAGCTTTGATGTCTTTTTCGTTATCATCAAGTGGGGTCTTATTCTTGTCATCCATATTGGCAATCTCTTGAGCCTTACGTTCTTCTTCTAATTGTTCATGTAAAGCATCACGCCGGGCAACCGCATTGTCGCGATCTTGTTTCATTGCTTTAAATTTTTCTTGATCAAAGCTGTCGTCAAGGACAGCAGCATTTAGCTTGTCGTTCAAGTCTGACACCTTTTGCCCTTGGGCAATCCAAGCATCATTCATCGTGTTAATATTAGCCATTAGTTGGCCTCCTTTTGATTTTTTCCAAATAAAATAGCCAATTTGCTGTTTCGTAATTCAGCAGATTGACTATTAGTAGTATTTTCTTCTTTAGACGGCTTAGTTTTATCCTTATCCGCCTTGTAAATGAGATTCAGCAGCTTATTAACTGCAGATTTAGGTGGAATGTGTGAAATAGCGTTCACCGGTTGCAATTGTTGATCATTAGCAAACATAATTTCATCAGCGAAGCCTTTATCAACGGCATCACTGGCTGTTAACCATGTTTCATTTGCCATTAGCTGTAGCAAGTCAGCTTGCTCCATGCCAGTTTTAGCTTCATAAGCACTGGCAATTGATTGATCAATGCCATTTAAAATACTGGCTTCATGCTCCAGATCGTCAGCATTACCAGCTGGTTGTGACCAAGCCTTATGGATCATAATCTGAGCAGTTGGTGAAATGTTGATGTGATCGCCAGCCATAGCAACCACGCTTGCCGCACTAGCGGCTAAGCCTTGAATATTAACTGTTACATTGCCAGCATAATTTTTTAGCATAGTGTAAATCTCACTAGCCGCAAAAACATCGCCACCATTGGAAGCAATGTCAACTTCAAGTGCTTCATCATCACTGTCGTCATCGTCAGTGTTGCCACTGTCATCATTTAAAATGTCAGCAACACCCGAAGGTGATACTGCTGGCATTCCAAAGAACTGATAAAAACCGGCTGTTTGATCATCAACAATATCGCCTTTAATCATCACTTTCTTTGTCATCATTATCACCTCCTTTTCCTGATTGAATCACAACTTGTTGTGTTGTTGACTTTTCAGCTGCAGGCATTTCATCTGGGAAATAGCCTGTTTGTTGTAAAACCCAAGTTGCTTGATTATTAGCAATTGTGCCATCTTTAGCTAGCCCTGATAGGGTGGCTGCAAATGAGTCTCCCAATGGGTCTACAGCAGTCCGTATATTGGCCGTAATCTTAGCATTAAGCTTATTATCCAGCTCAGCTAAAATCGCCTGTAAATAGCGATTAAGGGCATTGGTGTACATGCCTTTGATTTGGTCAATATTACTTTGTTGGTCGCCTTGGCCATTCAAATAGCTATCAGGAATGCCGAAAACTTTAGCAATTTGCTTACTCGTCCAATCTGTTTGGCTTAACAGCTTGGTAACATCGGCTTTCATTTCTAATGGTGTATACTCTTCCAAATCATCAAGAACAACTGGCCCGCCGTTTGAATGATTAACCTGACGAATAAATTCTCTTGAACGGCTTATTTTCATTTTGGTTGTTAGTAAGCCACCACCTTTTTTAGCTGTTAAAACACCCGGAGCACTGATTGATCGCGCCAATGCGGCTAATGTTAAATCGTTTGACGAATTTTTAATTTGAATCTCATTCGATAATGCTTTTAACGGACTGTTGCCTGTCTTGCCGCCATCGGTACTAGCCCAGCGAATGTGAATCATGTCAGACTGTGGTACATATTGTAAGACACCTAATTGTGGCTCATCGAAAGTAACCGTATAGGTTAAGCCACTGCCGTCATCTAATAAATAAGTTTGCACTTGGCTTGGCCGTAGATATTCCCAACGTAGATCTAAGCCATTGGGATTACGCCAACGGTACGCGAAACATTCGCCACCCAATAACAATTGTGAATACATAGACTGCCAAAACGTGTGCCCGTTAGCGGTCGTACTAGGATTGTTTAAAATTCCTTGTGCTCGTGGCATATTAGCCATTAATTGAACAGTGGCCAAGTCTCCAGATATTTGGTTAACCGCTGAATAAATATCTGAATTTTTCAAAGCATCGTTAGCACTAACATACTCATGACTACCAGTTGGCGTTAGAAAGTTAACAACGTTATCATCTTCAACCGGTACACTTTGAATACCAATCGAATTATTAATCGTCGTCGGCGGTTTAAAAAATGGCATTGTTAATCATCTCCTTTTTGACCAGCTGCAACGGCTTCAGAAAGCCAGCCAACTAAGAACAAAGCTACCGCAATTGCCAGGGCACCCTGGGCCTGCCCAAATAAAAAGGCTGCATACACTCCAGCAATCATGCCTAGAATGAAACACAGCACATCAAAGTAATGCCAAATGGCAGCAAAAAGTTGTTTAAAAATCATCAATATCATCTCCTAACAGACCGGATTCTGGATTGTTGTACCACTCTAACGCTTCCTTATCTGTTAACCGATCAATTACTGAACCAGATCTATCTTCAAGTGGGCCGTAATCCTTGAAATGATACATTGCTTGATATATTGCATCAATCAAAGCATCAACTACGTCAATCTTGTATGTTGCTTTAAGCTTGTCCACTTGCATACCAATTTTGTCCTCATAAGTTTCAGCATTGAGGAGCGCCTTTTTTAGAACAGGATCTGCTAATGAAGAAATTGAACTATCGGCGAATCTTTCCTGTAGGAATTTTGTTGGATCTCCAATTTCAGACGTTCTTTGCGCAACATCAAGCAATGGCCAATCAAAATTGGCATCTAAAGTTTTAACAAGATCTTTTACTCGATAGTCTCCCATACGATCATATCCAAAGAACTTAACCTTTAATTGGTTATGTTCAACAAAGCTAACCAGCCAGTCATAGACCTGTTCGATATTAATCAAGCCTTGTGGGTGTGCAGTGATTGTGCAGAATCCTAGCTTGACCATATCACGGTACTTAATTCCATCTTGTTTTTCTTTAATATCAATTGATCCAGCTTGCCGCCAAGGAATGAATGAATGTTGCATGATAAACCATTTTTGTTTATGTTTTCTTTCGTCAATATACGGAAACACAAAAGCAAGCGCCGTATTATCTGAAAACATCGAACTGTCAAATCCAATATAGACTTCTTGACCTTGAATCGAATAATTATTGATAATAGCCTTTTCAACTTCACTAAGCTTCAAATATGTAGCCGACTTTAACTGCATCCATATATTTAAATTTCTATTTTTGAAATCATTAATAGTGCCGTCGTTCAGCTTATTATCTTTTTCAGTCTGCAGCCCTTTTACCATGGTTTGATTGTCTTTAATCATCAAAATTGGATTAGACTTAATCCACGTTTCAGGCTTATTTAACTCATCAGGGGAATCTTGCTCCCACACTAGAACTAGAAATTCATCACCAGATCGTAAGTAATCCTTTTCCATAATTTCTGTCATGCGTATTTGGTCGTTATGGAACGGAACCGTTGGATCATCATACGCTGTAGAAATCTGAACGAACTGATGGTTGGGTGTTTGTACTTGGCCTGATGTTACCTTACTAAAATTGTCTGTTGTGTAATGCTTATCCCCAGCCTCATCAGCTACACAAAACAAGAAATGATAACTGTCAAATTGGCCCGATTCATTAGACATTCTTAGAATATTGTTCTGAGTTTTATTTCCCTTCACTTGTTCAGATTGAACATCAACACCGTATCTATCAAAGAATTGATTCTTAAAGGCTGCCACTTCTTTTAATTTATGGCCAAACATCTCTACATAGCGCCAGCCCTTCTTAGCTTGTGCTGCGACAGGGCCAATATAAGCCAAGTCTTGATTAAACTTAGAAGCTGCTTCAATCATATATGCATACCAAAGCATGATATTGACCAAATAGGTTTTCCCATTTGTCCGGGCGACTGACAGTGAAACACGAGTAAAACGTTTATGGTTTAGTTCATCTCTCCAGCCGATCATTAAACAAAGAATTGCTTTTTGCCATAATAGAAGTGGTAGTGGAACTCCAGCGTTAACATCTGGACAAAGCTTAGCAAAATTCAGTATTTTTCTGCACTCACTCAAGTCATAGTGATAAGGAAAATCTATGCTTCCTGATTCAGATCGCTTTAAATCTTGTAAGTGTCTAAAACAGGCGAGTTTCATTTTATAACCTGCCAAGATCTCGCCATTAAGCACTTTAAAAGCATATTCAGTAGCTGGATCATGATATTTTTTTGCAATTAATTCATAGTTTTCACTTCTATAAGTGCTGATAACATCTTTATTCTTAATTTCAATCTTCTTCATTTTCGTCACCATTCAGCAAATCAGCAATTGAAGGTTCTTCCTTGCTCTGATTAGCAAGTTCAGACAGATTCTGACGCCCTTTGGGCGATAGTCCTAGCTGCATACCTATAGAATTTAGCAAGGCGATTGACTCTTTTAATGTTCCAACCGCCGGGTTCTTCTTAAATCCAACAAAATCCTGACCAACCACTGCACCATAATTATCCTGCAAAGATTTGAACACTTTAGATTGAATGCCATTTTCTTTAATGTCCTCATATGCTTCACGATATATTTCATACTGAGAACAATAGTTTTCGACTAAAAATGAGTCTATTCTATGCACTTTGCCAGTAGTTTCTAAAAAAGGTACGATTTTTCGCCAACAGCTAGCCGCAATAGCCCCTAATTGAACTGGTGGATCCTTGGATAGTTTCCCGTCATTCTGCTGATAGAATGTTTTTTTCATTGTCAAAGATCCTCCTTCCCAATTAGTGCCTGCCCCCCCTATGTTAAAATTTGAAAAATCAATTTTTTTGTAAGCTAAGATCAATGTGTGCGCTCTTCCTGGGACACGTTAGGGGGCGGGGGTTGTTTTAATAATCATCGTTACTAATTCATTCATAAATTTAGAGCCGCTCAAATCGAACGACAAGTGCCAATAAATTGATTGAACTTATTCCAAACTTTATTTCTCATTCATTAACACAACGATTGCTGACACATCATTGATCGGCGTTACGCTTTGCAGCTCTTTGCCTTGACCTGTGCCATAAGTTAGTTGTTCCCAGTCAGTCTTGAGTCGGTGACACTTACCGCAGATAACAGCTAAGTTATCAACGTTAGCTTTCAGTGTTTCGTCAAACTCAATTGGCACAATGTGGTCAACTGTCTTAGCAGGCGTGATGACGCCTTGCACTTTACAGTAAGCACACAAGTAATGGTCACGCTCTAGGACTTGTTGCCTTAGATGTGACCATTGCCTTGTCCGATAGAAGTTGTATTGCTGACGCTTATCCTCATTACGATAACGTGTAACCGTGTTGTACTTGTGTGTGTATTGTTTGTCATTGCTACGTGCCCAACGTTGCCGACTAGCCAAGTACTCAGCTTCATGCTCATAGTGATGTTGACAATAGTGGTCAGGGAAAGTGACCATTGCATGGCAGTTAGGATAACGGCATCTTCTTGTCCTTGGCATGTTGCTTTCTCCGTTTCTTTTCCAAACTAAAAGCGCCATGCTGTTTAGCACGACGCTTCTTATCCTTACACCATCTATCTAGCCGGGCATCTGCAGCTACCCATTCAGGCGGCTCGTACCCATAGTTACTGTGTATCATTATTGTCATTTCATACCACCACGACTTACTTTCCAATACTAACTGCTCGTCCGATATCTATTGATTAATCGGATATTTTGCTTGTTTATCATCATCTTTTATTGTTTTGCCGTCTTTTTTCCCAAATAAACGGTTCCTTGTTATTCTCATCTACAACCATAATATCTGTATTTTTATAATTTTCATTAAACAATTTCTCTTTCTCACTAAGGTCGTGTGTTACTACACCTTCTTGGAAATATTCCACTTTTGGAACATTGGATAATTTTAGAATTCCATTTTTATCTTTTATCAATTCAAACATTGCCAATCCAATTTCATTGCTATTCGTATGAAAAATAATGTCAATGCTTTGAATCTCATTAGGATAGTTATATAACTGGGCATAAGTAACTAATAATAGCTCATTTTCAGTGCTTTCCAGATTTGAAGCCTTGATACTTTCGTGCACAAGACTCCAATTCTTAGTGTCTCTTTTAAATGAATCCCATTCTGAATTATCGCCTTTACCCTCTTTGCCATTAATATTCGCACTTGATTTCTTATATTTACTGCAAACATTGTTATCTGCAACTAAACTAGTCACTAAAATACTGATATCGTAAACATTTTTCTTGTTAGAATTAATTATCGAAATGAAATTTGAATCTGAATAAAAATACTTTGATTCAAATTTCATCTTTTTTTGATGATCTTTACTTCCTAAAAGCTCCCGGGGCTGACATGAATGAACATACACTTTCTTTGAAGGTTCAAACGACATTCGAAAGAATAGGTAAAACTTAGGATGGTTATCATCCAAACGTGTTTTTTGTTCAGATTTCAATTGCATTTGAACGCCGTACAACCCAAGCAAGGCTCCTAAATAGCCACCCCAAAATCCAAGCCATCCATCATTACTAGAATCACCCAAAAAAACAGAGTTCAAAAAGTGCATACAAACAAGTAAGATTATAGGTATCACTCCTAGGGCCACAAATCCCCCAATAATTAATTTCCAATTTATATGTGCCATTTCAATTCCTCCAAACTACTCTAACTATACAAAAGCTCCCGCCAATAAGCGAGAGCCAGTTTGGAGATTGCCCGTTTTGGTGCCGTGGACGCGTTTAATGTGCTTGGTAGGGATTTGCACCCTACATAACAACACCATCCTGTGTTGCCTCTTAAAACGTCTACCTATTCCGCCACAAGCACAGCCAATGTAAACAAGACGATGGGAGTTCATGTTATGAAGGTAATTCCAAACACGACTCCAGCCCTATTCAGCAGTTTAGTGACGTGCTTGGGTCGTAAATGGCTCCGGTAGGATTTGCACCTACTCAGTCTCTCGACAACGGTTTTACAGACCGCCACAGCTCACTGTCTCTGTCGCAGAGCCAAACAAGTATCCGCATTGGTTTGCGTAGTTAGCTTTAGCTACGATAATTTTAAGCTACATGCTCATTAACGCCTACTAATTAAGAGCTACCTAATTAGCTGTTAATGCATTACAAGGCATGGGCTAGCACAATGGCTACCAACGTTCAGATGATTTAGGCATATTTTAAACATAATTTTGTTTTAGTATGTCTGTAGATTTATCCTACTGGTACTTGACTAGTCGTTTATAAACGGTATTACCGCTTCAACTACAACACCGACTTATTGAGAATCCCATTTGGTTCTGCTAGTTCTCACACTAACATTTACTTGGGCTTTGTGTCGGCACAACCGTCAATGCTTTTTATCTCAAACTTGCTGCTATAATCTGCATATCGAAACAGCTTTTTTTCACTGCAACCCAGTTGTATTAAAAATAGGTTCAATAATTATTAGGCTATCGTCTAATAACGATCGTTCAGTCGCAGACATGCTGGGCGGAATTATCAGTTCCTCATACACCAGCTTGATACTTAATATCGCCGGTAGGCCTCGAACCTACATCCCATTGTGGCTTACCAATTAGCCCACAGCGATTACCAGTCTGTAATTTGGAGGATTACTTCATGCACGTCAATCACATTTGGCATACTACCAATTTAGCACGTTTGTAGGGGTCAAAAGTGCACGATTAGTGCACGTTTTTATATTTCATACAATCCAAACCCCTTAGCGCAATCGTTGATAAAAGTTTTCTTTAAGTCAAACGCTTTTCGACGGCTAACATTTATCATATGATTTGCAATTAATCCGTCAATTGTGTACTGCTGGTGTTTCTTAAAATATAGCTCATTTATAATTACTTCTGTATCGTGGCCAACGCCGTCTAAACAATCATCAATTACTTCTCGCTGACGCTTCAATGTGTTAATGCGCCGATCATCGTCAATTGTAATTAGTGTATTTAACGCCGTATCTGGGTATTTGTATTGTGCCTTGCCACCTCCAACATTATCATCACGTGGTACAGTTGGATAACGTAATTCCTGTTCACGTTTCTCGATATACTTGTCAATCTTGGGATAGTCACGTAGAATATCTTCAACTTTTCTAATCGTCGTTCGTTTCACTACCAATTCCCCTTTCAAATATTGTAGTCTAGCAGCGCACATGTTTAGGGTTGCCTAAATATATCGTGTGGTGTATATTATAGTTGCTTTAATTCCTAGCGCCGTATTCTCCTCAACAGATACGACGCTTTTATATGTTATACTGACAACGGTCATTCGAGTGGTCCTATGACTGGTCGCCTTAGTAGGCGGCTTTTTGTTTACTCTCGCGATCACTCAACTCCGCAATGTCAGCAATGAAGTCCTGGCCAATTTGTGCCTGTTGCTCATCAGTGCCGCGCTCTAAACTTAATCATCGTCGCCATCTCCTATCACTAGCAGGCCTGTGCCAATTGACTTAAGATCCATTCTATTGCTTCATATGATTCACTCATTTTTAATCCTCCCCGAACGCTTCAAACGCCCGCTTGCGTTCCTCGTTAGTTGGTTCCTTGACGATTATCATGGTAGCTTCATTCTCTCAGCAATTGCTTTAATAACAGGCACCGTCACACTATTACCAGCCTGCTTGTATAATTGGCTGTCACTTAATCCCGCTTGTCTGGCACGATTGAAGGCCCAATCCGGGAAGCCTTGTAGGCGCCAGCATTCAAGCGGCGTTAATTTTCTTATCCTTAGACCAGCGAGAATGTTGGTCTGCACAAAATTATTATCTTTAAAAGAACCTGCAGTAACCGTTGGCGAAATTGTTCTAGTGCCACCTTTGTTATAACCGTGTGGGTTAGATATTATCTTTGGCTCTCTTCCTCCACCTTGCATCGTACTTAATGTTGGCAAAATACCGCTAGGATCATAAATACGTCCCGGTTGTGGATTACCACCAAAATATTTGGTATTCATAAGATTGCCCACCTGCTTCACTTTCGGCGGTTCACTTTCAGCAACGTACGATCCTGATCCCTGCGCTTCCCCGTAACGGGCGGTAAGGGTATTTGTTGCGTCTGCCCGGCGATTAACTTCTCGGTCGTCTTGAACGATAGGAAATACTTGCTGGGTACGTCGTCCTCTAAGATGTCCGACAATGAAGATACGTTCCCGGTGCTGAGGGACGACTTCGGCTGAGTCAAGCACTGACCATTCGACATCGTACCCGATTTCATCCAATTCAATTTGAAGTTTGAGAAAGTCAAGCCCTCGGTTAATACTAAGTAAGTTTTTAACGTTCTCAATGAGTAAGTAGCTGGGTCTATCTTCTTCTTCGAGGTCTCTAATAAGCCCTGTAACTGTAAAAAACAAAGAACTACGCTTTCCGGCAGTGAATCCTTTTTGCTTACCGGCGACTGAGATGTCTTGGCATGGAAAGCCAAAGCACCAGCAGTCTGCTCTGGGTAACTCACTAGCTCTAACTGTTCGTATGTCACTTGCATTCCACACTCCTTTCACGTTATGAATTGCTTGGTAACTCTGCCGAGCGAACTTGTCCCACTCGACCCAGCCAACACATGTATGACCAGCTTGCTCCATTCCTAAATGAAAACCGCCGATACCAGCAAATAAGTCCAAAAACTTCATACGTTCAATCCTCCCCGAACGCCCGCTTATTAATGTTGTATGGCTCATATTCCTTGGCCAATTGCTTGCTATCTAATGCTTTAGCTTTGTTTGCTTCAGCGTGTTGCTTCATGCGCCGGTGCTTCCGTTTAATCGTTGAACGCTTCTTAGTGTGTTTAGGCATCTTCGTCCCTCCCAAAGGTATCATCAAATATTGCTGGTAAAATTGAATAAGCTTTTAAAGCTTCTTGATATTTCTCTTCACTTATCTGTTTATCTGGATTGATGTGAAATTGTGTTGTAGTTTGAATACCATATTTTTCATATATTTCTTGAAATAAATCCCGATACGTTTTAGCATTTCCGGACATAGCTCATAATCCTTCCGGTACACACTCTTTAATGTACGTGTCAAACTGCCGTTCAATTTCATGACTCTTTATGGCTAACTGATCCACTGTTTTTATGTGTTCACTACCAGTCCGGATTAAATACCCACGAAGCCAGCGCAATGCGTCCTCGACGTTTTTACAGTGTGCTAGGGGTACTTCTACCAGCCGATTAATACCAGACTTTTCATCGTAGCTATTTACCGGATGCCCATGGCTGTCTAATGACATCCTGTTAACCTTAACTTCGTATTTGTCACTAGTCAGATGATACTGGTCAATTTTCATATCAATCATGCTTATTTGTCCTCCGTAATGTAGTATTTGTTTTCGTCAATCGCACGAATACGTCTATCAATCCAACTGTTACTCCGTTTTAACTCCCGAGACGTCCTAGTTTTACCCTGCTTGCCTTCCATGACTAATTTAATGGCATTATACTGGGTACGCGTAATCTCCGTGTAATCGTCTGATACAGCTTTGATTCCAGGCATTTTATGCAAATTGCTTAGTTTGCTTGGTGGCACGTTATCCATGCTGCCATATCTCGCTTCTAGCTTATGAATTACTTCCAGTTCTTTAGGCCAATTTTTGCTCGCCATAGGCTAACTTCCTTTCAAGCTCCTGCTCGTAATGAGCATGTATCTCATTCGTACAATTTGGGCATGGTCCAAACGTGAAACCATAACTCCCAAGTGGTTGCTGAACAACTTTACTACCATGACATAATTCACAGCTCATACACTTCTGACTCCTTCCATGTTGTCAAACAGCAATTGACAGCTAGTATCCTTGGTATATAAGCGATCGATTGTTTTGCCATCATACATACTTTCTAATTGCTTACGTGTGTTGTTAGTCGTAATGATGGTTATATGTTTGACTTCGTTATGATCAAAATCGCAACGCGCATTTGCCACTTGATACATCAGTGTCTGCAAATCTTTGTGTACTGGCTTGTAGAACCCCTTTTCAGTTGGCTTACCGCCTTCAGTACCAAAATCATCTAAAACTAGAACATCAACGTTTTGCATGTCTTTTAAAACGTATAGTAACCGTTGACGTACGTCCGGTGCTTCGTATTTCTCATTTACCAGCCGTAGCAATTCAGCTGTCGAGACAAACATTGCTGTCTGTCCTGCGCTCATTAGCTGATACATAATTGCTAGCGCTAATGATGTTTTGCCAACTCCGGGTCCGCCTGCAAGCGCTACGTTGAACTGGTTAGTCTCTAATTGCCTAGCTAACTTAAATGCTTGATTACCAAGTTCTCTAGCTTTAGCTTGATTAGGCTGTTTATCAACCTGCCAATCATTAAAGCTAAATCGTAGTGGCACGCCTCCAGACCAGACTGACATGCGATAGTAATACCGTTTTCGGTTAGCAATTACGCCCGCATTCGCCCGATCAATTGTTTGATGATCCAATTCTTCTTTGGTTGGCAACTTAGTTGTATCAATGCCTCTAGCCGCTACTACTTTCTGAATCGTGGCTTGATTGAATAACTTCGTTACATTTTCCATTAGCCAAACCAGTCCTCTCGTGTTTGTGGCGCTGCTTTGTGACTTTGGTTACTTTGCTGATCTCTCTTAGCCCAATTACGAATGGTAGCCAAGTAATCTTTGTAGTGTTTACCACTAGATTGAACATACCCAGAGACTCGCTCAATACGATCTTGCCAGTCAGAAGGAAACTCCAATTTGAGTTTCTCTAATTGTTCATCCGTCAGTAAGACATTCTGGTATTGTCCATATTTGTGTCGTGCTGGTTTGGATTTTCCTGGTTTGGGCTTACCTGGTTCTATATACTTACCTTTACTATCCTTACCTAACCTATCCTTACCTAACCTAACCTCGGTATGACAATTGCCTACCAAGTGTCCGTCATTTGGTTGACAGTTGGCTGACACTTGACTACCGATGGGCAATTTACTATAACTAGCGTCTTCATTTAGCTCTAATTGTTTAAGCTCACTAGTATATTTCGTGGGGTGCTTACGATCTGATCGGATGTAATTATGAATATGCCAATCTTTAATCACAGTGACGCCATTCTCAAACGGAATAAGGTACTGCTTGGCTAACAAAATTTTTAAATCATCATCACTTGAACCAGTCATCCGCATAATGGATTTCGTATTACCCACAAACCCATCATCATCAGCATGCATATTCAAATGAAAATATAGTAGCTGAGCTGACTTAGGCATATCCATAAACAAATCAGAATCCGTGATCGTATTACTAAACATTCTCCTTTGTGCCATCTCTTAATCCTCCCTTATTTACTAGTAGGCATTCCACCCACCCGGTGTATTAGTCACTGCTGTATTTTTTAGTTCAAGCCAATTCGTTTTAGTGTTTATAAATCACATTTCAACACTATATTCAATTAATCCCAGCTTCTTTAAATTTTTCATAGCACGTGAAAAGTCATTAATGCTAATGCTGTTTTGACTTAGCAATTTGTATGTGTCACATTTTCCAAGTGCCAGTTCGCCAATTATCTGAATAGTCTTCAAATCATTTTGGCAAAGCAACCATTTTTCATATAGTGAGTTTATGTTTTTACTAAGATGACCAATGTCTGTAAAGTTTACGCTGATTCTGTATCCATTTTTAATCATTATTTCAGCTCCCTATTAAACATCCATGCATTCAAGCAAAACGCCATTGCCATATTATTTTGAATTAACAACCATTCTGGAGTTAATTCTTGTGGATCGATTGATGCAATCTGCGTAATACCATGAAGAATACAATCCTGTTGTTCTAAATAAGGTAATGGTTTTTCCATAACTACCGTCCTCTCTTTCTCAGCACTTGCAAACATTTCGAGTTAGCGTTAACATATACGCACACCTTGAATTGTTTTCTTGCTCCCTACTCTTGTAATCCACTCCAGTAGGGAGTATTTTTGTCTTTTAGCTTGCAAACGAGACTGCTTTGGAATAGAGTAGATATTAGTGTTAAGCATCTCTTCCATTAGTCCATCGTTAGCCGTTACTAGCGATGGCTTTTTTGCGCTCGTTTCCACTCGTGGAGTGGTAAAATTGATACTTCTTGCATGATCATTCCTCCTACTTGAGCACTTGAATACCATTGGTAATAATCTCGAATTGCTGTCCATTTTGTTCAACTACAGCCACATCTTTTTGAGTGCGCAATGTGAACGGGATTTTTTTAATATCCACTACTTTGCCAACACCGGCTTCTCGTATTAATTGGCCGCAACTATACTCAGCCTTGTAACTCACTCGATCACCTACATGAACTTTCATGATTATTCCTCCATTTCTAATGCTTCTTGCCAATCAATGACATATCCGCCACCAGGACACTTGCTAACTGAAATATCTTCTTCTGATAGTGTGTTGATAACGCCGACACTAATTCCAGACTTGTTCCAGATGATTGAGTGATGGCCTGACAAACTAGCAACATTCATTTTAGTTATTAAATCATTTGCTTGTGCCTTGTCAGCATTGGCAACTAATTTATTGCCAAGTCCAACAAATGCATCTGTGTCTCTTACCATTACTTTTCCTCCTTAAATTCCAAACCAGTTTCTAATCTCTCGGCGCTTGTACCACACGGTTGTTAGCGCCCAGGTTAATACCGCTACTTCTACCATGGAAATTCCTCCTTATGAATTGAATCATCATCTACCCGCCTAGGTTTTAATCACTTAAATTTTGATGATTCAATAACCATTTTTCGACTGCTGGAGCGTACCATTTGCCATCTTCTTCTGGCTTTGGGAAGCCCTCTTTGTCGCGATAGTGCTTGTCGAATGAATCTACTTTGATACCAAACTCAGAGTAGAAATCTTTACGTCCAATCATCTTGTGATCAACAGCCTGCTGAATACGCCCGTCCGCAACTCCCTGCTCATATGCTTGCGTGAAGAGTTTCGACAAAGCACTTATCAAACTGTCCATCCTGGTCACTCCTTTCGGTGTATAATTTTGTTATCCCAATTGATCGAGGTGACAAATATGGATGGTTTGGATAAACTGATGTCCGATTTTGATCGCATGAGCAACAATGCCAAAGAACTTGATGGCGATCATAAAGTTTCCTTTGAGAATTTATTTACCAATGATTTCTTGAACAAATATACAAGCTTCAAGACAACAGATGATTTGCTAAGCGCTATCCCGGCAGATAACGTTAAATCCTTTGATGATTTTGATAAACCTGTAGTTGACGAAATCATTAACAAAAATTCACAGTTTTCAAGTTTTACTGAAATGCGAGATGAAGCTATTGAATTTTATGTTCTAAATGGCTTATCTAATGGAACTTCATTTGATATTCAGTAATTTTGGACATCGTATTTTGAAGTTGTTTGACCTGGTCTGATGCCTCGTCAAGCAGCTTTTTTAATTCATCCAAACTTTCAATTGTTACATTTAATTGTTCCATCTAACTCACCTCCTATGCTGGCTGTTCATTTAAGTAAAGGTCGCTCATACCAAGCATGTCCGCTGCTTGTGCTAAAGCGTCATAGTTTGCCATTTGAACTTCGTTAACTGCGCTTGGCGACCACTCACCACCGTTAACCCGAGATTTAAGGTTAGGGTTCAACATCGTATCGTTATACTCAAGCAAGAATTTCAGTGCTTCACGTACATTTTCAAATTCCATTGTTTTACCTCCTATGCTGGCTCTTTGTCGAATCGAAGTGACATCTGTCGAATGATTGTCTTAGTTGCTGTAGATGGCTCCCAGTCGTTGATGAAGTCCATTACCATCTGGTAGTCCTTCTTGCGTAGCATTGACCGAGCGCTCACGTTAGCAATCTTCTTGACGCCACCGTTAATATCCTTAAATAACTCGCCACGTTGTTTCTTCGTAATGTGCCCATAACTGTGAGCTACTTCTGACACACGTTGGTTAACCCGGCGACTAAGCGCACTATATTCAGGATTAGGAATAACTTGGTTCTCTTTTAGGTCTTTCACATCGCCCTCTACACTGTCTAGGCGCTGATTAGTTTCCTCATTGGCTTGCAGCGCCAATCTGGCAATCTCTCGTGGCGATGTTGGCAATTTTGTTTGTTCTTCCATAGAGTTGAATGCCTCAATGTATTTGAGCTTGAACGCATCCGCCTTTTTACCTGTAAACCCGAAAGCAATGAAACTGAACCCGTCACGATTCATGTAATACATTGGATTAGATTTACCACTTCGGTCTTTATAAAATCCCTTGGAAAACATCGAATCGTACTGAGCCGAATTTTCGGCTGAGTCCAGTTTGTTTTGGATTGCCTCCATAACATGCTTATGTTGCTTGTCAAATACCTCTGCCACTTGCAAGCTACTAGTAACAGCTTGCTTATTCTTCATAATTACTAAATCATTCATGCGGATCATTCCTTTCTATGCTGGTTGTTTTTGTCGCGTTAATGCGACTTTTTCTGTTAAAAAAATATCAATCACTTCTTGATTTGTAAGAGGAATAAACTCTTGCATTTTTCTAATTTCGTCAATTGTAAATTTATTTCCACCATCCTTAAGCTTTCTGGACAGAGTGCTCCGGTTTATCCCTAATGCCACTGATAAAGATTCATGTGTGATATGGCGTTCAACCATCAATCCCTTGAGCCGGTCAATCTTAATATCTAACATATTAATACTCACTTCCTTTAAGTCGCATTAATGCGACTTGATGAACAAAGTATAATTCCACCTGTTGCGAAAGTCAACACAAAAATCGCAAAAATGCGATTTTTCTTTGTTGCATTTTTGCGACATGATGTTATACTTTATTTATCATATTAAGGGAGGATGTATTACATGAACGTTGGTGATAGGATGAAATCCATTCGAAAACAACAAGGAATTAGTGCTGACCAACTAGCAGAATCAATTGGTGTTTCTCGTTCAACTATATTTAGATATGAAAAAGGTGATATTGAAAAAATGCCAATTGAGGTTGTCGCTAATGTGGCTAGTTCCTTACATGTTTCACTCATTGATTTAATGGGAATATCCAATGATAGTATATCTGAAAAAATAACTGAAATTGTTTCAAAATTAAGCCCTGATCGTCAGCAAAATGTTTACAACTACGCTGACAATCAGTTGAAAGAACAAAATGGTAAAGTCGTTAACTTGCCACTCGTTGGTAAGTCAGCCGCTAACCCTACTGAATTGACTTATGGCGATGTAGAAATTGAACACGACGACTTCACAGACGTTCCACACGGGGCAGATACAGCCATCCGTATACAAGGCGATTCGATGGAGCCACTGATTCACGATGGTCAAATTATCTTCTACCATCAGCAAGAAGAAGTTGAGAATGGTGAAATTGCTATCGTTGAAATTGATGGAGACGGTGTTACTTGCAAGCAAATTTACTACGACTACACTTCCGATGAAGTCATCTTACGATCAATTAACAAAAAATACGAACCACGTCATGTTAAAGATGACCAGGTACGTATTATAGGCAGAGTTATATTATAGGAGCTTATTGCTCCTATGCTTTTACACCAAAAAGAACGCATGTTCTACATATTTAGCGGTATTATACTTACATAAGACCAGATACGGATGTCGGTAAAAGCTGAAATTCTATTTTTGGAGGAATTTGTTGTGGAAACATTAGGGGTATTGTCTTTTTTAGTATTTTTAATAGCAATTGTACTATTTATCGTGTCGACAATTGGATGGATTTTTAAGAAAGCTAAAGGCAAAGAACTAAGCAAATGGAAAAAGACGTCTATATATTCAATCGTTGTAGTGTTTCTTTCTTTTGCACTGCTATTATTTGCTGGAATAAAATCAACGAGTACATCTTCTAATGACAAGTCAAACGCTAGAAACACAACAGTTAGTGCTTCTTTGTATCAAAATAAAGTTGATAATGTAACTACCGTAAAGGGGACAGCCACTCCCGGAGCAACTGTTCATTTCAAGCCTACTAGTGAAGACGGAATTTCAGACACTGTAAAAGCCAATAAAAAAGGAAAGTTTAGTGACGATTACCTTGTTTCAGGAAAATATACTGTTTATGCTACATATCACGGTTATAAAAGTCCCAAGTCGCAATTGACTATTACTGAATATAAAGATTCTGACAGTAGTTCTAGTAGCAGTGACAGTAGTTCAGATACTAGTGATTCATACAATGCAACTGAAGGCGAAAATAACGCAGAAAAATATACTTATGGTGATTTTGTCAAGTCTGATGATTGGGTTGGAAAATCATATCATATTTCAAAGGCTGAAGTACTTCAAGCTGACGAAAAAGATGGCCAAACAGTCCTTCTAGTATACACAGACGATGATCCAGACCATACGTTTATGGTTGCCTATGATGGTAAAACACCAGCAGTCGAAGACGATTATGTGGACATTCAAGGTGTTTTTTCAAAGAGACAATCATATGATACCAAAATTGGTGGTAGCAACACCGTACCATCACTAGTTGCTAGTAAAATAACCGTTACTGGTAAAGATTCAGACTAGCTATGGAATTGCATGTAGGAACGTACAGCACACACGTGTTCGACTTTACCATTGTAATTGGTATCATTTGCTTCATAGCGCTATTCGCCATTTTAGCTTACTGGATCCACAAACGAAAGTAGCACCCTCGCCCACTACCAGCCTAGCGGGCAACATGCGAGCGTAGTTCAACGGTAGAACGTGTCCACTCCAAATAGAGTTCCCCTGCTCTTAACACCTACTATGCAGGTTCGACTCCTGCCGCTCGCATTGTACGTTAATAGCAAATAATTATGGAGGCAC
>NZ_JBVAYE010000017.1:0-33022 GCF_055413545.1 Lactiplantibacillus sp. 3062
GTTACTGGTGATTCCAGTGACCTTGAATTTACGGTAGTTTATAAGGCTGATAGCACATCAACAAAACCGGTTAAACCAGAACAACCAACGATACCAACAACACCGACAGAACCGGTTAAACCAGGTCAACCAACAACACCGACAGAACCGGTTAAACCAGGTCAACCAACAACACCGACAGAACCGGTTAAACCAGGACAGCTAACGACACCAGCAAAACCAGATCAACCGATGACATCTGATAAGTCGGTTCAAACAATAACCATTAAGTTTGTGGGTCAACGATTACCACAAACTAATGAAACGGATCAACAACATATGACGCTTAGTGGTTTATTGTTATTAGCCATGAGTGGCCTATTAGGTCTCCTTGGTATGGCTAAGCGACAGCACAAAGAGTAGGGCAGAAGTATATGCTAAATCATCAACAAATCAAAGCCCAGTTTGAAAGTTTAGAAACACTACAATCTATTCAGAAGCAAGTGCACCAAATGTCAATACAAGGACTTGTAACAACCGGGATTTCCATGCGTGAGTGGGAAGTATTAGTCTATCTTGAGCAACATGAACAAGCTAGTGCTAGTGAGTTAGCAAAAGTATTCAAGGTCACTCGCACACTAATTTCTAGGAATACTTGGCATCTCATTCAAGATAATTTGATTCAGCCACAAATTGATCAAAGCGATCGACGAATAGTTTGGTTGTCATTGACTACTACTGGTCAAGAAACTATTGGGAAAGTTGCTCGGCAAATACAGGCAAATCTACAAGCTTTTGATTGTAATCACGAACTGGCTACATTAATGAAACAGCTCAGATACTTAAAGCAACAGTTAATTATACTAAACAACTAAAAAGCAACCCTAAAGTGCCCCATAAATTGGATTTACTCCAATTTATGGGGCACTTTAATCTCAAAGACCCAATAACTTATTTAACTTTGTTGGGCCTTTGTAATTGATGTATAGAGACGACATATGAAGTTAATGAAGATTGTTGCGTAATTTGATAGCGTTGCGTAATACAGGCGGTTGTAATAGTAATATCAGTCCAAGATACAATAAGACACCTACACCAATTTGTAAACAAAGGTTTAAGTAGGAAGCTGTCATGGTGACGTTTAGGCGAAATACAAATGTAAACATTAATCCACCAGCAAGTGTGTATTTCCAAATTCCAGTAAATAGAGATTGCGCATGCAAAACATGTCGAGTGATGAATAGTTGGTAGCCAGTGACACAAACTTCCGAAATCAAAGTGGCGCACATGGCACCGGCCACGCCCCAAAACCAAATAAGTGGGATGTTGCAAGCGATGTTGACGAGGGCCCCGATAGTGACGGAAATCGTATAGGTCTTAGTCTGCTTAGTCGGTAGCAGAAACTGCTGACCAAGCACGTTGCTCATCCCAATTAGGATGATGACGGGTGCCTCAATCATCAACAGTCGGTCGACTGCCCAAAATGCCCGTCCAAAAAATAGGGGTGCGAGCGTCGTTGCGACCGCTGCCACGCCGAGAGCCATTGGAATCGCAATCGCGAGCACAAAGTCAAAGGACATGTATAAGTATTGTTTGACGCGTTCAAGTTGTTGCTTCATGAAGAGGTTGGCAATGTGGGGTAACATGACTGTTCCAGTCGCTGTCACGAGCGCTAAAACGAGCTTGATCAACTTGTCGGAGTAATCATAAAATCCGGCGGCGGTTAGCGAATCCATTTGCCATAACATGGTCTTATTCAAGGCAAGGTAAACCGTCGTGGCGATTTGTGGCACGAATAATGCTAATGAGGGCCGCAGATGCCGAAAGAGATTCAATTGACGCCAGTTGGGCCGTTCGACACTATGTCGTAAGTATGGCCACAGTGTCAGATTGCCCAAAACTTGTGAGCCCGCTAAAATCAAAATGTAGATTCCGGTATCTTGCCGAGTCTTCACGAATATGAAAATCGCAATCACAGAAGCAATCTTGACGAGCATGTTACGGAGCACGGTTTTCTTGAAATCCTCGAGACCCATAAAGTACCAAGAAATATCAACAGCACCCGCAATAATATAAAATGATTGATAGAAAAAATAAATTTGCAATTGGTGCTCAAAAAAAAGAAAAACTAAAAAGGCGAGATAAGCACAACTGATGGTCAATAACTGTAATATTTCAATTTCCCAAAAAGTTTGTGAGCGTTGCCCCCGATTATCGCGAATAAAGGCAATTTCGCGATTACCATAAATTGTAATACCGACCGTTCCGAACAATAGAAAGTAAGTAATGATCGAATTGGTCGTTGCATTGATACCGACGCCGGTCGGCCCTAAGACCCGTGAGATATACGGGACGGTTAGGAGGGGCGTTAGTAAAATTAAGAGGTTATACCCCGCTGTATAAAAGTAATTCCTTATGATTCGCATGAGTGGCTCCTTGTGGCAGTTAAGCAGTCTAACGTCGAATTTCTCAACATTCAATTCATTGTATCACAGCCAATTAGCCGGTTGATAGTGGTTTTAACTGGCTAGGGTTGGTTATTAACAAACTTATTATTTTATAAATTAGAAAGTATTTTTATTGTTAATTAACTGCGGAGTGACATAGTTATATCAACGATAATTAAATTGGGAGACTGGCGTAATACTTGGAGCACCCCAGTGAGTTGTGTTCGTGTGCACTTATGATCAAGGACTGAAAATTTGGCCGGTAGGGTCGTGGAATCAATGATGATTGCAGGAGAGGGGAGATGATTTTGATGGTATGGCGAGCGAATGGTGCGTGGTGTGTTCAAATCAATGGGTTACAAAAACGCGCAACCAAATTCCCCCTTGAGTTTGGTTGCGCGTTTTGTTTTTTATGTTTAATAAGCGCCATTAGGCTTGAACATAATGACCACGGTCTTGAACAGAATGTAGACATCAAATGCGACACTCCGTTTAGAAATGTAAGTTAAGTCTAACTTAACCATTTCATCAAAACCGACACTGTTACGAACGGTTGCTTGCCATAGACCGGTACAACCTGGCTTGACGGCTAACCGTTGTTTGTCATAGTCGGAATATTCTTCGACTTCCCGTGGCAATGGCGGCCGGGGTCCAACTAAGCTCATCGAGCCTTGAAGGACGTTTAGCAATTGTGGTAGTTCATCAATGCTATACTTACGGATGAATCGCCCAATCTTAGTTACGCGGGGATCATCCTGCATTTTGAACATGGCACCATCAATCTCGTTATCTTTAAGTAATTTTTCCAACAATTCATCGGCGTTGGAAACCATCGAGCGAAATTTATACATCTTGAATGGGACTTCGCCACGACCTAACCGTGTCTGCGAGTAGAAGACGGCGCCTTTAGGATCTTCAACTTTAATCGCAATTGCAATTAGCAAGAAGAGTGGTGATAAGATGATGAGGCCTAAGAGGCTAGCGACAAAGTCAAACACGCGTTTAATGAACCGATAACCATAACGACGATGCTGACGCCCGGCGTCAATCGTAATCGGTCTGATTTCTCGTTCCTTCAATTCCATAAGTAACACCCTATGCTTCCTTTAAATATTTTCCCCCGTAAATCACAGCCAGGTTAATCTATTACTACTGTTCGGGTTACCACAAACTGACTATGTATGAACCATATTGATACAACCTAATGATTATAGTACAAAATAGCTATCAAGTAAATATGCTTGATACGATTAACTTTGCAGCCTTGCTAATCTCATTATAGCAAATATTGTACTGGAATAAACCAATATTTGAAGTGCAATCGTGCGACAGCCGGTTTTAGCTATTTTGGCTAGTGGAAGTTTGGTTAACTATAATTTACCAGCATTTTAACAAGTTGCAATTATTAGCAACTTAAAAGCGCGCAACTGTTAGTAAAAGTGGTGCGTCGTAAAATTAGTTAATGAACAGAAAAGATGTCAGCTACGTATTCTAATGAGTTATGGGTTTAGGCCTAATAATTGTGACCGGGATAAAATATGAGGGGAAAGTGAATCAATCTATGAAAAAATAATTGAGGTGATTATAGTACTAAAAACGGTATGATAGTGATGACTCTGCCAATTGGTGAATAAATATTTGCTAAGCATTAACTATGTGTTAACCTAGCAATCGCGTAATTTAAGACATACGGTTAGAATAAGTTATAAGCTGAATGAAGCGTAAAGAGCTCGTTCTTATCACGGTCATTAAGTAGAAGATAGTCCAAATTAATGAATCTTTTTGTGGCTATGGTTACAATGGCTGCTGATATTGGCCCATCGTTCGAAAGTAAGCTGGCAAATTTTAGGTTGCTACGGTGGCTTTCTCGCGTGATTTCTCACACATTCCCCCTAGGTTTTCACCACCGTTCAAGGTACAATTAGATTAGAGCTCAAATTCAAGTGAAAAGGATGTCCGATATGAATGACGATTGGATCACGGTTTTTCCCGCGGATTATAATAATTCGTACCACTTAATTTTGAAACGGGGGACGGCCCATTATGCGTACTACTACTTTAAGGTTGATAAGCTAGATCAACGGGTCATTTTCTATGATGACATTGAGCGTAGCGGTATTTCAATCAAGACTCAGATCACGCGGACGTTTATGCGGGCACTGGTTAAAGCAATTGATTGGCATCCGGTCGGTAACAGTATTATTATCGAGATTTACCCTGTCGACCGTCAAGAGACGAAAGCGATACGGCTATCTTGTGATATTTAGCTCTGAAGTGATTGCCAAGAGTAAGACGACTTTAAATGATAACCAAAGAATCCCCGGTCAATTACTGACCGGGGATTCTTGTAATTGCAGGTAACGCGAGGTTAAGCCTTTGGTGCAGTGACGATTGGTGTCTCGATGGTTTCGACGTACTTAGCGGCAAGCGGTTCGGCGACTAAGTTTTCGCCATCTTTCACGAATAGCTTGGTGGCAGCGAGGTCCGCCATTGCCTTACTAACAACGTCTTTACTCAAGTTGTCGTTGGCGTAGTGTAACTTCAAGTGGTGAACCTTGTTTGTGCTAGTCTTAAAGCTTAAGTCTAAAGTTTTCATGGGCGCTTCCTCCTATTATTATGGGTGTGTTAAGCGATGGGTTGTGGATCGTAGCGGTAGGCGTTGGCCAAGTTAGCGGCCGTGAACTGGTCGCCCGTCAAGACTTCGACGATCTTGCCAAAAGCGGCAAGTTGTTCGTCAGTTGCGTCTTGGGCGATTGCGTTAAAGGTTTGCTTACGTTGTTCGTCCAATTCCGTAGTTGTTTGAACAGTCAGGGTTGCTTTTAACCAAGTTTTAGTCATGATGAGTTCCTCCTTGAATTTTGTGGTGGTAGGCTGGCCAGCTTACATTAATACAGACGGTTGAGCCTGACGATTTGTGCAAGGTTTGCCTAAACTTTTTTGACTAGCACCCATTTAATCCGCAAACTCGGTGATGGTTCGAACGGTAATACTGATGATCTTCTCAGCGAATAGTGGGGTCAGAATGGTAATCAAGCTAGTAAAGTCGCTGTCTGTCAGTTCGCGACCTGCTAACCAGTGTTGGTGGAATTGGCGTTGATTAGAATCAGTTACTGTGAGCAGTACATGTGTGTGCATCCAAATATGCATCGTGAGTTCCTTTCAGACTGCGACAGTCTTGTTAGTTAATTGGTGGTTTGTTGCTGGTAAAGCTTGTGGGCCTTGACGAGCAGACTGGCCCGCCAGTTGTAGACTGTTCGGCGGCTGACCTGGTGGCGCCGCATGATACTGCTAACGGTCTGTTCCTCGAAAAAGAATTCGGTGAGATAAATCCGCTCACCTGGCCGACATTGAACAAGGAGTTCTGTTAAGAGGGCGGTTAATTGCCAATGGGTCTCTTGTTCGGTCATGGGATCAATGGTAATGGGCAGTGCGTGTTCCAAGTTGACTTGCGACTGGGTGCGCAAAGTTTGTTTACGTAGATAGTCGACAGTTCGCCACTTGATACGGCGAAATGCAAATTTACGAAAATCTGGTAAATTAGCGGGCAATTCGGGCGCGTAGTTCTGGTAAGCAGACAGCCAAGTCAGGTGGGCCACGGTTACACAATCTTCGAATTGCGGGTGGTATTTGGTGACTTGGGCGGCTTTTAAAGCGCCGTATAGTAAATGTTGGTGCTCGGGTCGGGCGAGTAAATCGAAAGCCATTTGATTATCAAAACGGTCAGCGTGCATCTAAATAACCCCATTTATGAGCGATTTCCTTGGCCAAGGTTGATATCAGTGTAGCGAGCGATCGCAACTGACGCAGGTCGTGAAAATGGACTGAAAAGTGACGATTTATTTTCATTATTAATGTTCCAATGAGATTTGGATAGATTACAGACCAACTACTTTCCTAGATTGTACGTAATTGTTATGATGTGATTAATCTAAAATAACCGCGGACAGCGGGGGCTCGGCTGGTGAATGTTAGAGATAAATACCGACTTTGAGGGGGATTTACCATCTATGAACCAAAATATTGACGTTCCGCATCACGTTAACACTTTTTGGCAGTGCCACGCTGGTACTTGGGACACCCGACAGCCACAACGATTATTAATCATCGCGCAACGCTCAGAACTTGCCACAATCGACGTGCTGGAGACACTTTTTCTACTTGACATAAAACACCTGACATGTGTTGAAAATACGCTAATCTTTGATCGTCAACGGGGATTGATCAAGACAAAACTGACGACGCGCCAGATCATGATGAATTACGCTGGCCGTCTGGGGTTATCTGGGACACAGTTGATCAAGCAACTCGCCGGTGAACTCGGTTTATCGAAACACAAGTTACCTGTGATTCACGGTGATGCGATCCTGATGCCGTTAAGTACGGCCAAACGGGGAACAACCAGCTGGTACAATCGGCATTATTTGAAGCATATCGAGGCTCAAGGATTTATGACGGCCTTAGTTTATGATGGTCAAATTACGATTCAAGTGGATATGAGCGAGCGCGTGGCCACTCGCCAACTTGCGAAGGCTGGTCAATTACAAGCGGCGCTCCAGGAACATCATCGCCGGCGATTAGTGCCCGATCAATCGGTACCTTCAATGGCGGACACGGATCACGAGATGATGCAGTCGTATACTGACCAAGTCTTAAAGCACTTTGGCATCTTAGCACTTCCTGGAGAAATTAGTTGTTTGACGCGGCGATTTTTCGGTAAACTATAGGAGTAAAGATTAAATGATGGGAGTTGGTGTCGTTGACTAAGAAGGTCACGAAGATTGTCGCGCAAAAGCGAGCTGGACGTTATAACATTTATTTAGACGAGCAGTACGCTTTTCCAATCAGTGAGTCGGTGATGATCAAGTTCCGCGTTTTTAAGGGCATGGAAGTTGATGAACAACTGCAAGCAGCGATGATTGCGGCGGACGATGTCTCCAAGGCGTATACGCGCGCGCTGGATTATCTCTCACATCAGTTGCGTACCGAAAAAGAAGTTCATGACAAGTTACGGGATGAAGAAATTGACGAGTCGGTTATCGACGCGACGATGCAACAATTACGTGAGTTGCGGTTATTGAACGACCAACAGTATGCGGATGCCTTTGTGCGGACGGCCAAACGGACCAGTGACAAGGGGCCACGGGTGATTCGGCAGAACTTACGACAAAAGGGTGTGGGCGAGCAGCTGATTGATGACGCGCTGGCCGGGCAGTTTAGTGCTGAAGAGCAGATCGATAATGCTAGTGAACTTGCGCGTAAACTGGCAAAACGGTATCACCGCCAAGCTTTTAAGACCATGCAACAGAAAGTTCGCCAAGGTATGATGACGAAGGGCTTTGATAATGACACGATTACGGCCGCGATTGCGAGTTTGGCATTAGAACCCGACGAAGATGAACAGTGGGAAGCCCTCGTTGCACAGGGGGCAAAGTTGTGGCAACGCAATCGCAAGTATGCGTTTCGTGAACGCATGATGCGCACGAAACGCAGCCTGTTCCAAAAGGGCTTCATGATGGACGATATCAATCGATTTATCGACGAACAAGTTGCTGATGAATGAAAAGGTTGAATTACCTGCCCGCACGCCATAAAAATCTGGTATAATGTTTAATGAAATTCGATGAAAATTTACCCTCATTTTAGAAAGTTGGGTTAATATGGCGCGCGAGGCTAAGGGACCTAAGGAAGGCGACTTCATTACGATCAAAAGCTATAAGCACGACGGAAGTTTACATCGAACTTGGCGCGATACAATGGTACTCAAAACAAGCGAGAACGTACTAATTGGTTGTAACGATCACACACTAGTCACCGAGGATGATGGTCGCCGGTGGGTGACGCGGGAACCTGCAATCGTTTATTTTCATAAGCATTATTGGTTTAATATCGTGGCGATGATTCGCGATAACGGCGTTTCATACTATTGCAACTTAGCATCACCATACGTGTTAGATAAAGAGGCTTTGAAGTACATCGACTATGATTTGGATGTCAAAGTCTTTCCCGATGGTGAGCGGCGGTTGTTGGATGTTGATGAGTACGAAGAACACGGTGCCCAATGGCGTTATTCGGCTGATACTGATCGCATTTTAAAAGCAAATGTGAAAGTCTTAGTTGATTGGATCAAAAACAAAAAAGGCCCGTTTTCACAAGACTACATTGATATCTGGTATAGTCGCTATCAAGAATTATCACGTCGGCAATAGCTCTGCTGACGGTCTGTCAGCGGCGTAATTAAAGTACAAAGGGAGTGACTCCGTGCTGGGGTGCTCCCTTTTGTGTTCTGGTTGCGTCTCGACATTGAATAATAAGAGGTGATTACCAGCCGTCATGGTTGACACAAGTCATGATAATTAGGACAATAAAAAACGACCCACAAGTCGCCTCTGTGGGTCGGGTGAAAATAGGAATTACACTTTTAAGCGCCAAAGTTGACTGGCCGCGAATAGCCAACCGCGTGCCACCATGGAACGTAGACTTTTTCATTTTTGACACCATTGTCCTGAGCGTCAATCATCTTTCCACCACCAACATAAATACCGACGTGTGATATCGAACCTGTGCCACTACCAAAGAAGACTAAATCGCCTTTTTGGGCGCGCTGTTTGGAAATTTTGGGATATTGTCGGTACTGAGCTTGGGCCACACGTGGTAAGGTTTTCTGCGCAGCTTGCTGGAAGACATACTTAGTGTAACCGGAACAGTCGAACGTGTTCGGACCGACCGCACCATAGACATAGCGATGGCCAAGTTTGGATTTGGCCACGTTATAGAGGTTGGTGAAAGATCTGGTGCTCTTCTTGAGGGAGCCGGTCTTGACCCAGCCACGAACACGGGTATTAGCACTCGTTATAAAATAATAATTAGCCGTGGTATTATTAGCTAAGCGAATTTGCCGTTGTTGGGTGACAAACCAAGTGGTATTACCATATTGTCGAAGCGTTCCCCGACTCTGGATTTTAAGATTATTTGCGGCACCACTCATGTTATAGAAGCCGCCCTGAGTATTCTTCGTCAGGTAGGCGCTTTTAGTAAGATTAGTGGTTTTAATGACGCGATTCGTTGAGCTGGCATCGACGTTTGGTGCTTGCCAAAGCCCCACCGTGAGGCCTAAAATAGCAACAATCAGTGTGATAAGACGTTGTTTCATATGTATTTCCTCCCCGAAAATCCCCATGTCCATCTCATTCAATAACGCTGACCCCATCATAAGCGCTCATTGTAACAAAGTTGTTGCAAATGAGTTGCGGTTCGATTAAGTAATGTCAACAGCTTGAGTGGATTAACAATAATTGATTAGATCTTGACCGATAGGAGTGACGAACTTGGCTTTTTTGAAGATTGATAACGGTGAATTACTTAAGAATATTCGGCAATTTGCCAAGAAGAATGGACTGACCTTAGCGGAAGTGGCGACCTTAGCAGGCTTAAGTGCGAGTGCCATCTATAGTTGGAAAAAGCACACGCCGTCAGTCGGTACGCTTAAGGAAGTTGCTCAAGTGCTCGGTACGAGTTATACCAAATTGGTTGGTAAGGATAAAGAACCGACAGCTAAGGCGATCAATGCCGCTGCTGTTGATCTTAAAAAAGTGATTGAAAACAAGAAAAACCAATTTGAATACGACGGTCAGCCGATTACTAATGAACAGATGAAAATTATCAGAAACGTCTTGAAGTCGATGTTCAAGACCCCGCGACTTTAATTTTAAGTAAAACTCGGTTCTTTTAGGTGCAACTGGGACCTGCTTAGTGTAAAATATTGCTCAGTTACTTGAATAATTGCTAGCAGCGCTTGACGGGTTTGAATGAATGGTGCACAATGGCAACAATTATGGAACGGATTGGGAGATGGGCGTATGAAAAAAGTTACTACCGCATTAGCAAAAAAGAATATCAACCAGTTGTTAACGATTGTTAATCAAGGCCACGATACCATTGAGGTGGAAAATCCCAGCACCCAAGATTCAGCGGTAATGGTTAGTATGAAAGACTGGTTGCAGATTGTCAGCCAATTAGCCAAAACGAATCATCATGACATGGAATTCAGTTAAATAATAACAAAGAACTAATCGTGCCAGTCAAGGTTCGCTTAGTCCAATAAGCTAAAGGCACCACCGACATAATCATGTCGGTGGTGCCTTTTTGAAAGTGTTAGTTCGTTGACGTTTGAGTGCTGATTAGTCGGTCTGACTTTCAGCGTACTTGGTCTTGATATAATCAGCTGAAACTTGTAATTTTTTCAATTCTTCGTCTGTGAGATCCAATTGAACTTGTTCGACGATCCCGTCACGACCAACGACGGCTGGATATGAAAGGTATACACCGTATTCTTCCCGGAAATTTGAAACGGGGAGTTCGGTGAGGGCGTCATTCAAGACCGTGTTGGCTAAGCGCACTGCAGCCGTTGCCACGCCATAACTCGTATATTTTTTGCCATGGAAGACCCGGAAGCCACCGTCGCGTGATTCGGCGTCTAGTTTGGTCAAATCTAAACCGCGGTCAGCGGCTAATTTGGTAATTGGTTGACCTAACACGCGTACCGTTGACCAAGCTGTAAATTGGGAATTGCCGTGTTCACCCAGGTTGTAGCCGGCCACGGACCGTGAATCCAGGTGTAGTGCACTGGCGACCGCTCGTTTCATTCGTGCAGAGTCCAGTAGTGTTCCTGTTCCAATCACGTGATTCTTTGGCAACCCGGTAACCGCTTGGTAGATCGATGTGATGACGTCCACGGGATTAGTAATGACGACTAGAATTCCGTTGAAACCACTGGTTTTGATTTTAGCAGCGACGTCTTTGACTTGTGTGCTGGTAAAGGGTAATTCTAGGAAGCGGTCATTAGTTGGTGAATCTTGTAACTTAATATTCCCGATAGCTGAGATAATGACATCGGCATCAATGAGGCTGCTATAGTCATTGATAATGATATTCGTGTGATAAGGTAAATTAGGCATTGCATCCTGAAAATCAAGCGCGTCTGCTTCAACTTTGCTGGTGTTCGTATCGATGAGGACAAGGTCATCGGCAAAGCCATTGGCGACGATGTAGTGAGCGGCGGTTGAACCGACGTGTCCCATTCCGATAATGGCAATTTTACGTGACATAATGTAGCGCTCCTTTGAAAGTTTATCGTTCATTAATTAAATTACCATTATTCTCATTGATTTTAAATAGATTTTGTGAGAAATATCGAAATCGTATTCGGACTAAGTGAAATAGGGTATAATTAACGCATTAATAGTTGCACCAAGAAAGGGAGGAGCGCGAGTGTTTAAGCGCCTAAAAGATTCGGCCTTGTTATTTTGGTCACTTGAAATTTTGATTGTGGCGACTTTGATCTGGGTCTGCACGAACATTGGTTTTTTGTTTCAGCCAATCGGCACGTTTTTAAGTGTCGTGTTCATGCCAATTTTGATTTCAGGATTTTTATTTTATATGTTGAATCCCTTGGTCAAGTTGTTGACTAAGGTTCATTACAAGAAGTTTCGGATTTCTCGAACCGGAGCTGTGGCTATCGTATTTGTGCTATTATTCGGGTTACTGGTGTGGGGAGCGGTTTCCCTATTGCCACGGTTAGTCAGTCAGGTGACACAACTGATTTATAACCTACCAAGTATTGCCACTGAGATGCAAAAAGCCGCTACTAAGCTGATCAATAATAGTTCGGTACTGAAAAGAATTGACATTAGCTCGTACACCAAGCAATTCAATGGTGAAATCAGTAAGTATTCTCAGAACTTTTTGTCATCATTATCAAGTAGTGTTGTTACGGTGATTTCCACGATTACGAGTGTGACGATCATGGCAATTACGATTCCAGTCGTATTGTTCTATATGTTGAAGGATAGTGAGAAATTCATTCCAGCTATCAGTCGGTTCTTACCGAAGAAACAGCGGCCTGAAGTCATTGGTTTACTACAAAAGATGGGCGACACGATTTCTAGTTATATCAGTGGTCAGGTTATTGAGTGTCTCTTCGTGGGGACGTTTACGGCGATTGGCTACATGTTGATCTCGCAACCATACGGGTTATTGCTTGGCGTGATTGCTGGATTGACGAACATTATTCCGTACGTAGGACCTTACATTGGGATCGCGCCATCACTCATCGTGGCCTTCACCAAGTCACCGATGCAGGTAGTGTACGTGATTATCGTAGTCGTGATTGTTCAACAGGTTGATGGGAACTTAATCTATCCCAACATTATTGGGCGGACACTCAAAATCCACCCGTTAACGATCATTATTTTATTACTAGCAGCGGGAAATATTGCCGGAATTCTTGGCATGATTTTAGCGATTCCGTTCTATGCTGTGGTCCGGACCGTGGTTATTTACCTCTATAATATTGTCGAGTTACGAAATGAGGAGCACTTGCGTAAGCAAACGACGGTCTATCAGCCGCAACCTGCTAAGGCGACTAAAGCAGACTTGACGACGACCACTAAATCAAAAAAGTAGTCTGTGCTATAATTGGTGAATTAAGCTTGAACGTGGCATAAGGAGTGATTTTTTGAAGAAAGTAATTACGTATGGGACATTCGATTTGTTGCATAAAGGCCATATTCGGTTGCTTAAGCGTGCACGGGCCTTGGGCGATCATTTGACCGTTTGCGTCTCGACCGACGAATTCAATGCTGAGAAGGGTAAGCATGCGTACACCTCGTATGAGGATCGTAAGTATATTTTGCAAGCCATTCGCTATGTCGATGAAGTGTTACCTGAGAAAAGCTGGGATCAAAAAATCCGGGATGTCGTTGATAACGATATTGATATTTTCGTGATGGGTGACGATTGGCGCGGCAAGTTTGATTTTCTAAAAGACTACTGCGAGGTGGTCTATTTGCCCCGTACTGAAGGCATCTCATCGACGCGTATCAAGCACGATTTAGGGATGCAATCCAAGGATTAACCACTAAGCTAGATGATTTATCAGTCACAAAACACCGCCGTTACCCGCAACTTCAAGCTGCGTAACAGCGGTGTTTTAATTAACAGTTATTAGTAAGTCACGCCTAAATGACCATGGACTGGTTCGATGCGGATTATAGTTAGCATTCAGCCAGTTCAAAGGGCTTAATGGAAGATGGCGTTGAGCGCCAACACGCCTCCGAGACCGCAGACAGCGATGATCGTTTCTAACATCGTCCATGTAAGCAGCGTTTGCTTGACGGTCAGGTCGAAGTATTCCCGGAACATCCAGAAACCAGCGTCGTTCACGTGAGAAGCGGCGACACTCCCAGAGCCGATGGCAATTACCATCAGGGCGGGGTCGATACCAGCTTGCGTCATTAACGGCGCAACTAGGCCGGCTGCCGTGAGGGCCGCTACGGTAGCGGAGCCGAGTGAGACCCGTAAGATGACAGCGACTAGCCAGCCAAGAATCAGTGGTGAGATGCTGCTGCCACTGAACAACTGGGCCACGGCCTTACCAACACCCCCATCAATTAAGATCTGTTTGAAGGCGCCACCCCCACCGATGATTAGTAATAACATGGCAATTGACTTAGTGGCATCTTCGATGGTGGCCGTGATGGCCTTATTGGTCTTGTGTTGGTGAATCCCCATTGACCAGAGGGCGAATAATAGTGAAATTAACATGGCAATTCCGGGTGCCCCAATCAAACGAATGATTTGGTCAAGGGTTGACGGGTTTTTAGGTGTCACACCGTGATCAACGACCAATTCGTAGACGGTGGTAATTGTCATCAGAATCACGGGGAAGAGCGCCGTTAAGACACTGAGTCCAAACCCGGGTGCTTCAGATACTTTGAATTGACGTTTGTTACTGCTAAGTGGCAGGTGTGGTTTACCGGTGAATGCGTCAGGAACCATCTTTTGCGCCCAGCGTGAAAAGAGCGGGCCTGCGATATAAACAGTTGGAATCGCAATAATGATCCCGAATAGTAGCACATGACCCACGTTCGCATTTAGCGTCGTCGCAATTGCAGTTGGTGCCGGGTGCGGTGGTAAGAACCCGTGAGTGACAGATAATGCGGCGCCCATGGGAATCCCCAGATAGAGAACGGGAACTTGTGCTTCGATCGCAATGGCAAAGACGATTGGAATCAACAAGACGATCCCGACTTCGAAGAAGAGGGCAATCCCGATGATAAATGAGGCGACTACGATGGCAATTTGTAGCCGTTTGCGCCCAAAAATATCCAATAGTGTCGTGGAAATCGTGTAAGCACCACCAGCATCGGCCACTAAGCGGCCGAGCATGGCACCGAAGCCGAAGACTAGTGCTAACTCACCCAGTTGACTGCCAATCCCGTTCTGAATACTAGTAGCAATCTTAGTTAATGGCATCCCTAGTCCGATTCCGACGACGACGGCCGTAACAATCAGTGCAATATAAGTATTCAGCTTGAATTTAATAATTAATAGTAATAGTAGTAGGATGCCGAGTGTAAGAACAACAAATGGCATAGTGGACACTCCTAACGATTTAGAGTAGCAATTTCGTGATATAACGGTGCCAATTGCGCCGTTACGTGGTCAAAAACGACTTGGTGTTGATGATATAACTGGTGGTTGGCGGCGTTGGGTTGATAAGTTTCGGTTGCACCAATCATGGCGTGAATCGCGGTTAAATCATCAATATGCCCCAGTGCCTTGAGTCCAATCACGGCCGCTGCTAGACAGGAACTTTCGAAGCTTGCTGGAATCGTAATGGGTTGTCCCAATACGTCAGTCAAAATTTGCCGCCATAAATTTGAACGGGCAAAGCCACCAGTGGCCCGAATCGCATGAACTGGTTCGGCGGCTGCCGTCAATTGTAGGACGGTATTCAGGTTCATCACGATACCCTCTAAGACCGCACGCGCAATATCGGCTTTGGTCGTGGTCGTGGTGACGCCCAGCAGTGAGCCGCGGGCATCCGCATTCCAGAGAGGCGCGCGTTCACCACTTAAGTAGGGGTGAAATAAGAGTCCGTGGGCACCGACGGGAACGGTTGCGGCAAGCGCTGTCAATTGGTCGTATGGATCTTGTTGATTCGCACGGGCGGTTTGGCTTTCAGTAGTGAAGAGCTCATCGCGGACCCACCGGAAGACTTGACCACCGTTATTGATCGGCCCACCAACAATCCAGTGGTGCGGCGCGACGTAGTAACAAAATAGTCGACCTTCAGGATCCAAGTATGGTTGTTTTGTCATCACCCGTACAGCACCGGAAGTGCCAATCGTAATGGCCGCAACTCCTGGTTCATCAGCCCCCACCCCCAAGTTTGAAAGGGCACCGTCACTTGCACCCATGATAATTTTCGTTGTGGGTGCGAGTCCCAGGGTTGATGCTGCGACTGGTGTCAGTCCATCGATCACGGCGTCGGTATCGACCAATGGTGGTAGCTGCGTGCGGGTGATGTGTGCATAGTCGAGCGCGACAGGTTCCCAATCGAAGTTATAAAGATTGAATAGGCCAGTGGCGTTGGCCATTGAATAATCCATTTGAAGTTGGCCCGTCATTTTGTAAATCAAGTATTCTTTAATTCCGACCACGTGACAGGTTTGTGCTAGTAATTCCGGTGAATGATGGGCAAGCCAGTGAAGCTTAACCAGGGGACTCATCGGGTGAATCGGCGTTCCCGTAAGGTGATATAGGCGATCGCCCAGGGGTTGACTTTTCAATTCAGCGGCGTCTTGTGCGGCCCGGTTATCTGCCCAAGTGATGACCCGGGTCAGCGGCTGTTTCTGACTGTCAAGTAGGATCAAACTGTGCATTGCGGATGAAAAGGCGATTCCTTCGATGTCTTCGGGATCAATGCCAGCACTTACTTGATGGATGGTCGCTTGGACTGCCTGCCAGATTTCTTGCGGGTCCTCTTCGGCCGTGGTCACGGTATCATGATAGAGTGGGTAGCCAACGTTGGCACTCGCAATTACGTGACCCTGGTGGTCGTACAAGACGGATTTGGTACTTGTCGTTCCTAAATCAGTTCCAATAAGGTAAGTCATGGTGCTTCGTTCCTCCTATTCGTGATCGACAGCGTGGCCACCAAACTCGTTACGTAGGGCGGCAACAACTTTACCAGTGAATGTGTCATCGGTTTCTGAACGGTAGCGCATCATCAAGGCCATCGCAATGACCGGGGTGGCGACTTGTTGGTCTAGGGCCGTGTCTAAGGTCCAGCGACCTTCACCGGATGAATGCATAACACCCTTGATGTCATCTAGATTACCATCCTTGCTGAATGCATCTTGAGCTAAGCCCATTAACCAGCTGCGAATGACTGAGCCGTTATTCCACATTTTGGCGACGGCCGCGTTGTCGTAAGTGAACTGACTATGCTGTAAAACGTCAAAGCCTTCACCTATTGCTGCCATCATACCATACTCAATTCCGTTGTGGACCATCTTCAGGTAATGACCACTGCCAACAGGGCCGGTGTACAAATACCCATCGGGAGCGGCAATCGCTTTAAATAGTGGTTCGACGACTTGGAAAGTGGCGGGGTCGCCACCAATCATAAAATTGCCGTCGTGGCGTGCACCAGCTTGACCGCCCGACGTTCCGACATCTAAGAAGTTGATGTGGTGACTTGCCAGTAATTCGCCGTGGCGGATACTATCTTGATAGTGCGAATTACCGCCATCGAGGACGATGTCACCTGCACTTAAAGTCTGGGCTAACTGTTCGATAACGCTGTTGGTTGCCTTACCAGCGGGTACCATGATCCACACGATCCGTGGTGTTGGCAACTGGTCAAGCAAATTGGTGAGATCCGTGGCCGTCGCCAACCCGTGAGCACTGGTGGTACTAAGATTAGTGGGGTTAAGATCCATTCCCACTGGCGTGTGCCCGTTATCCTGCATGTTCAACGCTAAGTTCATTCCCATTTTACCTAAGCCAATCAATCCTAATTTCATGATGAAACCCCTCTTTTATATGAAAAATATTAAGTACTTTTTGTATTCGCTTACATTGTAATAAAACTATTTACATAAATCAACCATATATTTGTAAATTATTTTCATTAGACTGAAAATAATGGCAACCAAGCCCGGTTTTACAGGCCTGATTGCCAAGAAAAAATTTGTTAAATTGCTGACCAAACGGCTGCGCCGATACTTGGGAAGAGGGTCACGAGTTGTTCACGTTGCGCCGGTGTCAATTGATACTGGATCGCTGGTAGCAACGTGTTAATGGTATTTTCGGCCTGTTCACCGAGTTCAGCGGCACCAATCAACCGGTGCTGGTCATCCGTCACGAGTAAGTTATGGCCGGTGACATCGCGCGTTGTCTGCCGGAACCAGTCATCCTTTAAATCATTGACGGTAACTTTGACATCATGAGTGTCACTGGTTGGAAGTGTACCAACTTGGGCCAATCGTGGGGACGTGAAGACGACCGATGGAATGGCCGGATACTTGATGGGGGCATTGGTGTCACCCGTGAATAGGTGGGTCAGGTATTGCGACTCAAAGATAGCAGTGGGTGTTAATTTTGGTTGATCCTTGGCGAGAACGTCACCGGATGCGTAGATGCCAGCGACACTCGTTTGCAAGTGGTCGTCGACGGTGATTCCAGCTGCTGTGTAGTCCACACCGATTCTTTCAAGTCCTAAGTTTGCGGTGTTGGGCTGGCGGCCCGTCGCATCTAAGATCCAGTCCGTTGTAATCTTGTCATCCGCACTGAGGACTTCGAAGTGGTCACCAGTCGACTTGATCGCAGTTGGCACCCATTCACGTTTTAGGACTAAACCTTGTTCCACGAGAATGGCCAATAATCGTTCAACGAATGGTTGGTGGAATTGACGAAGCGCTTGATCACCACGCATGAGTAGGGTGACCTGACTGCCGGCTGTTAGTGCCATGTTGGCGAATTCGAGTCCGATGTAGCCGGCACCAATCACGGTGATGTGGTGTGGCAAAGTGGTTAGATTCAAAAAGTCGTTACTGTCATGGGCGAGTTCGGTGCCGGGAATGTCCAAACGATGTGGATGCTGACCTGTTGCGATGACAATCTTATCGGCGGTATACGTCTTGTCCGCCACCTGAATCGTATGGTCGTCGACGAACGTCCCGCGGCCATTGATGAGGGTCACGCCGGCACTAGTCATTAAGCCAGCAATCATATCTGGTAAGCCGGCGATGACGTCGCGTTCGTGGTCGAAGTTGGCTTGCCAATCAATCGTCGGTTCACCACGCAGACCGTATCCTTGGAAGTTAGCAACTTGATTTTTTAATGCTACCGGCTGGTCTAAGGTGATTTTAGCGTTGCAACCCCGATTAGGACAGGTACCACCAATCAAATCAGCTTCAATGACGGCTACTTTTTTGCCACGAGCCGCTAACGGAATGGCCCCGTCAAACGTTCCGTGACCGCTACCTAGATATACAACGTCAAATTTTTCTGACATATTAAAATCCTCCTCGTTCCCAAATCACAGTTATTTAAAAACAAATACATTGTACACAACTTAATTTAACATGCCAAATAAAACGCGGCCTTAATTTAAAAGTATGGCCCTGAAATCGATTGCAACTGGTCTGTCATGACTTTGTTAAGTGAATTTCCACCGAATCGGTGCAAGATAGTCGGTGGTACTGGATTTTTTGGTCAAATATCAGTAAAATATGTAAGGCTATGTTTTTTTACGGTGGGACGGTACCACCGTGCACGTTGAATATACAGGTTATGATGAAAGGAATTTTTAATGAATAAGACAAAATTAACCGCCGCGGTCAATACCCGGCGTACCTTTGCGATTATTTCTCACCCGGATGCCGGGAAAACCACCATTACGGAACAAATGTTATTGTTTGGTGGCGTTGTTCGTCAGGCCGGAACGGTTAAAGCCCGTAAAAGTGGGAACTTTGCCAAGTCTGACTGGATGGAAATTGAAAAGAAGCGGGGAATCTCAGTAACGAGTTCCGTGATGCAATTCGATTACGATGGCAAACGGATCAACATCTTGGACACGCCCGGACATGAGGATTTCTCGGAAGACACTTATCGGACTTTGATGGCGGTCGATTCCGCTGTCATGGTCATTGACTCGGCTAAGGGGATCGAACCACAAACGAAGAAGTTATTCCAAATTTGTAAGATGCGGGGCATTCCGATCTTTACGTTCATGAACAAGTTGGACCGTGATGGTCGCGAACCATTGGACTTGTTGAACGAAGTCGAAGAAGTCCTCGGAATCGAAACTTATCCAATGAACTGGCCAATGGGTATGGGTAAGGGCTTAAAGGGCTTATACGATCGTTACAATCACCGTGTGGAACTTTATCATAATGAAGCTCATGGCGAAACGTTCTTACCACTAGACGAGAACGGTGAGCTTGATCCTAGTAATGAATTGACCAAGGACAGTATTTATCGTGACACGTTGGATGAAGTCGAATTGATCAACGAAGCTGGTAATGATTTTGACGAAGCTAAAGTAATGGCGGGAGACATGACGCCAGTATTTTTTGGGTCCGCCCTCACCAATTTCGGGGTCGAAACGTTCTTGAAGACGTATCTGCAGTATGCGCCTAAACCCGCTGCTCATAAGACTCGTGATGACCAAGTCGTTCAGCCAACCGACGATGAATTTGCCGGTTTTGTGTTCAAGATCCAAGCCAACATGAACCCGAACCATCGTGATCGGATCGCCTTTGTCCGCATTTGTTCTGGCGAATTTGACCGGGGGATGGACGTGGTCTTGCAGCGGACTGGTAAGAAGATGCGCTTAAACAACTCTACGCAATTCATGGCCGATACCCGTGAAACGGTGGAAACTGCCGTTGCTGGCGATATCGTCGGCCTCTACGACACAGGTAACTTCCAAATTGGAGATACGATTTACGCTGGCAAAAATGCGGTTCAATTCGAAAAGTTACCGCAATTTACGCCGGAGCTCTTCATGCGCGTTACAGCCAAGAACGTCATGAAACAGAAGTCCTTCCATAAAGGTATTGAACAACTGGTTCAAGAAGGTGCCGTTCAGTTGTACACTTCATATTCAACGGGTGACTATATTCTCGGTGCAGTCGGTCAACTTCAATTTGAAGTCTTCAAATTCCGGATGCAAAATGAATATAATTCGGAAGTTGTCATGGAACCAATGGGTAGCAAGACTGCCCGTTGGATCGATCCCGAACAATTGGATGAAAAGATGTCTAGTTCGCGGAATCTATTGGTCAAGGACCGTTACGGGGCACCGCTCTTCTTATTCGAAAATGCCTTTGCCGAACGCTGGTTTGCGGATAAGTATCCGGATGTCAAGCTGACCTCGAAGCTCTAGGATTTATATTGTGGTTTACACTTAGCTGACCAATCTAGTTAGATTACTGTTCGTCAGTCGATGTGCGTCCTATTTTGACCTCCGGGGCTGGGTGACTATTGCTGGAACGTAAGCCGACATCAATTTGAGTTAACGCACAACCCGCGTTAGCTCAAATACGAGTCTTATTCTAAGCCGGAAGAAAATCACTTCCAGCTAAGAATAATTTGGCTACTGAGCATTGTCACCGAGCACGTTTCGGGAACCCGCTCGAATGGCTGATGAACGGCCACTTAACTTGGTGCAATTGGTCGCTAACTCGAAATGTTTCCAGCGGGCCTAAGCTGGCTGCTCTTGATTTAACGGATAGAAAAGTTACAATGTGTCTCAAGCAAAAGCACAAACAAATATGTGAATAGTTCATAAAATGATGGGGCTGCCAAGTTGATTTGGCGGTCTCATCATTTTTTGTGTGGCGGGACCGGATAGAAGTGATATGAGAGGTTCTTCTAACATGCTTATCGGTCCATGTAAATTCACCATGTAAACCAACGTTGTAGCACTGCTAAGGTGAGAGAATTACGATACAATCAATCTGCAATTTAGATTGTAGGGGGCGATGAGATTGAAAATAAGGGGACGCTGGATGCTGGGATTGATGTTAGGAATGGGGTTGTGGGGCCCGGTGACGGTGCACGCGGCGACGAACTTGGTACGGTGGCCAGCGGTGCAAAGCTTAGCGCCCCGGAATTGTGAACTTGAATCGAAACAAACGCGCTTATATCAATTAAATCGTGCAACGATGCAATTAACGCCACGTGGGACGGCCCGGACGACTAGTCACTGGCAACGGGTTGGTCAGGTGATGGTGACACAAAACAAGCGGTTAGTGACTTATTGGCAGGTGCGTCACGGGACTGCTGGGCGACTGAGCTGGGCGTTGGCGGACACCGTACGAGTTGTCGGAACCAGGGTCACTGATATTAAGACACCCACGCGGCAACCGATGCGCGTGGTGACAACGGATCAACAGGAACACGGGGTGACGCGCGCGGCCAATAAGCTGAGTTATTTACCCTTAAAAGGGGCGGGACGGTACACCACTGAGCATATTTTGTTTCGTCCTACCGCCGCGTATCTAGCGACTCAGGGGCTACAAAATCAGCCAGACACGTTGCGCCAGAGTAGTGGCTATCGCGACCATTATCATTTCAAAACAGCACTGTATTTACCGCAACAGTTAGGGAGCCGCTTGTTGAATGACCCACAGAGTGCGACGTTTTCAGCTGACAATCGGTACTTGTACGTCATGTACGTCAATGATCAACAGTTGGGTGGCGCCGACCAGACTGGCTGGGTCGTTCGCTATGATTGGCAACGCCTGATGGCTTTAGGGGCTGGGCAATCAGGGAAGATGGCGATGGTCCGAGTAGCAGCAGCTCACCAATTCGACGGGAAGATGACGGCTTTTGACCGTCGGGTGCTGGCCGCCATTGAAGTGGGGCCGGAGTTTACGGCGGGACACGTTCAGTCACTAGCTTTAAATCCTAAGACGAACGAGCTGTGGTTTATTTCATCGACGGCACGTGATCAGCTTGCAAGTGTTGCGCGACTAAATCCGCAATCCCTGACGCCGGATCTTAAAATTGCCTTTACTACTGGTAGCGGGCGTCTAGGTGATGAACTGACTTTTGATCGCGCTGGGCAGGCCTATTATTGGACGCATGCGAGTCAGCTCAGAAATGGCAATGTCACGCTTTATCGTGGCACAATCAGTTCGACGACTGGTGTACATTTTGAACAACTCGCGCAGGGGTTAGCTAATAATCCGGGTTTCTTCGCTCAATCGATTGGATATAACGAGGTTACTGGTCGGCTCTACCTGGTCTCCGATGAGAGTATTACGTCACTTCCAGCGGCTAAACTGGGACACTTGACGACTAGTCAGGTCGGTGAGGCGAACTTTGCTGGTGATCGCGAGTTTGAAGGGTTAGTCTTCATGCACCACAGCCAGGAAGGTTTCTTGCTGACGAATCGGGGCATCGAGTTGATGCGCATAATTGTTGATAAGTAGATATTAAAATGCGCCACTCGCTGGATTAGATTGAATCTAGTGAGTGGCGCATTTTAGCATGGTTCGCGTTAATCGAACAAAAGTCTTGTTTAAGCAAACGGTGGATCTAATTTCGTTAAATAACGGCCCGGCAAGTAACCTTGATCTTGCAGGCGATACCAGACGACCCCGTTGTCGTCGGCCATTCGCTCAATCAAATTGACCGTGTCACCATGAGTGACGGTGGTTAAATAGCGGCCATATGGTTCGATGTATGTGTGGACCTGTTTGCCAGGGACAAAACTGACGACGCCGGTTTGGCGAACAGGCCGTTTATTTTGGACGCGGTAGCCGGCTGGCAACTTGAGTAACAGTGTGTCACCGGTAGTTAATTGGAGGTGCGTCTCCGGAATCCACTGATCATCGCCAATCGCATACCAGGTCTCGTGAGTGACTAAGCGAACGCGCATGTACGTTTTATAAGTGCTACCGGGCTGGAGCTTAGTTAAATAGTTGGTCGTAGTTGCCCCAGGATACGGATAAACGGCGGTCAACTTGTTGACTTGGACAAAACCAGTACTGAGGTCAGTTTGCTGCCAATTTTGATTGCGGTAGAAAAAAAGGACCGTCTTGGAAGTGGTCGTGTATTCCCCAGTCACATCGCCTACGGAACGGAGGAGCTTAAAACCGGCGACGGTCGGCGCACTGACTTCGTAAGGGGTTCCTAATTTCCCCCGGTACATGGTCGGCCGGCCAATTAGTTCGCGGCGGTCAATGTCATAGGCGTACATCCAGACTGGTTGGCCAGCTTGGCGTTCGTAAGTCAACGTGATGCTAGCCTGTGGGGTCGTAAACCAGCGGGTCAAGCCTTCGATATGGACGAGGTGATAACCGGTGATGCTGACGGCAGGCAAGTGAATCTCTTCGCCAATGGTGCCAGCAATCATATCAGCAGCCTGCAGTTCATTGCCATCCTGATCTAGGTGGTGAACGAGAACTAATGCTTCTGTTTGGTTAACTGTAGGTGCTGCGGCAGTTTGTGCGGCAATGGAACGTGGTGCCTCAGTAGCGCTTGTGGCGGCTCCCGTGCTGTTTAGTGCCTGAAGCATTCCTTTAAGTCGGTCAAGAAATGACACGTGACCACTCCTTTCATTAATAAATTAATTATCACTAGTATAACGCATTCACAAGGGTTCTGGCACGTCTTAAATAAATTGTAAAATTCCCGCTTTGTCAGTCGTGTATACTAATATTTAATAACAGGGGGCGTTAACGGATGAATCTAAAACAATTACAATATTTTTTGGCCGTGGCAGAGGAAGGTCAGATGACAGCGGCCGCCAAACGCTTGCACGTGGCGCAGCCACCACTGAGCTATCAGATTAAGCAATTGGAACTTGAACTAGGCGTCACCCTCTTCAATCGCTTGCCTCAGGGTGTGACTGTTACTGAAGCTGGCAAGCTACTGGTGGGGTATGCCCAACAGCTCACGCAGTTGTCGGCGACTGCGGAGAACAAGGTCCGGGCCCTGGCACACGGCGTGACGGGGACCATTAATCTGGGGACAGTTTCATCCTCGGCAGGGGTCATGCCGAATACGGCATTACTAAAGTGGTTAGGGCAACATCCCGATGTTCAGCTTGCGATTACGGAAGGCAATACGTATGAGTTGTTAGACGATCTGCATAAACGGTTGCTAGACGTGGCGGTGTTACGAACACCGTTCAACGCGCAACATCTAGTCTGTCGTTACTTTCCCGCAGAACGGATGGCAGCAGTCATTCCGAAGCGATATTCACGGTTTGAAAAGCGGCGCCAGTTACAACTAAGTGACCTCGCTACGTTACCATTGATCAAGTACCGTCGGTTTAATGAATTATTCCACGTTGCCTTTCTGGAAGCGTCGGTTACGCCGACTTACATCATGACTTGTGATGATGCCCGCACGGCGATGCACTGGGCTAATCACCAATTGGGAGTGGCCCTGGTGCCACGGTCATTGGCTGAAACCTATGACGGTGGTGACGTGCTGATTCGATCATTGGCGGATCATCGTTTTCAGACTCAACTGGCCCTAGCAACGACCCCGGAAGCCTTAGCGACCCCATTAGTTGCCGGTTTGATGGCACAATTCCAGCAAGCGCAGTCGCTAGACTAGTTTAATCAGTTTGATATCTAAAAATTTAATCGCGGTTAAGGGTGGATTGCTGATTTAATCGGGTTGTTACCGATTACACTAGCTAGAAATTGAAGTGGTGTTTTCAGACGCAAAATAAGCCTAATGACTGTCGTACTGGGGATACGCTAACCTCCATTTAATAATTAGATATCAATCGGTTTAAATGGTACACTAACAATTGAAATTTAAAGGGTGAAGGTGAAGGAAATGATTTATTCGTTAGGGCTAATGCTCGGCGTTGGGGTAATTGCCGGAATTTTCGGTGCTATTTTAGGTATCGGTGGTGGCATGATCGTCACACCAATCCTGACACTTGGTTTGGGATTAGATATTAAGTATGCGATTGGGGCCAGTATTATCGCCGTGATTGCCACGAGTTCGGGCTCTACCATTGCATATTTACGTGATGAGATGTTGAACTTACGCGTCGCGATGTTTCTTGAAATTGCGACGACGGTCGGGGCCGTCCTCGGGGCAGTGTTGACGGGGGTGCTTAATGCAACATTCCTGTACTTCCTATTTGGGGCGCTGTTAGTTTTCACGACGTATAATATGATTCGTAAATTAATGAGTAAGAACGGTGAATTACCGTCAGTCAAAGATGACAAGCTGGCGACACAGTTGAACTTAAATGGTACTTATTATGATAAAGCATTGAATAAGCAAGTTGATTATCAGGTTGAAAACGTGCCGGGTGGTTTTTCCATGATGTTCGGTGCTGGTTTCGCCAGTGGCTTGTTGGGGATCGGGAGTGGCGCGTTCAAAGTGCTAGCCATGGATACGATTATGCATATGCCGCTTAAACCGTCATCAGCAACTTCTAACCTGATGATGGGGGTGACGGCGGCAGCGAGTGCGATGGTCTACTTCTTTAATGGGTCAATCAAACCCGGAATCGCGGCCCCATTAGCTATCGGGATTATCGTCGGTGCCTTAATCGGCTCACGAATCATGACGCGGCTCAAGCCACGCTTGATTCGCATGATCTTTGTGCCCGTGATGCTCTATCTGGGAATTCAAATGATTGCTAAAGGATTTGGGGTGACCATCTAATGGATAAGCAAAAAACAACTAAAGCGCAAGAGATGCACGCCGTTGAAATGATGATTGGGTATATTCTACGAATTGGCGTCATTGTTTCTGCAATCGTGATTATTATTGGGATGCTTCTGATGTTGATTCAGGGCAATGGTGGTTATGCAAATGGTATGGAACCCCATACGGTCGCTGATATTCTAGCCGGCATTGTGGCACTTAAACCATATGCCGTGATTATGTTAGGTTTATTTCTATTGATTTTAACGCCAACTTTGCGGGTTGCGGTCTCTATCTACGCCTTTGCAGTGGAAAAAGACCACTTATATGTTTGGATTACGACGATTGTTCTCATCATCTTGATTGTTGCTTCGGTGATTGGGTATCTCGGTAACTAGGCTAGACGGAGCTGATTAATCAGGTTGAGTCGTGATTAAAATGGGCGCACATCTAAAATGGCTACCAGCTTGTTTCGAGGTTAATGTGGAAAGAATCTAAGCTGGTATAAATTCACGGGCTGGTGTGTTTTATGCCGATGTACGAGTACTTAACTAACCAATATTGTTTAATAATAAGAGAATGCTGATAAAAAATCAGCATTCTTTTTTATTTGTGCACTTTTAGCTGTTTTGACTAACGTAAAAAAGACCTAATATCGTCATTTTTATCGTTATTTGAATTATTTATTAAGAAAAATTGCCGATTGTGTTCACTTGATAATTGAACACTGGTGTGAGAATATAATTGCTGATATATCAGTAATTTCAGGCATGTTTATCAGTATGGATAATAATCGCAAAATGAAATAATTAAGACGATTATGACGAAATAATGATAAAAATTAGAGTTTAGGATTGATTTTAATTTATTTATAATATACAATTACTTTAACTTTTCGAGGGAAAAGCACACACAAACTATTTTAAAGTTAGGGGTTGGGTTATATGAATTTCAAAACAGCTGCAAAAGTAACCGTCGTTGCCGGCGCATCCGTACTATTCTTAGCTGCTTGTGGCTCAAGCAAGAGTTCTTCAAGTTCTAAGCAAACGGCCAATTGGACCGAATCAGCCGAATTACCAACGATGGACATTTCTAAGTCCACCGATGTGGTTAGTTCTAACGCGTTGAATAACACCAATGAAGGGTTATACCGTCTCGGTAAGAACGGGAAGGTCACACCCGGAATTGCGAAATCCACTAAGGTTACTAATGGTGGGAAGACATATACGTTCACTTTACGGAAGAACGCAAAATGGAGTAACGGGGATAAAGTTACTGCCAAAGACTTTGTTTATGGTTGGCAACGGACCGTTAATCCAAAGACTGCGTCACAATACGCATACTTATATTCAGGGATTAAGAACGCTGACGCTATCGTCAATGGCAAGAAGCCCGTTTCTAGTTTAGGGATCAAGGCTGATGGCGATTACAAGTTGACGGTCACTTTGGATAAGCCAATTGCTTACTTTGACAAGCTGATGGGCTTTGTTAACTTCTTCCCACAAAATGAGAAAGTGGTTAAGAAGTACGGTTCTAAGTATGGGACGAGCAGTAAGGCCATGGTTTATAACGGTCCTTACAAGATGACTGGTTGGACTGGGACAAACTTGTCATGGACCTTGAAGAAGAATAACGATTATTGGGATAAGAAAGCTGTTAAGATGGACAGCATCAAGTACCAAGTTGTTAAGGATGCTTCAACTGGTCTGAACTTATTTAATTCCAATAAGCTCGACTTTACGACACTTTCCAACGAACAAGTTAAGAATTATAAGAATGATAAGAACTACTTAGTTCGGAAGACGGCTTCAACTTTCTACGTTGAATTTAATCGTAAGGATAGCGATAAGACTTTAGCCAAAGCTTTCCAGAACAAGAAGATTCGTCAGGCTTTGTCACTAGCAATTAACCGGAAGTCCTACGTTAATAATACGTTAGGTAACGGTTCGACCGTTTCTAAAGGTTACGTTTCTGAAGACTTAGCTAAAAACCCGACAACTGGTAAGGACTTTACGACTGACGCTGCCGTTCCTTCTGCAGTTGACTACAACTTAACGAAAGCTAAGAAGTTGTGGAAAGAAGGAATGAAAGAAATTGGTGAAACTAAGCTGAACATCAAGCTTCTTTCTGACGATACTGATGGTGGTAAGAAGTCTACTGAATTTATTCAAGGTGCTTGGGAGAAATTACCTGGTCTGACCGTTACTAACCAGAACGTCCCATTCAAGACCCGTCTTCAACGGTCACAAAACGGGAACTTCGATACAGTTATCTCTGCCTGGAATGCTGACTTTACTGACCCAATCTCCTTCTTGTCACTCTTCACGTCCGACAACTCATACAACAATGGGAAGTATGACAGTGCCGCATACGACGATGCTGTGAAGAAGGCGGAAGGTGCCGATGCCAATAACAAGACTGCACGTTGGGCTGACATGGTCGCTGCTGAAAAGCAATTGATGAATGATCAAGGGGTCATCCCAATCTATCAACAAGCCTCAGCAACGTTGACTCGGAGCAATCTGAAGGGCATCATCTACAACACTGCGGGCTCAAACTACAACTTCAAGTACATGTCCGTAAAATAATGATGTAAATCCACAGAAAAAAGTGTGTGTGCTTTAACTGAATGAATGTGAAGCAAAGGGGTAAGGATTGACACATTGTTAATCCTTACCATTTTGTTTTATAATGAGGGATGTCATTATTTTTTAAGTTGATTTTAATAGAATGCGAGGAATTCTCATGAGAAAGTATCTTTTAAAGCGGATATTTTACTTGTTCCTGACATTATTCATTGTGGCGACCGCCACGTTCTTCTTAATGAAGTTAATGCCCGGAACACCGCTGCAAAATGAAGCTAAATTGACCCCTAGCGAAAAGGCGTCGATCTTGGCCCAATACGGGTTGGACAAACCTGTTTGGTTGCAATACTTCATTTACATTGGCGGGATCTTCAAGGGGAGCTTAGGGCTATCCTTCCAGTTCTCTGATCAAGCCGTCAGTTACCTGATTGGTAGCCGGATGGGACCATCAATGCAGTTAGGTGGTCAAGCGATGGTCGTCGGAATCGTCTTTGGGATTATCCTAGGGGCCGTTGGGGCCATCAAGAAGGATACTTGGGCGGACCGTTTAGCAACCATCTTATCGATCTTAGGGATCGCAGTTCCAAGTTTCGTGTTAGCCATCCTGTTACAATACTACCTCGGCTTAAAGGCTGGTTGGTTCCCTGTTGCTGGTTGGGAAGGCTTCGCTTACACGATCTTACCAACGTTAGCTTTGGCCGCCAGTCCGCTGGCCGAAACGGCTCGGTTTATCCGAACCGACATGGTGGACGTGCTGAGTTCGGATTATATTGAGCTAGCTAAAGCCAAAGGGTTGTCGAAGTTTGGTATCGTGTATCACCATGCGTTGCGGAACAGTTTGATTCCAATGGTTACGCTGATTGGACCATTGGCCGCCGCCTTGATGACGGGTTCAATGGTTGTTGAAAATATCTTCTCAGTACCTGGGATTGGGGAACAATTCGTTAAATCAATTCTGGTTAACGACTACCCAACCATCATGGGTGTGACGATTTTCTATTCAGCACTCCTTTGCTTACTATTATTGTTGACCGATATTGTCTACGGAATTATTGATCCGCGGATTCGTTTAAATGGAAATGGGGACTAGTTAATGGCAGAAAATCCAAGTAGTATCGATATTAAGCCGGGCGACTTCGAGCCGTTAGATAAACAAGCGGGTCCTGATAATGAACGGATCGCAGCACCTTCCTTAACGTTCGGCCAAGATGTATGGCGGCGATTGAAGTCTAACAAGACCGCTTTTATCAGCTTTATCGTGTTAGTATTCTTATTCTTAGTGGCATTTGGTGGACGGGCAGTCTACCATGTTGATCCTAATGCACAGTCGCCACGGTATGCGAACCTCCCTCCGAAGATTCCGGGTGTTAGTATCCATGGTTTGAATGGTCACTTGACTCAATCTGGTAAGGACGTTGATGCGTATGCGGCGGCTGGTGCAAAGTCGGACGTGCATTATCTTCTCGGGACTGATTATCTGGGCCGGGACTTACTGGCGCGGATTATGTATGGGACCCGGATCTCACTTGAAATTGCGTTGATTGCTACTTTGATTGACCTGACGATTGGGGTCGGATTCGGGATACTCTCCGGTTGGAAAGGTGGGCGCGTCGATTTATTCATGCAACGTGTGATTGAAATCCTCTCGTCCATCCCACAATTGGTTATCATGGTGTTGATGGCCACGGCCTTCACGAAGACTGGGATGGCCTCAATCATTGCGGCCATCGCGATCACTGGTTGGACCACGATGGCCCGGCTGACTCGGGCACAGACCTTGCAATTGAAGAACCAAGACTTTATTTTGGCTGCGCGGACACTGGGTGAATCACCCGTCAAGATTGCTTGGAAACATTTGTTACCAAACCTTTCAAGTGTCATTATTATTCAAACGATGTTCACGATTCCAAGTGCGATCTTCTTCGAAGCGTTCTTGAGTTATATCGGGATTGGGATCAGTTCACCCCAAGCTTCATTGGGGACGTTGATCTCTGATGGGCAGAAGAACTTCCAATTCTTGCCATATCAGATGTGGTACCCAGCCATCGTGCTGATCATCTTGATGCTCGCCTTTAACTTGTTAGGTGACGGGATGCGCGATGCGTTTGATCCAAAGTCAAAACGTTAGGAGGACGGCAGCACTATGGAAAAACCAGAAAATGTGATTGAGGTCCGCAACTTGGAAATCAATTTCCATACTTATGCGGGCGAAGTTAAAGCCATCCGTGACGTTAGCTTTGATTTACGTAAGGGTGAAACCTTGGCAATTGTTGGTGAATCAGGGTCTGGTAAGTCAGTGACGACACGTTCACTGATGGGCCTGTTAGCACCTAATGCTGAAATTAAACGTGGGAGCATTATGTTCCACGGTGAAGATATTATTAAAAAGTCCGAAAAAGACATGCAACACATTCGTGGTAAGGATATTGCCATGATCTTCCAAGATCCAATGACATCATTGGACCCAACAATGCGGATTGGGATGCAGATTGCGGAACCTTTGATGAAACATAAGGGTTTGAAGAAAAAAGAAGCGATCGCCCAAGCGCTAGAGATGTTGAAATTGGTTGGGATTACTAATCCTGAAGGCCGAATCAATGATTATCCATACCAATTCTCAGGCGGGATGCGGCAACGGATTGTGATTGCGATTGCATTGGTCTGCTATCCTGAAGTCCTGATTGCTGATGAACCAACGACTGCCTTGGACGTGACGATTCAAGCCCAGATTCTGGACTTGATGAAGGATTTACAAAATCGAATTGATACGTCGATTATCTTTATCACCCATGACTTAGGTGTCGTGGCCGGAATGGCTGATCGGGTCGCAGTGATGTATGCCGGTAAAATCGTGGAATACGGGACAGTCGATGAGATCTTCTTCAATCCACAACATCCTTATACCTGGGGGTTACTCAATTCGATGCCAACCTTGGATACTGAAAGTGGCTCATTATCAGCGATTCCAGGGACCCCACCAGATTTGTTGGAACCACCAGTTGGTGACGCCTTTGCAGCGCGGAGCGATTACGCGATGAAGATTGATACGGAGAAGGAACCCCCATTCTTTAAGGTTTCTGATACCCATTACGCGGCGACCTGGTTACTACATCCAGATGCCCCCAAGGTAACGCCACCTGCTGAAATCGTTCGGCGTCAGCAAAAGTTTGCGGCCATGCAAAAACCGCAAGCACCAATTTCAAATCCCGTAGCAAAGGAGTAAGTAGACATGCCTGATGAACGTAAAAAAATTCTAGAAGTTCGCCATTTAAAGCAGTATTTTAATGTCGGCAAAAAAGATGAAGTCCGGGCCGTTGATGACGTCTCCTTTGACATTTATGAAGGTGAAACATTTGGGTTAGTTGGTGAATCTGGTTCAGGAAAGACCACGACCGGACGTTCCATCATTCACTTATATGAACCAACTGATGGTGAAATCATTTTTGACGGTAAGGACGTTTCCAAATTACACACTAAGAAGGAACGCCATGAATTTCGCCGGGAGATCCAAATGATTTTCCAGGACCCATACGCCTCATTGAATCCACGAATGAAAGTCAAGGATATCGTGGCGGAAGGGATTGATATTCACGGTTTAGCCAAGGATGATGCAGACCGAACCAAGCAAGTTGAAGACTTATTGGAGACGGTTGGTCTTAACAAGGACCACTCTAGTCGTTATCCACATGAATTTTCAGGTGGTCAACGTCAACGGATCGGGATTGCCCGGGCGTTAGCGGTAGAGCCTAAATTCATCATTGCTGATGAACCAATTTCTGCGCTGGACGTTTCGATTCAAGCCCAAGTGGTTAACTTGATGAAGGAATTACAAGTTAAGCAGAACTTGACTTATTTATTTATTGCGCATGATTTGTCAATGGTTAAGTATATCAGTGACCGGATCGGCGTTATGCATTACGGTAAGATTCTGGAAATTGGGCCTGCGGATGAAGTGTATAATCATCCGTTACACAAGTACACCGAGAGTTTGATCTCGGCGGTGCCGGTACCTGATCCAGAGTTTGAACGTAACCGTAAGCAGGTTCCTTATGACGAAACGACCGAACATGACGGTAAGAAGCGGCGAATGGTCGAAATTGCACCAGGGCACTTTGTCCGGGCAACTGAAGACGAAATCCCGATATACACCAAGCGGGCTGTTGACGCGGGGTTAATTACGGAATTTTCTGAGTAACGGCTAATAAAACAGACGGCGAGTGCGAATACTCGACGTCTGTTTTATTATTCAGTAGAATATTTAATTAACTGTTTAGATAAGTTTATTAATTAATAACCATTATAATTAACTCATGTTAACTTGACATATAAATTTAATATGTAAAAAATATTGATGGAATCAATTGTCAAAAAGCCGATTAAATCGGGGATAGACGGCTATTTTTGACCAGCTAAACTGTGACCGGTAGTCAAAGTTATTTGTGTAAATTTTGTAATTATGCAATAATAATATTGTTAATAAAGTTTGTTAACAAATATAACTATTCGTCTTAATAATTGATTCGCACC
>NZ_JBVAYE010000018.1:0-29136 GCF_055413545.1 Lactiplantibacillus sp. 3062
GAACAGCTAAATAAAGGTGAAGCTCGGCACGCGCTTTGTCGAAACATCTTTTATGGTCGGAAAGGGAAGCTTTATCAAACGTATTTTGATGGTATGGAAGAACAACTAAACGCTCTCAGTTTAGTCACGAATGCCATTATTTATTGGAATACCGTTTACCTGGAAAAGATTGTGACGCAGATGCAATCAGAAGGGTTTGATTGTTCTGACGACATGATCGGCAAATTATCGCCACTGATGTTTGAACACATTAACTTTGTCGGTAAGTACACGTTCCAATATAATGAAGCGTTAGAAAATGGTCATTTAAGACCATTGGATGAAGCAGACGAAAAATAAGATTGTTCGGTTTTTAAAGTCTACCGCTACTTTTCGTACGAATGTTCCAGAGCTCTTTTTAAATAAAGCCAATATAAAAAATCAGAAACGCTGTTAAATCAACGTTTCTGATTTTTTGTTCGGGATCCTACCGCTACTTTTCGTATGGATGTTCCATTGACCCCAAGTAGTAGATCTTTATAATCAAGGTTATCGAAGAGTTGTCGACTTAGACCTAAAAGCCTATTTTGATAACGTTAATCATGACTTGATGATTAAGTATCTCCAACAATATATTGATGACCCATGGACACTAAGACTCATTCGTAAGTTTCTAACTAGCGGAGTCTTAGACCATGGGCTTTTCGCTAAGAGTGAAAAAGGAACCCCACAAGGAGGGCCATTGTCACCACTACTGGCGAACATCTATCTAAATGAGTTGGACGAAGAGTTGACTAGACGTGGTCATCACTTTGTGCGCTATGCGGATGATTGTAACATCTATGTTAAAAGTCAACGAGCCGGAGAACGAGTAATGCGAAGCATTACCCAGTTTCTAGAAAAGCGCTTGAAAGTTAAAGTGAACCCAGATAAAACCAAAGTCGGTAGCCCGCTACGGTTGAAGTTTCTTGGCTTTTCGTTGGGTGTAGACCACAATGGGGCCTACGCCCGTCCAGCTAAACAATCGCAACAACGAGTAAAGAAAGCACTGAAGTTATTAACTAAACGTAATCGTGGAATATCTCTGACAAGAATGTTTGAAGAAATTCATCGAAAAATGCGTGGGTGGCTTCAGTACTACTCAATTGGGAAACTAACTAACTTTATTCAACGCCTTGACAAGTGGTTGAGGGTCCGAATAAGGCAGTATATTTGGAAGCAATGGAAAAAGTTTAAAACTAAGGTAACTAACTTACAGAAGTTGGGGCTGTCCCAGCATGATGCATATGTCTTCGCTAGTACCCGAAAGGGCTACTGGCGAACTGCACATAGTAAGACCTTGAGCTATTCTCTAACTAATAGAAAACTGGAACAACTCGGACTTATGAATATGTCCAAGACGCTCCAGTCAATTCAATGTGATTAAGTTGTCGAACCGCCGTATACGGAACCGTACGTACGGTGGTGTGAGAGGTCGATAATTGAACTAATCAATTATCTCCTACTCGATAAAACATGACTAGTTTTTATCTTTATAATTTATTTTTATTAACGATTAAATTAGAATCTTGCCATACCTAATGCATGTTGAGCAGCTAGGTTAAGCAAACTCCATTGACGGTCAAATCCTGGTTGGAAGAAGAAGTCTTGTTCAGCCAAGTCTTCCAAGCGCATCTTATGACTAATTGCCAAAGCTAAAACATTGCCTTGAGCAGTAATATCATACTTAGAAAGGACAGCACCGCCTAAGATTTGGTGAGTATATGGATTAAAGGTTAAGCTGACATATACCTTAGGATTATCTGCTTCTGGGACATAAGCTGGACGCATATGATCTTCATAGAAGCTAGTTTGATAATCAAGCTTATTCTTAGCAGCTGAAAACTTATTTAATCCCGCAGTAGCGAAGTGATAGTCAAAGACGCTAAGAGCTGAAGCACCGATAACACCCTTGAAAGCGCGATCTGGCTTATCTTCAAAGATATGATCAACCACATATTGTGCTTCTCTTCTAGCAGTAGTAGCTAAAGCAATTGGCATTGGCTTACCTGCTGGAATAGAAAGTGGCAAAATTGCATCTCCAATAGCGTAAACGTCTTTAACATTCGTTCTCAAGTATGGATCAGTCTTAATCCAGCCTCTTTGATCTAAATCAACTGTGCCCTTTATCCAATCAGTATTAGGAGTTACCCCTGCTGAAACAACAACCAAGTCAGCTGGTATATCGCCTTGATCGGTCTTGACGCTTTCAACTTTTTCATTACCGTTGAAGCCTTCAATTTTAACGCCCATCTTCAAGTCCATATTCTTCTTAAAGGTAGGTTCCAAAACATCAAGCAATTCAGGGTTCAAGTAAGTTCCTAATGGACGATCAATCATGTCCATTAAAGTTACATGCTTGCCAGCTTTAGCAAATACTTCACTAGCTTCAGTACCAATATAACCAGCACCAACAATAGCAACATTCTTAATTGCTGGATTGTTAACAGCACTCATTAACTTAGAAGCCCAATCACGTCCACGCATTAAATAGATATTCTTAAGATCATTGCCAGGTACTGGTAAAACCTTTGGCGTTACACCTGATGAAAGAATTAACTTATCATATTGAACTTCTTCTTCAGAATTATTGGTTAAATCCTTAACTGTTACTGTCTTATGTTCAGGATGAATCGCGGTTACTTCATGGTTGGCATAAACATGACCGCCCTTCTTTTCAACATCTTCAGGAGCAAAGTTTCTGACGTCATCTTCAGCCGTAACTTTATTTTCTAAGTATAATTGCATACCACAGGACATAAATGAAATAAAGTCGCCAGCTTCATAAACAGTTACATCTACATCATTATATTTATCCAACAGCTCAATTGCTGATTCATGACCACCATGTGAAGCACCAACAATTACAATTTTACGTTTATCCATAAAATCCTCCTAACACAATAGTTTCTTCATTACATTTTCAAGGGTAACACTTATTACTTAATGTCTATCATATTTTGCTCAATAAATTGATTAAAAATAAAAGTTTGGAGTTGACGCTCCAAACTTTTTTGCTATATCTTCTGCTCAACATCATGAATCTTCACAACTAATACAGTGCGAATCCAATCAAATTGGGCTTTCATTTGGTCAAAATATGCGCCTTCATTAATGAATTGACCACTGCCATGAATATGATAACCGCGACCCATTCCAGCGGTTCCTGAATAATTGTAAGAACCAATCGTAATGATCAGTTCATGTTTTGGATCTTTTTCAAAATCTTGTTCAATCGAGTGCATCCCCGCAGCTGGAATCAAAATTATATCATCAGAAACCACGTTAATATATTGTGACCAAGTATTAACTACGCTAGCTGGATTACCATTAATCGAGACAATCGTTGCCGGCCCTTTGTCTTGTAAAACATCTAAAAAATCTTCGTTCATTATTTTTGTCATGATTTTTACCTCCTATGTTCTGCTATTCAACTATATTCCTAAGCACCGCCAAGTTATGACAGAATTTCAAAATTAATATTGCTGGATAATTCGTTGCAACTTTTCCAAATATTTTTCTTTTAACTCACTGAGAGTCCAAGTCATGAAGACCTTTGATAAAAGATCCAGACAGTATCAGCTACTCAAATCTCCCTGGAAATTATACTTGAAGAAGTTTGATGAGCTTGAAAAAGTTCATCCTCGCTACAACTGGCATTACAAAGACTGCTTAACTCAAGCACAAGTAGTTACAGAAGGCATTAACACCAGCACTACTTTAGAGAATTCATATAACCTGATGCAAAGCTTTATTCAAGCCGTTGAAACTGGCAATACGCATGAGCTTAAATCATTGATTACCAGCAAAGATTCAATTGGAACCCTAATGCATAAGACGCTGCTAACTTTTAAATACAATCTAAAAGCGGTGCTTAGAAGCTGTTTATTATCTTGGATTTTGACCCAATAATTTGATAAACTACTGTCAAAAAAGTTGGTGATCATATGCAACATTTTAGTCATCATTACCAAAGCGATATTTCTCGGCAACAATTCGATTTGATCCGTCAGGATCTGGAAGCTTCAAGAAAACGAACTCACCCAAAACACATTGATCCTTATGATATCTTCTGTGCCATGCTCTATGTCCTTAAAAATGGCTGTACTTGGCGTGATTTGCCGGCTGATTATCCAAAGTGGTCCACCGTTTACTACTATTGGATGAGTTGGTCAAAAGCCCCCACCCCTGATAAACCAGCTTTATTAACTCAGGTTTTAAAAAAATTGTCGCTGATCGACGATTAAGGCAAGGGCGGTCAGCCCGAACTTCGTTCGTCATTTTAGATGCCCAAAGCATTAAGAACACCGCTACCGCTGAAAATAAGGGTTACGATGGTGGCAAGAAAATTTCCGGCATTAAGCGCCATTTAGCCGTCGACATCAATGGATTCCCGCAAGCTATCCATATTACCCGGGCTAACATCACTGATCGTGACGGGGCGATTGCACTCGTCACCCTTAATTTAGAGCAGTTTAAATTGGTTCGAACCATGATGGTTGATAGTGGTTATACCGGCCAAAATTTTGCCAATGAGATTAGCAGTTTAACCTCAGCCAAGGTAATCGTCGTTAAAAGAAATGAGTTACACCAATTTTCGGTTATCCCCCAACGGTGGCTCATTGAACGTTCATTTAGTTGGTTGGGAAATTATCATCGTTTATGGCGTAACTGTGAGCGTAAGCTCAACACTAGTCTCATGATGGTTTCGTTAGCTTTTATCAGGTTACTTCTCAAAAGATACTAAACAGTTTCTTAACGGAGCAGCTCTACCTTATTCTAACGGCTGTCTTGAAGGCTTCAATCGCAAAATCAAACAAATCGAACGAACAGCTTTCGGCTATTCCAATTTTATCAATCTATTAACCAGAATTCGTTTAGAGGAAAATCAATATAAAGAAAAAGAACCAAACAGCCTTTTAATGACTGCCTGATTCTATTCATTTACTCTCTATCAACAGGATTTGACAAAGAGCCTTTTATTAACAAATCGCTTTAGTGCTTTGTGATTACACATAAGGCGATTCCTAACTGCGTCTAAAAAGTGGTCTTTGGGAATAACGATAGTTCTCATTTCGTGGCTCTTGATGGGAATAAAACCTGTCTCTGTGATTTCATCACCATTTTGGATATTCACCATTTCAAGGTAAGGGTATATCCCTTTATCTTCATCTTGATTTTTAAAGTTCTTGGAAAGTATATGGTATACCCAAGACTTTGTTGTGTGTATAGTCTTACTATTATTGTCCTTGTAAAACCTAAGCTTCGTTCTAATGATGTATGGTAATAACTTGCGATATAGATAGAACTTCCTGTTTGTAACCATTATCCCTAGCAGTTGCGAAGCCTCTGTTCCTACACTGTCATTATATACAACAATAGCCGTCTCAAAATCATTACTTCCTGAGGAGTATTCAAAAGATTGCCTTAGTTTCTTGTGACTATTTCTTAGAAATGTTATCAATGTTAATCCGAATGCTAACCAACCTACCGATATATGAATGCTAATCCATTGGATTATATTTAAAATGAATTCCCATGATTGACCTATAAACAATTGTATAACTTTCAACATTATAAAATCTTCTTTCTTATTTTTTTGCATTTGCATTATTATTTTGGGAATTATCAGGTGCCTTACTGTTCTACGTCACCAAGTTTTAAAACCTTCCTTCAAATTTCGTCCGTGTCCTACTAGCAATATAAGGATTACCCTGAAAATTAATCTTTTTAAATTGGTTCTCACTAGTAATATAGCAATCAAGTGAATTTGTTTTAAAGCTTGGATAATGATACAGATTCCCTGTATAATGGCTCCTTGTAGAGAAGTTAAGGCGGTGGCTATTTCCGATCGGAGGTGGTGCTTATGGTGTAAAACCTTTAAAGCCCATAAATCCCAATGAAAGGAGTAGCCTAAGTGTCCGTTGCGGACGCTTTACAATTAATGCTGGCTTTCGGTACCTTTACCGTGGCCTTAATTGCATTGATTGTTGAGCTGATCAAAAGTCAGCAAAAAAAATAACCGCCTTAGCTCTGGCAAGCTAGCGGTTATTTAATAACGTTAAATTATGCCACCGTCTTAAACGGCTCTACATGGGAAGTCCTGTTCACGCAGGGCTCCTTTTTTCTATCTATATTATAGCATGACCATAACTGAATTTCGACTATTTTAAGTTAGATTTGTAGCAGGTGAATTAATGGAGAAACTCAGATATAAACTTTCACTATCATCTTGCCATACAGGAACGTCAATTAATTTTTCTGTATCATGGTTTACATTTTACAATCCGTTGGATTGCACGATTGCTGAAGCGATACCCCACAACCACTTCTCGTGAATTACGGCGTTGTACCCTACGGCGGTCAATATTTCTTGTCGCTACTGAACGGCTGTATTACCAGTGCAAGCATACCTGTGGTTGATTCTGGTTGACTAATCCCATTACAAGAAATTCACAAACTGGTATTTAAAAAGACAAAGAAGCTATAAAGCAATAGATCTCCGTTATTTGCCTATTTAGCATTGGATTTAAGCATTTCGAATTAGATTTTAAACAATCTCTGCCTAATACTATATTTTATGTGCTTCCATATATACATGCTTAGGACCAATCGATTGATATACTATAACACTAATTTTTCTAGTTCTAACATCCATACGGAAATTTTCTTTAACAATTTTTGAATTATGCATCGGATTAGTTGACGCAAATATATTTATCGTTGTGTACCCTCTTTTGGATATATCTTGAATAGCTTTTGTAGACTTTTTTATAAAATCTTCATTGTATGAGCGTTCCCCATGGTTGCTTCGCTCTATGACCCAAGTATCATAACAATTAAATTTCTGTGGAATTTTACCTGATAGTGGATATGTGTCAACTAATTGTAAATTTGCTACCTCTCCACCATGTAGTTTTCCGTGTGTTAAAGACACTTTATCATCCCTGGAAGGAAGGTTATCATATTCTGGAGTCCAAAAAGCTGATTTATAAACTTTAAATTGGATCCATATAGGGAGATTAATCACATTAATATGACTGTATCCAAAAATAAACCCGAGAAATGTTAATAGCCCATATGAAAAATTGACATACCCCAAACCATTAGCATGGAAAACACTATTTTCATTATCTTTTTTAACCTTTCTAAAAGCTAAATAAAGGAATACAAACAACAAGACAATATTTGTCGCCAATTTAAATCTAGTCAATATGTCACTAACTATGCTCAAGTCAGACGCAGTTAGTGATGTAAAATCAGATATTATTTTGATAATTGGTAGGTGCAAAATATATATTAAAATAATATATATAAATCCCCACCAAAGATAGGTGCCAAGAGGTGGTAGAATATCAACCATTATAAATTTATTTAAGTCTTTTGACATTTTTACATCGCATTTCCTAATCATTTAGGATGAATTCCATTTCCAAACCATTTTTTTGTTATTAAAAATAGTTCGTAAAAATAAAGCCATTCACAGGTCCAAGGAAGAATATTGGCTGTTAATAATTTATCACTGTCATATTCATGATAATTTGGCATATAAAGACATAACTTAACCTTATCTTCCTTTACATTTTTATGATAAATGTGTGGAGGTACTATTCCATTTCCCTTTTGAAGTAACCCTTTTACCCACACATCTATTTTTCCTCCTATAAAGTAACAAAAACAAACAGTATAAGTATCACTGTTTATGGTTGGTTTAATCTGTGCCGTTATCTTAAAAACTTTTTTGCGAACGTTTATAGTTCCTTGCCCCTTTATCGCATCTTTCAAATCGTAATATTTAACAATAAAAAAAGCAAGTGACTCCGGCTTACGTTTTATCATCTTTGAGCACTAGTTCTCCCCAAAAAAGTTATTTTGGGGAATGGATGTATGTTCTTTACTTCCAATGACAAATCCAGATTCTTTATCAAAAGACATATTTCCTAACTTTTGGTCGCTCTGATTTATTTGACCGATATGCTCATAAGCAGATGCTACCGGTTGCCCTAATACATCGCCCAGACGTTGAGAAAACTGAATACGGCTTTCGCATAGGCTTGCTTTCACTAGATCTTGATAAACTGCCTTTCCCCACTTTATAAATGCTTCTTTACGTTCTGGATGATCTATCCATTTATCGGTAAACTCTTCTGATGTTTCAATTGGATTATAGATATGGTAATTTCCGTCTAATCCTTTGCTGCTTTCCATAAATTGTGGAATGGCAGCACTTATATTTGAAACGGATTGAAACAAATCACTTTCTCCATTGTACAGAGTGGCCGCTATAGTTGTAATCAACATGGAAATTGGTTTCTCTTTATCTGGCCTTGTTTGGAAAAATTTATTTCTGTGATATTTCAAAATTTGAACCGTTTTCTGCAATATAGTTCTTCTTTGATAAGAATGAATAGGTTCAATAGATTCTGTAATTTTTTCATGAACCGTTTTATCGATAATTCCTTGATTTTGAAACCATTTTTTAAATGCTTTAGGATTGCTTTTGATGAAAAAGTATCCCTGATCATTTTTGTCTGTTATATAAAGATCTTCAGCGCTATTTATTTTTGCTGGAACAATATCGATATGTGAATTATTATAATTAACAGTCCATGCTCTTCCTTTTTCCGAAAATTTGTCTTTGTATCGATTACTGTTGCTTAATACATCACCAATGTTTTCTTTTACATCAGATGGACCTATATCATCGTCCATAAAGGCAATAACAAAATCTACATCAAAATCGTCCCTATCTGCGTTTAAGGGTCGTATGGTAGTCCCTAAACTATATGATCCTTGAGGGAACATTTTTACGTTATCATACTCATTATCAAATAAAGATGTTAATGAATTGAATTCTCTTTCGGCTGTACTACATGCTGTCTGAGACAATTGGATTTCTTTCGCTAATTGATCATAAAACAAAGATAACTCCTGTGATTCTGGCATATTAAATACCTCCTATGCATGTGCTGTTATGTATTTTAAGATGATAAACGTCTTAAAATGCTTTCTAAATGTCATATTAAGCACAATTCCAACTAATAATTGATATTAATCAACGAGACTTACAATAAAAAGCACTACGTAACTTTGATAAAATTACAAGGCGATAATTAAGTTGTTCTTATAATTGTTGTAGTCTTGAAGCGGTTTGTGCGGGAAATCCGATTATATGAGGCCTATTTTCTATTTAATTGTAACATGACCTTTAATAACTGGCTAACGTTTCAGACTTTGATCAGAGTCAGGATTAGGTTGTTTGATTCCCGGATTCTGTTTAGAAAATATTTTCAGTTGTTTTTGCGTTCGCTCACTGATTTCCTGGTGTACATCATTTAACTGATTTTTTAAATCTGATTTTTGTTGTGGATTAGTCACTTGCCTAACTTGTTGCTCCAAGCTTTGATAAAACTGATTTAGTGCCTGGGCTGATAGCTTTTTTAAATCATGCTCAGGCTCTTTTTGTGCTTCTTGTAAGCCTAATTGTTTGGTTAAGCCATCGCTAAGTTCAATCACTTTGTTGCTCACTTGCTGGATCTCACTTAAAGCGCTATGGATTACGGCTTTATCTTTGGCCCAGGTGGCCACGTAACCGAGTGAGTAGTTGCTAGTATCAACGCCAATATTTTGCATGGCAACATACGCAACCGCTTCGGCTTGGGTTTCCTGATAGGCTCGTGGCCGATCTTTAAAGGCTGATTTTAAGCCGTGTAGCTGGCTATGCGCATATTCGTGGTATAACGTCTTTAGTTTCAAAGCATTGTCGGGCTCATCGCCACCAATGACGATTTCATTAGTGCTGGGTTGAAAATACCCCTTAGCCCCATTTAGCGTCGCTAAAGGCACTTCACTGACTTTAAGGTCGGTTTGCTGGTTTAAATAATCTTTGAACGCGTTATACAAGCTCGTTACATTCTGATGATCGGCTAAATTTTCTTTGACAAAATCCTTGGCACTTAACACTGGCTCACCGCTAGTTTGTGACACGTCAAAGACGGGTAGATAACGGTAACCGACAATGGCGCGTTCATCGGTGGTATCAAGACGCTTTTTCTCGGCTGGTGTTAACTTCTTAATAATCGGGGCCGCAATCCGAATCGCTTTTGCGCCTCGTTTGACGGTGCGGTTAAAAGCCTTCTGCCATTGCTTAAAGCCCGCGACTTGAGTGGCTTGCGGATTTTGCGCATAAATCAAATCAATGTTTCTGGCGCTATAATGATGAAATTTAGCCAGGGTATTAAGATACTGTTTAAATCGGTCACTATCGGTTAATTTTAGGATTTGTTGTTCGGCTTGGGCGACTAATTGTGCTTTCCAGGCTTTAACGTCGGCTTTACTCGGCATTGTCTACCCCTCCTCATCTTCAAAAGTATCATTCAATGTCGGCAATGATCTTATTTGAATCGGAGTCGTGCCATAAAGGGCAACGTAGCCATCGGCTAATTTTTGCCAGGCCACTTGATAATAGGCGCCGTTACCAGTGATTTCTTTTAGATACTTGTAGGTTCCTTTAGCCTGCAAAATTGGTAATTCACTCCCAATGACTGCTAATTTATTATCCATTTTATGATCTCCTTTGCTTTGCTAATCTCACCCGTTGTTTGGGTTTACTTTTAGGGTTGTAAAAGTGAACCTAAATGACGGGTTCACCAACCCGCAACAACGTGCAGGGCGGTAGGCAGGTTCTAATCAAAATCAAAACTTAATTTATGGCCGTCAAGCTTTAACTTGGCGTCAAACGACTTTCCTTTTTTACTCTTGAACCCCTTTAATTTGCTGGTTTCCCCCTTGGTGACCAACGCTTTAATTGCGGTCTTACCGAGGGTCTTACTGCTCCATTTCTTGGGCAGGGTAAAGTCTTCGCCTTGCTTGGGCTTCACAATGTAAAACTTCTGTTTATTTAAAACGGTCGCTTGCGGTGTTTCTAAGAAGACCTCGTCGGACTTTTGTGCTTGCTGTTGGTGATTGATTTGTTGCTTAATGGCTGCATTGCCGGTTAATTGTGTGGGAACATCAGCGATTAACTTCGCCACAAACTTCTTAATTTGGCTCAAAAAATTATCCGGAGTGCGTTCTTCGGTACTGATTTGCTGTAACGCTTGCTCCCATTTTGCTGTCATCTCTGGGCTAGTTAACAAGGGTTCGAGTTCAACCGCTTTACATAAAGTAATCCCCGCTTCACTGACGTGGAGCTTGTTCTTTTCAGTAACTAAATAGCCGCGTTTCTTTAACACTTCCAGCACATTGGCCCGGGTTGCACTTGTCCCAATTCCTTGCACATCTTTAAGAATCGCCTGGGCTGCTTCATCATCAAGCGTTTTGCCGGCGGTCTTCATGGCCGTAATCAGGGTACCTTCGGTAAATGGTACCGGCGGGGTCGTTTCTTTTTGCGGCGTTTGCAGATTTGCTTGGACTTGATCGCCTTGGTGAACGAGCGGTAAAGTTGCTGCTTCTTGCTGGTCGGCTTTGTGATCATTAAATAAAGCTTGCCAGCCTTGCTTAGTTGGGACCTTACCGGTTGCTTTAAAATTGGCGTCACCAACTTGGGTAATAATGGTGGTTTCCTCGTACTCGTACGGATCAGCAAACATCGCTAACGTCGTTCTTAAAACCAAGTCATAGACTTGTTGCTGTAATTTAGGTAAGGCAGCTAATTGATCTTTCGTCGGGACGATTTTAGTCATGATAATGGCGTAGTGTTCTTCAACCTTCTTTCCATTAACATAGCGCTTATTCGGGGCGGTATTGGTTAAAGCGACTTGCTTAGAGACCAACCCCAGATACTTCGTCAGATTAGCCACTAAATAATCAAATTCTTCATCAGTGATATAAGCACAATCGGTGCGGGGATAACTGAGCAGTTTGTCTTCGTATAAACTCTGAATGGCCGCCAAAGTCTGGCTGGCACTGGCATGATACCGTTTATTCATGGCACTCTGGAGACTGGATAGTGAGAATAGTTGGGGACTAGCACGTTTTTTAGCCTGGTTTTGAATGTCCTTGATTAAGCCAGCCTGTGAGCCTTTCTGAACGTGTTTAGCTTGCATGAATGTCATTAGCCCTGTTTCGTCTTTAAATCGCTGATAGGGGTCTAATTTTGCGACGAATTTTTGCTGATTAGTTAAAATTTCCGCATTTAGTTCAAAATAAGGTTCTGGCTTAAAGTTTTTGATTGCCTGGTCTCTTTGATAAACCATATACAAAGTTGGCGTCTGTACTCGACCAATCGAGTACACCCCGCGCACCCCGTTTTGTCTTAATAGCAAGGTGTATAAAGGGCTGCCATTCATTCCAATTAACCAATCGCTAATTTTGTGATTACAAGTGCATGCCCCCATCTTCATGCCGGTTTCGAGTTTGGTGTTGCCGTTGCTTTTTCGTCATTTCCCACTCAGTCTCCTTTAAACCTTGCGCCTGTTTTTGCCGTTCGTAATCTTCATCACGGGCATATAGGGCGGTCATGATTGCGTTACTAAAGGCCGTCTTTAAGTAGTAGCTTGGACTAACTGGCTTGTAATTTAGCGGTTGATAATGTCCAATATTTACTTTTCTATACTGGTCGTCCTTGGCTTGTTGCCCTTTTAACTGCTTTTGGATTTTCTCGATCTGACTGTTCTTAATCGTCGGATCGGCTTTGCATTCGCCAAAAAAGAGTTGTTTAGTGCCATCATGCTTTAAAACCCGTTGTAAGTGATGATTTTCTAACTGATCTAAGCTAAGCTGTCCCGATAAATAAGCTAGTCCTTGTTGATGTTCTTGGGGACTGAACACCTGTGGTGGATTTGCTTGCCACTGTTCAATTGTTTCAGCCTGACATGGCTTTAAAACAGGATCATAGTACATCACGGCTGTATAGGCTTGTTCCTGTTTAATCATTGGTAATTCATTAAAATTGCCGTTAGGAAAGGCTCTTCTTAAAACTTCCTGGTATTGGGTTTGAATAACTTGCTTAACAGCCATGATTGTTCGCAAATCTTTGACTGCGCGAGTAATCTTTTGCTGCTCGGTTGGTGAATACTTTTCTAGTAGACCTTGATCAACGTGTTCTAGACTTTCTAAGCTATCATCATGAATCATCAGCGTATATTTAAGCTCGATTTTGACTTCCTTTTCTTGTTGCATTAATAACTTCCAGCCAACGTATGGCCGTTTGGTAAAGGTCAATAATTGTCGGGTCGATAAATCATCACGAATATTCATTAAACGTTCGTTTAATTCACTGCCCTTGAAAATCGTTTGTTCACTATTAGTTTCTTTAATCAATTCCCGTCGTTCAGCCGCGGTTGTCTGTTCAAAATCAAGCTCTGGATAAAGTTTTTTAGTCGTGCGATCAACTACTTTATTTAAGAGCTCATCTGCTTTTTTTAGTGAACTTTCTTGTTGGTTAATTGTCAATAATTGCTTAGTGACATCTTCACCAACAGCGTGCTTAATTAAGGTACTGTTTTTCCAATTAAATAGCATGCGCCGCTTATCATCTAAGCTTTCCAAACTAATATAAGTTTTCAGTTTGTGGCTTAACTCTTTGACCACTTTTTTCTCGTTAAACGAGAAGTGTTTACTTAGGCTATCCAAGTGACCTCGATTAATTACTTTCTCCTGCATATTTTTATAGCCAGCTTTGGTCTTACGATATTTCTTAACTTGTTGGTTAAATTCTTTTCTTTCATGCCGTTTGCTATTGATTCCCTCGTGTTGCATTGGTGTGTCAGCTATTCCCTGTTCCACAAATGATTTTTCACTGATCCGATCAGGAATGTTTTTTTGCTCTAAAGCCTGATTGACACTTGCCGCCCAATTGTGCCGCCATTCAGTTATTTTTTCTTTTTTATCCCAATCAACCAACCAAATTTTTCGGTTTCTCACATTCCCTGCAGGGGTCTTAGTTTTATTACCATGACTATCTAAAATGTATTCGGTTTTTGTTTTCTGTCCCCAAGTACCATCGGGGTTAAATGGGCGATTGGTTAACATCACGTGTGCGTGTGGATTATCTGGGTGATCTCTATGAATTGCCACATCAGCTACCATACCTTGATCGACAAAATTTTCTTGCACATATTTTGTCAGTAATTCTTTCTGTTCGGATTCACTTAATTCTACCGGTAAAGCCACGTTAAACTCTTTTGCATACCGTGAGTTTGATTTACGATCTTTCTTTTCAACTTCATTCCACAACTGCTCTCGATCACTCGCCCATTCAGGTGAATTTTTTGGCGTCAAAATAAAGCTTTCTGGCATGATCGATCGGGCATAAAAATAGTGGCGACCTTCCTTATCATCAAATAGTTTTTCACCACTTCGATAAGCGGCACTGGCAATCGCACTTCGTCCTTTACCAGCACTAATATTACTAAAACTCATATGAAAAATTGCCATGTCGGTCACCACCTTTCTTTGGGTTTATGGGTTTGACTTTGTTGTCGCCATCGGCGACTTCTAATACAGGTTTTAATGGGTTTAGCACAACGTCATCAAAGATGACGTGTAAGTGCGCATTGACCTCGTTTCACTCGGTCTTCTGATTCTCTTAGCTTTAACTTAGTGTATGCCTTCCGCTTCGCTATTTCAACTTTTATACTTTGACTTAACGTTTCCCTTATGATATAGTGTCGGTGATTATTTCTAATATGATTGGAGGGATCGTTATGTCTCAAAGTAACTTAGAAAAACAAGAAGCTAAATTAAAAGCCCTTAATCAAAAAATTAAGGACGAAAAAAATAAGATTGAACAACGGCTAGGTAAACAAATCATCAGTCAAGCCAATTTAGATTATGCTAATTTGTCTAACGATCAGATTAAGCTTTTAGCCAAGCAATTTTCTGAATTTTTAAAGGTAAAGTCCGTAGATCATTAGCCATACGAGATGGGGAAATTCCATGTCTAATCAATATGAAAAACTAGTCGAGCAGCAAGCGCGTTTAAAACAAAAAATTGAGCGAGAAGATTTTAAATTACGACAATCTAAATACTATGAAAATCGGCAAGCCCGCAAAGCCCGTTCTCGCCGATTAATTCAAAAAGGGGCTTTGCTCGAAAAATACTTTCAAGCTGATAACCTCTCGGTCGAACAAACCGAAGAACTTTTAAAAATATTTGCTGACTATGTTAACGCCCATAAACCGGATAAATTAAAAAACGATCAACCTAATAACTAGGCCGATCGTTTTTATTTTCTGGATCATTTTTAGGCTTTACTTCTGGGTTTTGATCTGCAAAATTTTGTAACTGCTTTTGCACCTTTTCTGGATAAGTAATATTTTGGTTTATCCAAGGAAAATGCCTCAAATCGTTCTTAAAAACTTGTCCCTTCTCTATTGCATAAACAGAGGTAAACTTTTCGCTATTATCATAGATCATGACCTTATCAGATTTAAAGGCCACTAATGGCAAATTATGTTTGGATTGCTGATAACGTTTCTTGATCGTTGCTACTGGAACACCGTGGCCACCTTTTTGTACCCGTTCGTTGACCCTTTGGATAGCTAAATTTTCATCTCGCAAAGCAACATATAATAAAGTCACTTCAAAGCCATTTTTGTGAGCTTTGTCAATCAAATTGAGTTGAGCTTTGCCTCTACCTGCCAGTGTTGTTTCTACGTGAATACTTTGCTGGTGATCTAAAGCATAGTGTAGTTGTTTGATTTCTTCTTTCATGGCTTTTAAGTTGTCACTATCTTTATGCCAATCGCCACCCATTTGTCTTAAAAGTTCATCAGCGTTAATCCGTTTTGTTTTGTCAAACAAGATGGGAAATGTATCGTATAGCGTACTTTTTCCTGCTCCGTTAATACCAGCAACAATTATATATTGGGGTTTATCTATCAACGGACAAAGTCCTTTCGCTTAATAACCTCATCTTGCCTTTTATCTAAAAAGTAGGTATATAAAGCGTCATATACTTTGCGCTTTTCTGGATCTGGCTCATGTAATGACTTATCAAGTAAATCTTTTAAATCAGTTTCTTTGGCAATTTCAAAAAAGTCATTAATTGTGATTGTATCTTTCATGTTCATCACACTTCCAAGTTATTAATTTATTTAATCTGATAAGCCATTAGTCCTCATCTGGATCATTGAGCCAATCAGCGACTTCTTTAGCGTCTTTGAACTCTGTTACTGGTGTCTCTTTGGTAGCCTTTAAAAGGCTTAAATTAGCTCTTTCGGCTTCGCTCAGGGCTGGTTTAAACGGTAATGCTGCGTCAGCTACGATCCGCTTATAAAACATATTGATCGCGGTAGTTGGGTTTAGACCTAACTGGCTTAAAACGGCTTCGGTATTATCTGCCAATTCTTTGTCAATCTGGACTTGTACGCGTTTCTTTTCCTTAACTGCCATGATTTTCTCGCCCCCCTTTATTACTACTCACATTATACTAATCTTTGAGTACCATCTCAATTAGCCTGCTTCTTTAAAAGTTGTGAATTTAAGTTTGCTGTCCTTTCCGCAATGGCACTTATACAACGTTCCTAAAGTGCCCGTAAGCGCATTTTAAAACTCGTTTAATATAATTATGCTCTATCTGTTTAAAACAGCTTAAATGGCCTTATATAGCTTTTTAGTTTTAAGCACGCTCATCGTTAGGGTGTTTGGCCGCATATTCTCTAGCCGCTTGTTTATTCCACCAAACGCCAAATAGGTTTTGCATGGTGCCGTATAAGTAGTTTTCCACGTTCTTGATGTGCTTCTCATTGCTTCTAAGGGCGTTAAAGTAGCGTCTCAAGGCTTTAGTCATCAAAGGCTTCAGTTCCTCATCATCAAGTGGAATTGTGACGCCAATGTCCTGATGATCCTTTTCAACTCGATATTTAGCATTCAAGATGATACCAATAAACCGGCGCATTTGTTGCGGGGTACGGCACCAAAAACTAAGTAGTTGCACAGCTTCGGGTTCTAAGAAAACCGGTAAGCCACTGTCTTCATCAGTTAAGAAGTCATTAGCATGGGTCACCAAATCTCGGTTTTGGGTTTCTAGTTCTGCTGGTGAAAAATGGGCTGTGGAAAAGTCCAACTTTTGAGTATCTATATTGTATCTATTAGTATCTAAATTATTAGTATAGTCTAGATCTTGTCTCTTTTTGAGAAGTCCGCTTGTACCAAGGGATTCAGACGTATCAGAAACGGTATCATGCGGGTTTCTCTTTTTGAGAAGTCCGCTTGTACCAAGGGGTTCAACGGTATCATGCGGGTTTCTCTTTTTGAGAAGTCCGCTTGTACCAAGGGGTTCAGGCGATTTTAATGGCTCTCGCTTAATATAAACGTCTTTTGCTGTTACTTCCAAATCTGCCAAATATAATCTATTTGGTTCGTTTTTGCCTGATCTTGGATTAAACCCCATATGTTTTTGATACAAAAGGTTCGCGTCCATTAATTCGTGTTTAATCTTATTGATTTTATTATTTGACCAGTTTCGTAAATCTTTTAGTTCATTGTTTGTGTATATGAAATATACGTTGTTATTTTCGTCAACCCAATTATTGCTTAGTGAGTAACTTAGACGATCGCGTAACACCGAATAAAGTAAAATGGCACTATCGCTAAGATCCTTATATTTTTCCCCTTGGAGTAAGATCTGCGGCAAAGCGTAAAACTTTACTTCATAGGCCCTTTTAGCATTTGTAAAGTTGAAGTTTGATTGATCCATAATAAAAGCTCCCTTTCTTAACTGACACACGCCGTCTTAAAGAGAGTTGCTAAAACATCTGACTTGTTTTAAAATACAAATCTGATATGCTTTAACTGAATTACAAAGCGAACATTGGACGTGATCGGCTTTGTAAATTCACCGGCATGTGTCTATTCTGGGTTGCCCATACGGCAACTTTTTTTAATTTCTAACAACAAAAATGGACTAAATAGCATTGGTTAGCCACTTAGCCCATTGGATTTAATTTGTTTTTAACTATCCTTCACTTGTCCCATAGGACTGGTTTGCGGTATAATTAACCTACAAATTAAGAACAATGTTCAGACGATTTTAACTTGGCGGTCTAAATCGTCTGAATCTAAGTAGCTCGCTATTAGCTACTTGCTAAACCTAAAATCCCCGATTCCTCGTGAATCGGGGATTTTTCTGTTTAGCTTGATCTATTTATTCGGTTGTTAAATTAATCTTAGTCTAGCATAGCGCTTACCTACAGGCAACCGTATTTGGTTTAGTGCACTTTACTAGTTTTTACCTAATCACAAATTAATCAAGCGAACAAATTGCGTATTTACTTGTTTGATTAATTATTTATTTAACTGCTAAATTGCATCTATGATTGAAGCTAAGAATTCTGAACGATTTTTAAATCCGTTTTTTCGGGCAGCCGTATCCATTTTTTTAAGTTGACTTTCAGTAATTGAGAAGGTCACAGATCGCTTACGCTCTACTTCCTTTCGGCTGATATTTTTCAAAAATGCGACTGCATCTTTCTTGTTGTCTTTCAATGTAGTTTCGTAACTTTCTCTCATTTCTTCGTCTTTTTTATGGTTGAATGAATCTAAACTCATAATCTAACTCTCCTTACTTGGTTTTATTTGCTAATTCTTGAAAAAGATGATCGGCGTGTTCTATGAACTTTTGATTTTGCTTTAAAATGGATTCATCATGATTGGCTAATTCAAATATTGAAGCGTGCCTTGCAGTAGCTTTATTAAAGAGCTCTCTTTCAGGAATTATAGTTGCGACTGTTTCATCGCCTTCTATGTGTTTTAGCAAATCGCGAGACATGCTTGTATTATGTCTAATCATATTACCGATAAAGAAAAGCTTTGCGTCAACGTAAGTTTCGCCAGTTCGATAGTCAAAAAGTGATTTTCTGAATTTTTCGAGTCGTGTTTCTAGGTCAAACTTGGCATTGTAGCCATGTTCACTGGGTGTAATGGGACTAAGCAGGTAATTACTGATAGCAATAGCGTTTTTAGTGATGGTGCTAAAATCTGGGTGCGTATCAATTAAGATATAGTCATAGTCGGTTAAGCTTAATGAATCGGAGTTGTTTTTAAACCACATGAACAACATCATTTCTTTGTTACTGTTATTTTCTAGATAACTTCCTAAAACATCTAGGTCTATAAAACCGGCTATTAAATCTAGATTCGGTCCGACACTGTCAATTTTTACTTTTTGAGCATTGTCATTTTCTTTAAACGCTTCAGCGATGGTATTGTTTCGTCGTGTTTTTTCAAAAACGGTTGTTAAATTGCACTGATGGTCTAAATCTATTAATAGAACCTTCTTACCATGTTTGGCTAACCAATCACCATAATTTAAAGTCAAGGTTGTTTTACCAACACCACCCTTGATAGCAGTAAAAGTAATAATCTTCATCTTGATACCTCCTTCATCTAGCTTAATTATATCATTAGTAGACAAATAAATAAACAAACAATTTATTAAATAATTAAGCTGACAATTAACTCATTTTTAAAGCTCATTTTTAAAGATTCTATATTTTTTGCGATATCTGATAAAGGTCGTCCGTTTAATCCCTGTATTACGGGCAACATCTACATCACTCATGCCTGCCTGATAAAGTTTAAAAGCATGTTGCAAGCGGGGATCGTCTTGGGTGTATTGGGGTTTGCGTCCATGATATTTGCCCTGCTGCTTGGCCAGAGAAATCCCTTGTTGTTGACGCTCAATGATCCGCTTACGCTCACTTTCAGCCTGGTACTTATACAGTTCAATAATGAGATTGGTCATGAGTTGACGTAAATTGGGGTCAGCAATCCCCGTCATGGACGGTAAATTCAACACATCTAGGGTGGCACCCTTATTTTGAATGGAGTTCATGATCTGAGTTAAATCCTGGTTGTTTCTGCCTAAGCGATCTAGTTCAGTGACCAGGACAATATCACCCTCACGAATATAGGCCAGCATTTTTTGCAGTTCTGGCCGATTAGTGTTAGCCCCACTTAATTTATCCGTAAATAATTTATCAACGTCTTTTAAAGCCGCTAACTGTCGATCTAAATGTTGCTCCTTGGAACTCACACGCGCATAACCGATTTTAGCCATTTCCAGTTCTCCTTTTGGACAGTTCTAATGAACATTTGTAATTCCTAGTATAGCACAGAATCAAAAAAGGCCACTAGGGTATACCCTAATGGCCGTTTGATATGAACTTATTTTGTTTTATATTTATCTTGAACAGCAAGAATTTTTGTTAAATATTCCATATCTAAATCTTTTCCCAAGGAGTCTTGATAATCTGTTTCAACGACAAATTCCTTCACTGTGCCACTCATGGTCTGATATATGAAATAAATATAAACGGGCTTTTTATTAACGAAGCGCTTTAATGCTTTATAATTAGACGTAAGACGATTCTTAACTGCGTCTAAAAAGCGCCCTTTAGGAATAACAATAGTTCTCATTTCGTGACTTTTGATGGGAATAAAACCAGTCGCCGCAATTTCATCGCCATTTTGGATATTCACCATTTGAAGGTAAGGATATAAGTCCTTATCTTCATATTGCTTTTTATAGTTCTTAGACTTTATCTTATCTATAAACAATAAAAATAAGCGATATGTCCAAGACCTTGTCGTATGCGTAGTCTTACTATTGATGTCTTTGCACAATCTAAGTTTTACTCGAATGATGTATGGCAACAACTTTCGATATAGATAGAATTTCTTGTCTGTAACCATTATTCCTAGCAGTTGAGACGCTTCAGTTCCTAAACTGTCATTATATATGGAAATAGCTGTTTCAAAATTGTTGTTTCCTGAGGAGTATTCAAAAGATTGTCTCAGCTTCCTGTGACGATTTCTTAGAAGCTGTTTAGTATCTTTTAAGAAGTAACCTGATAAAAGCTAACGAAACCATCATGAGACTAGTGTTGAGCTTACGCTCACAGTTACGCCATAAACGGTGATAATTTCCCAACCAACTAAATGAACGTTCAATGAGCCACCGTTGGGGGATAACCGAAAATTGGTGTAACTCATTTCTTTTAACGACGATTACCTTGGCTGACGTTAAACTGCTAATCTCATTAGCAAAATTTTGGCCGGTATAACCACTATCAACCATCATGGTTCGAACCAGTTTAAACTGCTCTAAATTAAGGGTAACGAGTGCAATCGCCCCGTCACGATCAGTGATGTTAGCCCGGGTAATATGGATCGCTTGCGGGAATCCATTGATGTCGACGGCTAAGTGCCGTTTAATCCCCGAGATCTTCTTACCACCATCGTAACCCTTATTTTCAGCGGTAGCGGTGTTCTTGATACTTTGGGCATCTAAAATGACGAACGAAGTTCGTGCTGATCGCCCTTGCCTTAATCTTCGATCAGCGACAATTTTTTTAAAACCTGAGTTAATAAAGCTGGTTTATCAGGGGTGGGGGCTTTCGACCAATTCATCCAATAGTAGTAAACAGTGGACCACTTTGGAAAATCAGCCGGCAAATCACGCCAAGTACAACCATTTTTAAGGACATAGAGCATGGCACAGAAGATATCATAAGGATCAATGTGTTTTGGATGAGTTCGTTTTCTTGAAGCTTCCAGATCTTGGCGGATCAAATCGAATTGTTGCCGAGAAATATCGCTTTGGTAATGATGACTAAAATGTTGCATATGATCACCAACTTTTTTGACAGTAGTTTATCAAATTATTTGGTCAAAATCAAAGATACTAAACAGCTTCTTAAAAATGTTATTACTGCTAATCCGAATGCTAACCAACCTACCGATATGTTAATGCTAATCCATTGGATGATATTTAAAATTAGTTCCCATGATTGACCTATAAATAATTGTATAACTTTCAACATTATAAAATCTTCTTTCTTATTTGTTTGCATTTGTATTATTATTTTTATAATTATCAAGCGCCTTACTGTTCTACGTCACCAAGTTTTAAAGCCTTCTTTCAAATTTTGTCCGTGTCCTACTAGTAATATAAGGATTAACCTGAAAGTTAATCCGTTTAAATTGGTTCTCACTAGTAATATAGCGATCAGGCAAATTTGTTTTAAAACTTGGATAGTGATATAGATTCCCTGTATAATGGTATTTTGTAGAGAAGTTAAGGCGGTGGCTATTTCCAATCGGAGGTGGTGCTTATGGTGTTAAACCTTTAAAGCCCATAAATCCTAACGAAAGGAGTAGCCTAGGTGTCCGTTGCGGACGCTTTACAATTAATGCTGGCTTTCGGTACTTTTATCGTGGCCTTAATCGCATTAATTGTTGAGCTGATCAAAAGTCAGCAAAAAAAATAACCGCCTTAGCTCTGGTCAGCTAGCGGTTATTAAATATCGTTAAAATCTGCCACCGTCTTTAACGGCTCTACATGGGAAGCCCTGTTCTAGCGGGACTTCCTTTTTCTATTACATTATAGCATGTCCCTTAAAAACTGGCTAACGTTTTAGGCTTTGATCAGGTTCAGAATCTGGTTGTTTAATTTCTGGATTCTGTTTAGCAAATGCTTTCAGTTGTTTTTGCGTTCGATTACTGATTTCATGGTGTAAATCATTTAACTTATTTTTTAGTCCTAAGAACCTGTCTAGTATCTGCTGAATCTGGTAGAATTGTGGAAAACCGACTGAGGAGTTTGTCATGCCAGATTCAGCAGATACTAGACAGGTTCTAAGCAATTCAGTCAGGATGCCTGCTATCAACCAATCACTTGTCGCGTTTTTCGCCCCCAGACGAAAGGTATCGTTGAATCGTTAGCCCGAACGGTCGAACGATTACGGGTCTATAACCATGAATTCAGTGATGGCTGCTCAGAAGTCAATAACTTGGACTATTTTTATTCAGTTAATTAGGCAACATTTGAGTTACGATTGCGATTATAAAAATTGATATACCAACCAATGGCTGCTTGGACTTGCGTTAATGTTTCGTATGCCTTCAAATACACCTCTTCACGTTTCAATATTGAATGAAATGCTTCCATACGGCCATTATCGTATGGATGTCCTTTGAGTGAATATGAATGTTTCAAGCCATAATTTTGACATTTAATATTAAATTCAGCACTCGTGTATTGTGACCCCATATCTGAATGAATAATTAACGGCTTTCGATGCTTATCTAAAGCCATCTGTAAGGCACTTGTGGCTAGCTCGGCTGTCATTGTATCGCCAATTTTATAGCCCAATACCTTTCTCTTCTCAGGATCCAAAACGGTCGCTAAATAGACCCATCTGTGGTTAGTCAACTGAATATAAGTGATATCTGTTTGCCAAACACCGCTCAAATCATGCAAGTGTCTAATCAGATTGGGTTTTTGATCAACAGTCACCACAGTTTTTGGCTTTCGATAACGTTTTTGCATGCGTGATCTAATCCCTAATTCACGCATTAATTTGAGTGTCATATATTCAGATATTTTTGGACAGTCATTGTTTAGTTGACTATAAGCAGCAATACGACGATAGCCATAAAATTTAAAGGTTTTCCAAACGTCTAAAATATAAGGTTTTAGGGATTCTCTACGCTTTTCTTGTTGACTGGGCTGCCAATGGCGCCAATTGTAATAGGTACTAGATTTGATTTTAAGTGCACTTAAAATACGCACAAGCGCGTAGCCTTGTGCTAAAAATTGGTTAACGAGCGGCAATCCCACATTACGGACTATTTTTTGGCTAGTAAGATGGCCGCTCGCTTTAAAATTTCGTTTTCTTCCTCCAAAATAGCGAGGCGCTTCTCTAGTTGCTTGACGTCTTTTAAAGTCTTTGACTGACCCTTGATCATGATTGGGGTAGCTTGTTTAACCCAAATAGCAATAGAATCTTTCGACGGACCAAATTCTTCTGCTAATGATTCAAGTGAACGGCCTTCTTGGTGAAGTTTAACCAATGAATCTTTGAAATCTTGTGAATAACGAATTGACATAAAAATACTCCTATACTTTCATTTTACGGACTGAATAAAAATAGTCCATTTTTTTAGTATAAGAGCAGTATAATATGAAGTGAATATTAGGGAAGCCATAAAATTAACCGGTTCAATCATTGCCGGTTTAAGCGTACTGGTTGGGGATGATGGACAATAGAGTTGATTTTCGGTAGAAGAGTTTAGCCATGACTCAATTAATAGAAACCATGAATGTCGAGCATCTAAGTGGGGCAGATTATATTCGTTCAAAAAAAGGTTGTGCGTTCAGCTTGTAATGGTTATGATTGGAGTACTTAGAAAAAGGGGGTGGCAGTGATGAAAAAGAACTGGCAATTAATGATGGTGCTTGCTGTAAGTGCCATTGCGCTAGTCTTTGCTTTCGGTTTAAAGCAACCATTGATCGCGCAAGGGCTGATCACGGTGATGGGGTCAATCATTGCTTTAATTATGTTCTGGGGCATGGTGAAGACAATTCGTTCTGGTAACTTCGGCGTTGACTTGCTTGCCATTACGGCGGTTGTTGCCACCTTGGCGGTTGGCCAGTATTGGGCTGCGATGATCGTGTTATTGATGCTGACTGGTGGCGATGCGCTTGAAAGCTACGCAGCAACAAAAGCAAGCAGTGAATTAAAGCAATTACTCGAAAATGCACCGACAACCGCGCATCGTATGGTTGATGGACACGTTGAAGATGTTGAAGTTGAGGCCGTCCAAGTTGGCGAAACGATTTTGGTTAAGCCGCAGGAAGTCGTGCCAGTTGATGGTACGGTTTTGGCAGGTGAGAGTTTGGTGGATGAAGCCAGTTTGACGGGTGAATCTAAACCGGTTGCCAAAAACGCAGGTAGTGACATTATGTCTGGGACCGTCAATGGTGACGCTGCCCTAACTGTTAAGGTCACGCAACGGGCTGAAGATAGTCAGTATCAAGGGATTATTAAACTGGTTAAGGAATCCGAAGCGCGGCCAGCACATTTTGTTCGGATGGCTGATCGTTATGCGGTACCGTTTACGTTGATTGCTTATGTGAGTGCGGGTCTTGGCTGGTTCTTCTCTGGCGACCCAGTTCGTTTTGCACAGGTATTGGTTGTGGCCTCGCCTTGTCCGCTGATTCTGGCCGCGCCAATTGCGATGGTCTCCGGCATGAGTCGTAATAGCCGCAACGGTATCATTGTCAAGTCAGGGACTACGCTAGAAAAGTTAAGTGATGCTAAAACCTTTGCCTTTGATAAAACCGGCACCGTGACACGCGGTATTTTAAAAGTTGCGACGATTTTGCCACAAGCCGGTTTCTCACAGGATCAGCTTTTGAAGCTAGCCGCAAGTGCGGAAGGTCAATCGACTCATATTTTGGCGCGTTCACTGACAGATGCTGTGCCGACAGCTGATCGGCTGCCAGCGACAGATGTGTCGGAAACAACTAGCTTTGGCGTTAATGCCACGGTGGATGGCCGCAAAGTCAAGGTCGGTAAAGCCGAGTTTGCTGGGACGAAGGCTACGGTTGATACGACTGCCGTGTATGTGAATGTTGATGGCCAATACGCAGGTGCGATCACATTTTCCGATCAGATTCGTCCAGAAGCAAAAGAAACGATGACGAAACTGCACGAATTAAATGATGCTAAGCTGATTATGATTTCTGGCGATCAGCAGTCAATCGCTGATAAAGTGGCGGCACAGGTCGGCATTGACCAAGTCTATGCGGAACAATTGCCACAACAGAAGATTGAAGTTTTGGATAACGTCCCTAAGGATGGCCGGCCAGTTGTGATGGTTGGTGATGGTGTCAATGATGCACCTTCATTGGCGATTGCTGATGTCGGCATTGCAATGGGTGCACATGGGGCAACCGCGGCAAGCGAATCGGCTGATGCCGTGGTTCTGCGCGACGATTTGGCGAAAGTTGCTGCGGCCACTTTAATTGCTAAGGAAACCATGGTCATTGCCAAGCAAGCGGTCCTCATCGGCATTGCGATTTGTACAGGTTTGATGTTAATCGCCAGCTTCGGTGTCATTCCAACAATTATTGGCGCAATGCTGCAAGAAGTTGTCGATACCGTGACGATTCTCTATGCTCTGCGAGCGCGCAATGGCTTGCATCGGCAGGCACTTGTGGATCCTGTCCGGGCAACTGCTGAACGTGAACAGATTCAGCAGATCAACTAGTAGAAAACCCAAAGACCCGCATCAATTCGACGTAGCTGTCGAACTGATGCGGGTCTTTTGTGAGACTTAAAAGTTGTTTGAATGATATGATAACGTAGCGAAACGCTGATGATGGTGGGAGAAGAGGCCATTATCAGCGATTTTCGAAAGTAGCAAAGGTCTAATGCTGCGGTTGACTGTTTTTGTTTGCATCTTGCCCTGTGGGATTGGAAGAAGATGGCGCAGAGGAACTTGGTTTTGAACTACTGCTACCACTCGCCGTTTGGTCCCCAAGTCCACTGAAAGGAACCGTCGCTCATTGTGACAGACCTGATCGTCATGTCATCAACGGCTTTGCCTTGGATTTTGATGGATGCAACTGCATCGTCATAGGTTTTATACAAACCGCCGCTCAAAACGGCCGTCATGGGCTCTGCTTTGTTGGCTGATGCTGATATTGACGAGGAAGCACTTGCACCAGCATTATTGTCGGTGCTTAAACTTGTCCCACTCGGTGAAGTAGTCGGTTGACTCGGAGCTTTCTGGCTCGGTTGACTTGTTTGATCAGAAGCTTGACCTGCAGTTGTCGCGTGATTCCCAGACACGCCGCTAGCTGGTTCACCAGTGTCTTGCTGATTTTGCCGACCAGTAGTTGCGGTTTGCTTGGTTGAAGATGTGTCTGTCGATTCCATTGCCACGGTCGTATCATTGTTAGCTTGTGATTTCTTCGCTACTTGGACCAAGGCAACACGTTTTTGGCAAAGTCCTGATTTTCGACATTTTCAATGGCGTTGATGGCTAGGTCAATGTTACTGCTGCTCAGATCGGCCTTTGGGTGCTGTAAATTCTGGTCGTTATAAAGTTTTTTGATCTGCGCAATCGCTAAAGATTTCTTGTAAAGTTGTGTGACAGCTTGCTGATAGTCAGCTGCAAATGCCGGTTTGATTGCGACAATGGCCTTATAGGCTGCACTGGCTCGGGTACCTTCCGATTCGATCTGCGCCAGATTACTACTCTGGGCGTTAGTTGCCTGTTGAATTTGTTGTTGCAAGCCTTGATAGGACTTATTAAGATCCTGAGCTGATAGCTTTTTTAAATCATGCTCAGGCTCTTTTTGGGCTTCTTGTAAGCCTAATTGTTTGGTTAAACCATCGCTAAGCTCAATCACTTTGTTGCTTACTTGCTGGATCTCACTTAAAGCACTATGGATCACGGCTTTATCTTTGGCCCAGGTGGCCACGTAACCGAGTGAGTAGTTGCTGGTATCAACGCCAATATTTTGCATGGCAACATATGCGACCGCTTCGGCTTGCGTTTCTTGATAGGCTCGTGGCCGATCTTTAAAGGCGGATTTTAATCCGTGTAGCTGGCTATGCGCATATTCGTGATATAACGTCTTTAGTTTCAAAGCATTGTCGGGCTCATCGCCACCAATGACGATTTCATTAGTGCTGGGTTGAAAATAGCCTTTAGCGCCACCAAGTTCTGACAATCTCTTTTCACTGACTTTAATATCAGTATTGTTATTCAAATAATTTTTGAGTTCGTTATATAGGTTAGTAACGTTTTTATGATCCGCTAAATTTTCTTTGACAAAATCTTTAGCACTTAGGACTGGTTCGCCGCTTGTCTGTGATATGTCAAATACTGGAATATAGCGATAACCAACTATGGCTTTTTCTTCGGTCGTATCAAGCCTTTTCTGATCCTCTGGAGTTAGTTTTTTAATAATAGGGGCCGCAATCCTGATCCCTTTTTCTCCTTTATTTACTGATCGTTTAAAATCATTCTGCCATTTTTTAAAGCCTGCAACTTGGCTGGCACTTGGATTTTGAGAATAGATAAGGTCAATATTACGTTGGCTATACCGGTGAAACTTTGCTACGGTATCAAGATAACTTTTAAATTTTTCACTATCAGTTAGTTTTAAAATTTCTTTTTCGGCATTTTCGACAAGCTGCCTTTTCCATTTTTCAGTTTCAACTTTACTTGGCATGATTAACCCTCCTCGGCGTCTACAAACTCTACAGAATTATCAATTTGGGGTAACTTGATAGATTGTGTGCCGTAAAGTGCTAAATATTCAGCATTCTTTTTTTGCCACGCAACTTGAATATATTTGCCATTACCCGCAACTTCTGATAGGTACTTATAACTGCTTTTATCCGTCAAAATAGGTAATTCGCTTGCTAATGCTTCCAGTTCATTTTTCATGATATATCCTCCTTCTTTTACAATTACACTCGTTGGTTAGGGGGTTAATGGAACATCCATACGAAAAGTAGCGGTAGGAAGCCGAACACTCAGAATGTTTGTTATCTGAATATACGGTTTTCTACCGCTATTTTAAAATTCGTATTGGTTACGGACCTACTGATTCCTCAGAGGTTACCGACTTTTGCTAAGTCAATAATCTGCTGCTCAATTTGATCTCTGACCTTCCGAAAAACTACTATTCTATCCTGTTCGGATCCAGCTGCTAAAGCCGGGTCTGGAAGTGGCCAATGCTTTTTCTTGACCGTTGGTGGGGTGACTGGACAGCGATCACGAGCGTCTCCACATAAGGTGACAACTAGGTCACTGTGAAGCAAATAATCGGGATCAATTAACTTTGATGTTTGCTGGGAAATATCTATTCCTTTTTCAGCCATAACTTTAACAGCCAATGGATTCAAGCCATGCACCTCGACTCCCGCACTGGCAACGCGCCAATCATTGCCTAAAATTTTTTTAGCGAATCCTTCAGCCATTTGACTTCGACAAGCATTTCCAGTACATAGAAAATAAATTTGTGTCATCATTAATCCTCCATCTAAACTATTAGTGAACCAAAGCAGCTACTAAATCCATGTCTAAGTAACTGCTAAACTCGTTAATGGTTGGGTATTCACCGGTTTTTACCAACTGACCATCCACTAACGTAATTGGTAAAGCATTTATACCCTGACGTTTTAGTTCTTGGGCAACAATCGGATTTCGAACAAAGGCATCGGGGTTCTGGGCTAAATTACGACGAATGAACATGGCCTGCCCCTGTGCATTCACACTGACATACCGCTGAATGGCCGTTGTTTGAATCAATTCCTTATCAACGCTGGGACCACAAACACCGGTTGAACAACACATTGCTGGTT
>NZ_JBVAYE010000019.1:0-16213 GCF_055413545.1 Lactiplantibacillus sp. 3062
ATTAAAGTTTATCATCATCAGAACAAGCTGTCAACATCTTTTTATAAATTATTTTGAATAACTATTCAATGTAAATGCTCACATCAATTTGAATATTCATAATAATGAGTAATGTTGCATATCGCTCTTAACGACAAGAAATATAATACCAAGAATAACGACCCGGGTCAACCCTTTTTATGAATTAATCTCAGAAAAGTTTTAAACACCGATTAATGTCGCAATAGACTATATTTTACGGGGTTTTTATTAAGATAGCAAGCAAAAGTTCAATAAATCTCCCTTTAATTTTCAACGACTGTTTTTCAAAGTAAACCAACGCTAGCATAATGAATATTATTTCGCTGACAATCTACCAAATCAAGACAACCAATCAGTCAGCATTCCCCACCTCATCACCGTACTTTATCGGTTCACAACATCCGCGACGCGCCTACCATTCCAACTTTGCATTTACTTGGGACTCCAAAATTGGTAATACTTCATCGTTCACCATCAGTGTCAATTCACACTGCGCAACAATCGGCTTAATAATAGTGTACCGCGCTGTGGTCAAAACAAGTGGCAGCTTATTTCCGCAACCAAAAAGGGATAACGCCGTCAGCGTTATCCCTTAGTTGATACGAGTTCGATTAATCAGAACTACTGCTTGAACTACTACTACTGTCACTTGAGCTAGACAGTTCTGGTGCATCCGTCTTATACAGACTCTCCGTTGATTTGCCCTTATGCTTCGAGAGAACACTCGTCTTCTTCTCAGCTTGGATCTCTTTCAATGATTTGAGGGTCTTAGTCAGCTTATAACTATAGTCCGACTTATTGACCTTCTTAAAGCCCTTAGGCGTGTAGAACCGTAGTAAGTCACCCTGGATGACCCGATCAGAGAGTGAGAGTTCCGTCGTCACATGATTTTGCATCTGTTTGACAGTATCCTTCTGCTTCGTCGTCATATCCGTTAGCTTCTTACCGGTCTTCGAATCATAGACTGTCCCACTGATCTTCGTATATGTCGGTGAGACAAAATCCCCGTTCCGGAAAGCCACTGTCTGGTTATGCTGTTTCGACAGTAAGTCCGTTCCGAACTGGATGTAACCCTTGTTCTTGATCCCTAACAGGTCAAAAATCGTTGGCAACGCATCAATTTCACCACCATACGTGTGGTTAATACCACCCTTGATTCCTTCAGAATGAATCATAAATGGTACTTTCTGGAATTGAGCCAAGTCGAAACTCGTTACCGACTTTTTACCCAATAACTGTGCAATGGCAGCCTTATGGTTGTTTGAAATCCCATAATGATCTCCATAAAGCACAATCATACTATTCTTATATAAGCCGGCCTTCTTCAAGTAACTAATGAATTCGGCAAAGGCTTGATCAAGATAATGGGACGTTTGAACGTAGCCATCAACGGTTGAATCCCCGGTCGTCGTCTTATCGATCGACTGGTTCTTCTTATCCAATTCGTATGGATAGTGGTTCGTCAACGTAATCAGCTTTGCGTAGAATGGTTGTGGTAATTGCTCCAAATACTTAACAGAGTCTTTGAAGAAGATTTTATCCTTCAAGCCATAACCAATATTGTAGTCTGACTTCTCTTTATAGTAAGAAGAGTAGAAGAAGTAGTTATACCCCCACGACTTATACGCGTTATCCCGATTCCAGAAACTAGCCACATCACCGTGGAAAGCCGCAGTCGTATAGCCCTTTTGTGACAGGATTGCTGGCGCTGCCTGGAACGTATTCGACGTCCCATACTGCGTCATCGCTGACCCGGTTGGTAAACCAAACAAGGAGTTTTCCATCATCATTTCAGCATCAGAGGTCTTCCCTTGCGCCACTTGATGGTAGAAATTATCAAAACTCAAAGTACTCTTATCATGATAGAACTTGTTCAGGTTCGGGGTAACTTCCTTACCATCGACCTTATAATCAATTAAAAATTGCTGGAAACTTTCCAAATGAATCACGAAGACGTTCTTGCCCTTCGCTTTACCAAAGTATTTGACGTTCTCGCCAGCCTGGTTTTTCTTGAGGTAGGCTAGCACACTCTTCATATCACTACTACTTGCTTGGGCGCGCGTCGCACTTTCCTTTTCGGTCTGATAGAAGCTATACCCTGCATATGTGTTGAGTCCCAAGTACTTAACGATGTAGTTGTTATCAAAAGTCCGCGTCAATAAATCTGAACGGTCATGTTCAGACATTCCGAGGTCAACAGCAAACAACGCCACCCCAATCATGGTCAGTGTTGCAGCATACCGAATTTTGAAAGGCCGTGGATCGATCCGAATGACCTTGAAGGCTAATAACAGAATCAGCAACACGACATCTGCATAAACTAGGAAGTCGGTTCCATGAATGATCTGTCCCAAACTCTTTCCGAGGTTATTACTAGCAGCACCGGAACTCTTAATTACCCCCGCCGACATGAAATCAGAGAATTCCCGGTAATACAAGATATTGGCAAATAACCACGTCGTCTGTAGGGCGTCAATGATCATCATAATCCAATACTTTAAGCGACCACGGAAATATAGGGCAATACCGAGCAGCACGATCGCTGTCGGAAATGGATTCAAGAACAAGATAAATTCCTGAACGGGTCCCTTAACCCCTAAAGTAAACTCGCTCTTATAAGCGATATATGTCTTTAGCCAAAATAAGACCACGGTTAGGAGGTAAAAGCCCAACGTTGTGTTGACCTTCCCAACCGTGTTTTTTATAAATTTAGGCATGGTAATTTCTTCCTCCGTTATTGCTATTAACAAATCCATATTATAACGGTTGCGTACTAGTTAGCAATATCTTGAAGATTTCTTCAAAAATTCTTCAACATTACAACGCGTCATAATATGGATCTATCGAAAATCTATCTGGATTTTGGGGGAATCTAGTTATCCGTTAGCAAATCGTATAATTCAATTGCCACGAGGTCAATGTTATCAAATTCAAACGTTTGGTCTGGATTGAATTCTTGTAACGTGTACGTCGAGGTAGCGGGATCATACGCTACTTGCCCACGTTGAACGCCTTCCTTTTCGAACCGCCGTGATTGCACTTCGGTTGCTTCAGTTGTGCGCATGGCTTCTAGTCGTTTGAGAATTGCTGATAGTTCAGATTTATCCATTATACTAATCTCGCTCCTTCAAGTTTTGTTTACATTCTAGCAAAAAATAGGACTAATAACACGTTTTTTTAGTAGAAAGCCCATTTTTACCACAAATTTTCACACTTATAATTATACCCTAACTTCCTGCTAAGACGGTGAGAAGTTGTGCTAAAATTAGAACAACTTATAAATTAAAGGAGTTCGGATATATGACACTATTTAGAGACGATCTCAATGAAACCATCAGTCACATTCAAGTTTCAACCATCCGCCAGTTTGACGAAGAAGTTAGTGCGATACCTGATATGGTCAAGTTAACGCTCGGTGAACCCGATTTCAACACGCCTGAGCACGTTAAAGCGGCTGCTAAAAAGGCGATTGATGACAACTACTCCCACTATACTGGCATGGCAGGTCTGTTGGAGCTACGCCAAGCGGCCGCCCACTTTCAAGAGACAAAGTACGGCGTCCACTATGATGCTGAAGACCAAGTCTTAGTGACCGTGGGAGCGACTGAAGCTATCGCAACTGCATTAACGACGATCTGTAATCCTGGCGACGCCATTATCATTCCATCCCCAATCTTTCCAGCGTACATCCCCATCATTCAAGAAGCACACGCCAAGCCCCTCTTCATGGATACAGGCGTTAACGATTTTGTCATTACGCCTAAGATGGTCGACGATTTTATTGCTGCTCATCCTGACGAGAACTTCAAGGGAATCGTGTTAAACTACCCGAATAACCCCACTGGTGTCACCTATGTTGAAGATGAAATCAAAGCGCTCGCCGACTGTTTCCATCGCCATAACTTGTGGGTCGTATCCGATGAAATTTACAGTGAACTGACTTACGGTAGCGACCACGTCTCAATTGCTAAATTCATTCCTGACGAAGTGATCCTGATCAATGGCTTATCGAAGTCTCATGCCATGACTGGCTGGCGAATCGGCTTCCTGTTTGCCTCTAAGGAAATGACGGCCCAACTTAAAAAAGTCCACCAATACTACGTCACTGCAGCAACCACGATTGCTCAGAAGGCTGGTGTTGAAGCCCTCACCAACGGAATCGATGATGCGCAACCAATGCGGCAAGAATACCAAGCTCGGCGTGATTTCGTTTATCAAACGATGTCGAAGCTCGGTTTCAAAATCGCACGTCCTACCGGAGCCTTTTATATCTTCGCGAAAATTCCAGCTGGCTTTGAACAAGACTCGATGGCATTCTGTAAAGACTTAGCACGCAAGAATCAGCTCGCGATTATTCCAGGGACTGGTTTTGGTGCCGAGGGGGAAGGCTACGTGCGTCTAAGTTACGCTGCTAGCATGGAAAAGCTCCACCAGGCCATGGATCGCCTCACTGCATATATGCAGGAACCTGCTAACCGTATCAACTAAACAACGACAGTCCACCGGCTAACTATCCTAGTTCATCACTGTTAGTCATTTCAATGACTGAATTGGATTCAACTCAAAAAGGTACGCCAACTACTCGTAAATTACGATAGTTGGCGCACCTTTATTTGTCTTCAGCATCACACGATCTATTAAGCGAGCATCACTTTGCGAACGCATACGTGCCCGTGGTGGTCCGTTTTGCGGGCGCTGTTGCCCATTGAAGTGGTCCAAGCATCGTCAGCGCTTCAGGCGTCCGATAAATGACTTCCTTCGTCGTTCCTGACAATGGATCCGTCAATCGCAATTTAAGAACGGCCGTATTAGCAGCCAGATAATTTGGCGCTGTCCGATGTAATGGCCACAAAGCAATTTTGGTCTGCGTCATTGGCTGCTTACTATTCACCCACAGTTTTGAATTGTACTTCGTCACCAGACGCACTTTGGTCTGCGTCCCCGGAATCTGATAATTGATGCTCTTAGGTACAACCTGTTTATACTGCTCGGTCGTTTTGAGCATCAGCCGCAAGTTGTTGTTCGCCGTAAACTGCCACGCACCGCCAAGTGTTGTTGCAATCATCCGGTGGCCGTTCTGCCGGTATGTAGCGACTAAGCAAGCACCGGCCTGATTCGTATAACCGGTCTTCAGTCCATCGACTGGCACGCGGGGATCATAGTACTCGGCGCCCTTCAGGATCTCCACCGAAGTTGGGACCGTATACTTATGAATTTTGACTGAACGTTGATTAGCAACTTGAATAACATCGGGGTAAGCATCAATCAAATGTTGTGCAATGGTCGTCACAGCCCTTGCTGACACCAGATTTTGGTCCTGATCGCTGGTTCCCTTAATTTTTAAATCGTAATTTTTCAAATCAGTATTATCAAGTCCCGAAGCGCTAATAAAACTCGCATCCAAATGCCATTTGGACGCTTGTTGATTCATTAATTTAATGAACTTATCATTACTGCCAGCAACATACTCCCCCAGCGCAATGGCACCACTATTCGAAGACCCTACCAAGGTAGCTGCGAATAACTCCCTAACCGTAAACGTCTCCTTGGCGGGCATCGGCATTACGGATAAAGTTGCACTGGTTGCCATCTTACGGACATTTTTGCGAATTGGGACTGCATCCGTCCACTTGATCTGACCATGCTCGATGGCCCGTTCAACTAAATACAGCGTCATGAGCTTACTCAAGGACGCAATTGGTAATTTCTGATCGGCATTCTGCGCATAAACGACCTGACCAGACTTGGCATCCATCACGTAGGCGGCTTTGACCTCATCCGCCTTACTACTGGTCGCGTGTGCCGCTACATTGCAGCTCAACACCCCGCTGACTGTCGCTGTCAACACTAGTCCCCATACCAACCGTTGTTTGATTAACTTTAACATAGTACCTTCCTTTAATTCGTAACCGCGAAAAATGGGTCGAACAATGATGTCGGCCCATTAAAATTACTGTTCATGTGAATCCGACCGGCTAGGTGCCGCAATCGGAATTTCTTCTGCTTTTTCAGGCCGCATCGCCATGGCGATCATCCCTAAGAATAGTCCTAAATAATACGTTAAGATCCGCCAGATCAGCATCGCTAAAATCAGCTTACTGTGGCTGGGAATGAACTTAGCAAACAACGCCGTGAAACCAAATTCAGCACCACCGGCCCCACCTGGAATCGGGAATAGTGATGTCACTAAGAAGATCAACACGTTCAAACTAGTCACCATAATCAAATTAACATCATCGATTCCCATTGCCCGCATAATAAAATACGGAATCAGGTAGTAAAACAGTAGCTGTAAGAAGGTGACGATACAAACTTCGACCAGCATCCGCCAGTCCTTGGTCATTCGAACGCTTTCTTCGTAGAACGAATCGATTTTTTCACTAATATTGTTTTCGAACTTGGCAAATCGCTCAGCTTTCATAAACCAGCTGACCGGGATCAAGACGATCTTCACCGCTCGTTTTGTAAAGTTATACCAGTACATCACCAGCAACAGACCAACAATCACCGCAAAGTGAATCAGAAAACCTAACAAAACGTATAGTGACAGGTAACTTAACTTTTCAGCTAAGTAATGAAAACCAATTAACATGGCGAATAAGAAATTCAATACCACCATGGCCTGAAAAACAACAAACTTCATCAATGCAACTGAACTTGCCCGCCCAGCGTCAATCCCTGATTGTGCCATCACGAAGATTTGGGCAGGTTGGCCACCCGAAGAAAACGGGGTGATACCGTTGAATAGTTGCTCGGCTAAAGGAACGCGCAGGGCACTCTTAAAGCGATAGTTCCGATAACGGTGCCTGACAAACTTTTGCACCACCACGGCTTCCAGACCGAAGTATAGTCCGACACACCCTAACGCAACTAATAACCACCACCAATTCAAAGTGAGAATATCGTCCATTAGATTGCTTAGTTTGACATTGCGCAGTGAGTACCACGAAATGCCGACGCCTAACGCAACCATTACGAGTAATGACCAGATATTTTTTCTTGTCATTGACTACCCCTCTTTTGCCTGTTGCAAATAAAAATCATGCCAAACTTTGGCAAGGCGCTCTTCCGAATAATCCTGAGCAGCCAAAACCGCCTTGTCATGCAAGAATTGCAACCCGGCTGGATTATGGCGTAACTGGTCGATCTGTCGTTGCATATCATCAACATCACTGGCTGCTTGATAGTAGCCATCAATGATTGCCCGGTACAAATCTAAATCCCGGAGCAATACTGGTGTCCCACAACTGAAGGCTTCCAACACGGACATCGGAAATAACTCGTTATAAGAAGGCAGTAAGAAAAGATCCGCCATATTATAATAGTCCACCAATTTCTCACGAGGAACGATGCCTGGAAACGACAGATTAGCTGGCGGGTTATCCACCACCTGCTTCAACTCCTGATAACCATCCGTAATTCGGCCAAACGAGAACCCACCGGCCCATACAAACTGGATATCTGGATTCTGCTTTGCAAGCGTAATAAAATCAGGAACACCTTTCCGATCCTGAATCTGACCGGTCCCGATAATCATGAATTTATTTTGATCATAGCCGTATTGTTGGCGCAAGCGCAACTGTTTAGCCTTAGTCATTTCGTAAAATTCACGTTTGCTGACAAAATTCGGAATATACGTTACATCTGCTCTTTTGATATGGTATGCTTCCAATTTTGGAATGAAAGTCGGGTTCACCACCACAATGTGGTCCATCCGCTTATAAAATGAGATTAAATAACGATTGAAAATCATTTGGAATGGTCGTGGCAACTTCAAGCTACCCTCGAGCGTCTCTGGTAAGAAATGCACGTAACCGATTTTACGGCCTCGATTAGGCATAAACGTAGACAGGTAAAACATTGGATTAACCGTATGGTAATGTGAAACGGCGGAGCGCCCATATCGATTGACTTTAATATTAAATTCATCCTGCCAATGGGTCCGCAACAACCGCATCAATTCTAAATAGGCGCTGCCGACTCCCTGACCCTTGACGGAGTCAGCTTTTGAAAACATGGTAATGTCTAACATAATTCGTCCCCTTACGCGTCATACGTCGAATAAGCATCCCCGGTTTGGCGGTGCTCATTGACGATTTGACACACGTTAATTACTAATATTCGCCGATTTATCCGCTGATTCAGAATACGCCAGCTGTACGTCTTGATAGTAGTTGATCACTTGCTTGCCGAAATACTCTGCGGAAATTTGGTAAAGCTTCTTCTGCCGTGGCTTGGGATCGTTAAAAGTATTGGGATGTTGTAAATAACGCACAACATCCTTGATCAGATCGGTCTCACTTGTAAAGGTCGTCCCCAGTGACGGATCATCAAGTAATTGATCCGTGTACGGACTAGCAGCCACTACCGTTTTAAGGCCCGCAGCCATTGCTTCAATGTACGTCAGCCCCTGTGATTCTGAGTTCGAAGCCGAAACGAACAGGTCAGCCATCTGGTAATAGTTATAAACTTCATCATTATCAATTTCACCGGTAAATTGTACGTGCGCCGTTAAGCCGGCGTCTTGAACCTGATTTTCCAGTGTTTCACGTGCCGGACCATCACCTACAATCAGGAGTTGGGCATTCGGCACCTGTTCTAAGATCGCCGGTAGGGCTGCAATGACTTCGTGAATGTTTTTCTCGTAGGCCAAACGACTCAAGGAAAGTAATACTGGCGTATCAGACTGATAGCCGAGTCTTTGCCGATAATCCACCGTCGACTGCTGCTCGTACTGATTAATGTCGATTCCAGTCGGAATAATGCGAATTGGCGCTTTAACGCCGTAGCCCGTCAGTGTATTTGCAACCCGCTCACTTGGTGCTACAATCCCGTTCAGATGATAACAATACGCCCGTGTGGCCTCCTTAACGTGGTATGGCTTTAACAACTTACCATTCGCAATATAATGTAGATAATCCTCATACATCGTGTGGTACGTATGGATACATGGGACTTTTAATTGTTTGGCAACAAACTTACCAATCATCCCCATGGAGAATTCTGTCTGCGTATGAACAATATCCAGGCCAAGATCCTTAGCAACCTGGTAAGCCTTAAAAAGCCCGCGAACGGCGATGCGCCGATCCGTGAACGAAACAAATGGAATACTCGTAAACCGAAAAATATTGCGTTCATAAATATTCTTATCAACATGGGGATCCGTGGTCGTAAAGATATAGACTTGATGACCAGCCCGTTCGAGTTGATTGCGTAACACCTTGATTGACGTTGCGACCCCACTCACTTGTGGATAGTATGTGTCTGTAAATATCCCGATATTCACGTAGATTCTCCCCTTATTTCCATCAATTAACCGTGCTGCTAATCGATGTTGCTTAACCGCGCTTAGATCATTATTTCATGATCATCACGAATTCGACTTAATGCCTATATTATAAACATTATATTGGTTAAATATCCGAGTTGCAAATAATCTTAATATAAATTAAGAGTTCATGACAAAATCTATCTGACCAGCTACACCTATAGAAAATGAATTCGAAATGATGAATTGTAATCGCTAGGCATCACTCAACACCGCCATTACATCGTTTCCACTACACCAACTCTTCACCGTCAACAGCGAGTAGCAATGTGCCCTGTGTCCATCATTGACTAGCGCGGTCGCAACTATGGACAATTGTCACAATGCCTAAATGTCCAGTCAATTCGCGTCATGCACTGTGCCAGCTCTCATCATACCGGTGCGGGTAGTCCACTCCCCCGTCGTGCTAAACCCGGGGCTAGTACCAACTGGTTAATGACCCGCATTTACCCACAAAAAAAGAGCAAATCCGCAGATTTGCTCTTAGTTTGATTGTTTATTTACCGAAGACGTTCTTTTCAACTAATTCTTTGACTTCTTCGTTAGTAACACACTCGTTAAGTGCCTTATCAGCTAATTTAGCCATTTCCTTAGTATCAAGTTTCTTCATTAATGAACGTGTCTTAAGCACGGAAGTTGAACTCATTGAGAATTCATCCAAACCTAAGCCCATCAATAATGGCACCGCAATCTGATCCCCAGCAACTTCACCACACATACCCGTGAAGCGGCCGTTCGCGTGAGCAGCGTCAATAACATGCTTGATCAAACGCAACAACGATGGGTTGTATGGTTGATACAAGTATGACACTTGTTCGTTACCACGATCAGCAGCAAATGAGTATTGAATCAAGTCGTTAGTCCCAATACTAAAGAAGTCGACTTCCTTAGCAAACTGGTCAGCTAAAATAGCTGCCGCTGGGATTTCAATCATGATACCAAGCTTGATGTCGTCAGCAACAGGCGTACCAGCTGCAACCAACTTGGCTTTTTCTTCCTCAAAGATAGCTTTGGCTTTACGGAATTCGTCAAGCGTTGCAATCATTGGGAACATAATCCGTAATTGACCGTAATGTGACGCACGTAATAACGCACGTAACTGGGTCCGGAAGATGTCATCACGATCGAGGGAAATCCGAATAGCCCGATAACCCAAGAATGGGTTCATTTCATCAGGTAATGGCAAGTAAGGTAATTCCTTGTCACCACCGATATCCATGGTCCGAACAATAACGGGTTTGCCGTTCATCCCTTCGACAACCTTCTTGTAAGCTTCGAATTGGGTATCTTCGTCAGGTAATTCTGAACTGTTCATGTACAAGAATTCTGAACGGAATAATCCAATGGCTTCAGAGCCAGCATCCAAAACCCCATCCATATCGTCAGGTGTCCCGATGTTAGAAGCTAATTCAAAGTGCTTGCCGTCCTTAGAAACGGTGGCCTCGTTCTTCAACTTAGCCCATTCAGCCTTTTGCGCAACAAAGTCTTTAGCCTTTTGTTGGTAATCAGCAACTTCAGCATCCGTTGGGGCTACTAAAGCGTCACCGTTGATACCATCCAAGACGACCGTATCGCCTTCTTTGATATCAGTCGTGGCAGATTCAGATCCAACGACCGCTGGAATTTCAAGCGTCCGTGACATGATGGCTGAATGACTAGTCCGACCACCAATGTCAGTAATGAAGCCCTTAACATACTTACGATCAAGTTGAGCTGTATCACTAGGTGTTAAATCGTGGGCAACCACGATTACTTCGGAGTCAATTAAAGCTGGACTTGGTAAGGTTACCCCTAACAAGTGGCTTAAGACCCGCTTCGTTACGTCGCGAATATCACCGGCTCGTTCTTGCATATATGCATTATCCGTCATCGCTTCAAACATTGAAATGAAAGTATCAGTAACTTCCTTCAAAGCTTCTTCAGCATTGACTTTATCATCCTTGATCTTACCTTCAATTTGTCCGAGCATTTCTGGGTCAGACAAAATGGTGATATGAGCTTCAAAAACTTCTGCTTCTTCTTCACCCAAGTTTTCAACCGCTTTGTCTTTAATGACCTTTAGTTCAGCCTTGGAAGCATCGAAAGCGTCATGTAACCGTGCAACTTCAGTATCCGTATCGGAAACTGTTGTCTTTTCGAATGATAAATCTGGATCAACTAGCATATAGGCCTTAGCAATTGCAACACCATCACTGGCCGCAATTCCTTTTAGTACCTTTTCAGCCATTATTCAGATAATCCTTCTTTCTTCATCGTTTCAGTTAAAGCTGCGATAGCGTCGGCTTCGTCGGCACCTTCAGCAGAAATGGTAACGTCAGCGTCTTTACCAACACCGAGTGACATAACACCCATGATGGACTTTAAGTTAACGGACTTGTCTTGGTATTGCAACGTAATTTCTGAGTTGAACTTACTTGCTGATTGTACCAATAAAGTTGCGGGACGTGCGTGGATACCAGTGTCTGCGATAACGTGAAATTCTTTCTTTTCCATAACTATTCGATCTCCTTCAAGATAAATAAATTTAAAATTGGTTCCGAGTCAATTCGAGTTGCCGCCAACACGTATACTCAAGAGCCCTTAATAATGATGATAGCAATTATCCAATTAAAATACAAGCCCTTTCATTCAAGCTAGGCCTATTAATTGGTTGTCTTACCATCCTTCTCGAAATGGTAAACAATGCGGCCATCTAAGTCCGCCGTACCAATGACTCGTTTACGATACTCATACTTCATATAGGCGTCGTGAAAAGCCATAAATTCATCCGGCGTTACGGTAAAACTGTCGCGTTCGCCATGACGCAACGCTTCCATTAACTGGGTATAATCCGTTGCCAAACAATTACCGCCTCCTCAAAGTTAGGTTGACACATTACTGCATCATTATTCTGATATTTACGAACAAAGTTCTCCGCCGCTCACTGGCTGTTGACGGTCACCAATGAAAAACGATGCGCTGCAAACATCAAAACTGGTCAGGCTCGATACATGCAAAAAAACCGCTTTGTACTATAATATAGACAGTCAGTTACATCATCACTTATCCTAACCAGATAATTAATATACAACGAATCCGGTTACATGACAAGCTATGAGTTGCGACTATCCAGACTATTCAGAAATAATTGAATCAATCAGCCATTGCGAATTATCCTGGCCGCACGTCCAGTTTTGACCCTGAGGCTTTTCACTTGCAACAGTCCGTAAATTCGCTATACTAATAGTCAAAGGTCAACAAAGGTCAAAGAGCCGATGAACCTTTAACTATGATCCTAATCGATTTAGTTATATTTCTGATGCGAAAGGTGTGTGACAGCATAATGCTTTGTGACAATTGCCATAAGAACGAAGCGACGATCCATTTATATACGAGCGTCAACGGTCAGCGGCGACAAATCAACCTTTGTCAAAATTGCTATCAACTGCTAAAGAATCAGGAACAGCAACCAAATAACGGAGTTGGAGGTGCTGATATGGCACAAGATCCATTCGGTTTTGGTGGTCTTGACGACATTTTCCGTGCAATGCAGGGTGGCGTTGATCCTAATAACGCTTACCGGCAACAACAGACCCCACCGACCCAGCCAGCTGGTCCTAATGGCGGCAATCGTCGTGGCAATAACAACGGCGGTGGCCTCCTTGGCCAATACGGCTTCAACTTAACAGCGCAAGCTAAACAGGGCAAAATCGATCCAGTGATTGGTCGCGATACCGAAATTAATCGGGTTATCGAGATTTTGAATCGCCGGACCAAGAATAACCCCGTTTTAATTGGTGAAGCTGGGGTTGGTAAAACGGCGGTCGTGGAAGGACTAGCACAGAAAATCGTTTCTGGTCAAGTTCCACAAAAACTGTTAGATAAAGAAATTATTCGTTTGGACGTGGCTTCCCTTGTTCAAGGTACCGGTATTCGAGGTCAATTTGAACAACGAATGCAACAATTAATGAAGGAAGTTCAAAGCAATCCGAATATCATCCTCTTCATTGACGAAATCCATGAAATCATGGGTGCCGGTAATGCTGAAGGTGGTATGGATGCTGGGAACGTCCTGAAACCCGCCCTTGCCCGTGGTGATTTCCAATTAGTTGGGGCCACGACATTAAACGAATACCGTGACATCGAAAAGGATGCCGCCCTCGCTCGCCGGTTCCAACCGGTCACGGTCAACGAACCGAGCGTGGAAGAATCTATCAAGATTCTCGAAGGCATTCAGAAGAAGTACGAAGACTATCATCACGTTAAATACGATCAAGATGCCATTGTGGCAGCCGTCAAGTTGTCAAATCGTTACATTCAAGATCGTTTCTTACCTGATAAGGCCATCGATTTACTCGATGAAGCTGGTTCACGTAAGAACTTGACGTTGAAGACGGTCGATCCAAAGACGATTCAAGAAAAGATCGACGAGGCGGAAAAGCAGAAACAGGACGCCTTGAAGAAGGAAGACTACGAAAAAGCCGCCTACTATCGCGATCAAGTTGCTAAGTTAGAAAAAGCTAAGCCCGATGAAAGTTCAGACCAGCCTAATAACGATACTGCCACTGTAACAGTCAAGGACATGGAACAAATTGTCGAAGAAAAGACAAGTATTCCAGTTGGTGACTTGCAGGCTAAGGAACAGGCTCAAATGAAGACCTTAGCACCCGACCTTAAGAGTACGGTTATTGGTCAAGACCAAGCGGTTGAAGCAGTTGCCCGGGCCATCCGGCGTAATCGAATCGGTCTGAACGGAACTGGCCGGCCAATTGGTTCCTTCATGTTTGTCGGCCCAACCGGGGTTGGTAAAACTGAATTGGCTAAACAACTTGCTAAGGAACTGTTTGGTTCTCAAGATGCCATGATTCGGTTTGACATGAGTGAATACATGGAACCACATTCAGTGGCTAAGTTGATCGGTTCACCGCCTGGCTATGTCGGCTATGAAGAAGCCGGTCAGTTAACTGAACAGGTTCGTCGTCATCCATATAGCCTAGTCTTACTAGACGAAGTTGAAAAGGCTCATCCGGATGTCATGCACATGTTCTTGCAAATCCTCGATGATGGCCGGCTGACCGACTCACAAGGTCGGACTGTCAGCTTCAAAGATACGATCATCATCATGACTTCCAACGCTGGGACTGGCGACAGTGAAGCTAATGTCGGTTTTGGTGCCGCTGCTGAAGGCAAGACGCACGATATCACTAGCCGGTTGACGGACTACTTCAAGCCAGAATTCTTAAACCGGTTCGATGACATCATTCAATTCAACGCTTTATCTAAGGAAAACTTGATGAAAATTGTTGGTTTGATGATCGAAGATGTCAACGGCATGTTAGCTAACCAAGGCTTACACGTCCACGTCACAGAACCTGTCGAGGAAAAACTCGTTGAACTAGGTTACAACCCTCAGATGGGGGCTCGCCCACTCCGGCGTGTTATCCAGGAACAAATCGAAGATCGCATCGCCGATTTCTATTTGGACCACGGCGACGTTAAGAACATGGTTGCAAAAGTTGAAGACGGCAAGATTGTTTTGGCGGCTGAGACGAAGTCCGAATAAGATAATTAAATTTAGAGCCAGAAGCGTAAACAATCGTTTACACTTCTGGCTCTTTTTTGTGCCTACCTCAAATCCTCATTGAGTCGCTATGAATAGCCCGCGTCTCTGCCATAATTAAACGCCTAATTTAAAGTCCCATAATTGTCGTTCCAAATTATCACGCTCAATGCCAATATAGCGTTTTGTCACCTGCTCGCTCGAATGATTGAAAATCATCATCAATCCGGCAATGTCACGAGTCTTTTGATAATAATGATAGCCAAATGTCTTGCGCAACGTGTGCGTACCAATATCATCCCGCTCCAGGTACTCACCGGCCGTCTGAAAGACTCGATAGACACCATTAACGGTTAAAGCTCCGCCCCGACCACTACAGAATAACGGTTCATTTGCCCCCCGATACCGCGTAAAGTGGGCTAATTCCGTTTTGAGGTTTTTCAAAAACAACCAGCGCTTCTTGCCCGTTTTTTGTTCCATGATCATAACACGATCTTTGCCACGTACTTGCCCAACCTTCAGTCGTAAAATATCACTCATTCGTAATCCCGTGTTAATTCCAACCAAAACAATCATGCGATTACGCTCCCCATAACGCGCTTGTGAAACAGCCCATAAAAAATCATCGATTTCTTGGTCCGTTCTTAGCGGTTCAACATTATAATGCATACGCTCCATTACACCTCAATCAATCTTATTAAGTTTAAATTACTTAACCTAGAGTAAACTAAACAAAGTAATTGTTAACCTATAATGCTCCCCACTATTAAGTGCTAAAACAAAAGCGCGGGACAAAGAGTCTCCCCTTTATCCCGCGTTAAGGATATTACTTCACTTAATATCCGTGAACGTGTACATCTGCCTATAATTGCAAAGCTGATAATTGATCCGCTAACTGTGTTGCTGGTGTCGTGTCAAGTGATTTAGTCAATTGTGCATCAACATCCTTCATTCGATCCTGACCAGCCTTCGTAAGCGTTAAGACCCGTAAACGCCGGTCTTGTTTAATTGGTTGACTTTTCAACCATCCTTGGGTTATCAAGGTGCCAATATTTTGTGCCAACGAGGCTTTCGCCACATTCAACGCATTTGCCACATCACCAATCTGGATACCAGGATGTTGTTCGACATAAACTAAGATCCGTAACTCGTTCAAACTAAGCCCTGTGGCGGACGACCAGTTCGACGTAAGTCGTTTTAAGTCCCGTTCAAGGTGCATGATATTCATAATATAATTAATTGGTTGTTGCATACTAACAGCATCCTTCCTGAAATTTGTACTTTTTTCATTAACCGTTCAAAACAAGCCATTGTCCCTTCGCATG